>JAFDZG010000216.1 GCA_018267065.1 Bacteroidota bacterium
ACGAGCAACCTCTGCCAACAACGGGCGCGACTGTTGGAAGCGGAAGGAATCGCCATCTCGGCCTTCACCGACGTGAAGCCTCGTGAAGTAATGGGCTACACTTTCATCCCGCACAACGCATTGCCTCCTTCCGGCGAAGCCTTCATCGTCTCGTTCATTTCGCAGCGCGGCACCGGTGACCGCATCGCGGAGTTCCTGGTCTCGAGTGGCTTGGTGGAGGGGGAGGATTTCATTCTTGCTGCATAGAAAGGCGGGCGGATTGGGATGGGCGCCAATACGTTCATTTGCAGTCCGCACTACATTGCGCCATCATCATCAACATGCGGCTCGCCATTCTAGTGCCACTGTCCTTCGTATTCGGTACCGCCTCCGTTGCCCAAGATGCCATGGACCGCGTGGCTGAAGCCACCTGCACTTGCGCTACCGCCATTGATACCTCGCTTTCCAAGGCCGAAATACAAGCCGCGTTGGGCGTGTGCATGATCCAGAGCACTACGCCATACAAGAAGGAGCTTAAACGCAAATTCGGCTTTGACCTGGACCACTTTGACCAGGATCCCGAAGCCTTCGGAAAGACCATCGGCATACGAATGGCCGCAAGGTGCCCTGCCTTTTTCACCCTGCTTGCACGTAAAGACAAGTCACCCCCAAGTGATGTCCCACCACCTCCGCCGGGGCTTTCGGTTTCAGGCAAGTTGGTCACCGTAAAGTCCGGGCAGTTCCTCACCTTGGTGATCCTTGCCCAGGACGGCCGCACGCTTGAATTGCTGCTATTGGGCCAAGCGCAAAAGGTGGATGGCATCCTACGCAGCCAGGACCAGGGACGTGGGACCACCGGTGAATGGCACTACCGGGCAGATGAACTGTTCGATCCGCTCAGCCGCACCTACCGGCCCTATTACGTGGTTACCGGGTTCGAGGCGAAGTGATCACCGAGTGCATGGCCTCGTGCGAATGGCCTTGATGCTCTTGGCATGAAGGAGCCACACATCCCATGGGCCTTACTTCGTCAAAGGCATGGCGAAGCAAGGCCCGGACCCATCCGTGGTTCAAACTACCTTCACCCCAATGTCTTCCGCGCCTGACCTCCCCGCCCTCCGCGCCCATTTCCAAAGCGGTGCCACCCGGCCATACCGCACGCGCCGCGATGCGCTTAAGGCCCTGAAGCGAGCACTGAAAAAGCACGAGGAAGCCCTCCTCTCCGCCATGCATGCGGATATGCGCAAACCGCGCTTCGAGGCGTACATGGCGGACATCGGCTTGGTGCATGCCGAAATCGACCATGCTTTGGCGAACCTGCGTGACTGGATGCGTCCGGATGGAGTTCCCACGCCGTTGGTGTTATGGCCTGCTGGAAGCAGCATTCATCCGCAACCCTTGGGCGTGGTGCTGATCATCGCACCGTGGAACTATCCGGCCCTGCTGGTTCTTTCACCATTAGTTGGTGCCATCGCGGCGGGCAACTGCGCCGTGGTGAAGCCCAGCGAGGAGACCCCGCACACGGCGGCCGTGCTGGAAAAGCTCATCGCGGAAGCCTTTGCCCGGGAACAGGTGCTGGTGGTGCAAGGGCCGGGGGCCGATGTGATCCCGCCGATGATGGAAGGCTTCCGGTTCGATCACGTCTTCTTCACCGGCAGCCCGGCCGTGGGGCGCAAGATCCTCGCCATGGCCGCCCCGCAATTAGTGCCCGTCACCCTGGAACTGGGCGGCAAAAGCCCCGCCATCGTGGACCGCAGCGCCAACGTGGACACCGCCGCGAAACGGATCGCCTGGAGCAAGTTCTTCAACGCCGGGCAAACCTGCATCGCCTCGGACTACGCCTTGGTCCACGCCGATGTGATGGATGCCTTCCTGGCCGCCATGGCCAAGCACACCACGGCTTTCTTCGGAACAGATCCACAGCGCTCGCCCCACTTTGCGCGCATGGTGAACGACAAGCATTTTCAGCGGGTGAAGCGCTACCTGGCGGAAGGAAAGGTGCTCTTTGGCGGTCAGGCGGATGCGGCCGGGGGGTACATCGCGCCTACGGTGCTCACGGATCTACCGATGGAAAGTTTGGTGATGCAAGAGGAGATCTTCGGTCCCGTGTTGCCGGTGATTTCATGGAAAGAGCCGGAAGAGGTGCTTTCCATCGCGGCGCGGAATCCCACGCCATTGGCGCTGTGCGTGTTTGCACGAAGTCGCTCCGTGCAGCGCTTTTTCACGGAGCACATCGCCTTCGGCGGCGGATGCATCAACCACTGCCTGCTGCACTTCGGAAACCTGCAATTGCCCTTGGGCGGCGTGGGCACCAGCGGCATGGGGCGCTACCACGGCAAGCGCAGCTTCGAGGTGTTCAGCCACATCCAAGGCATGGTGACGGCTTCCCGGCTGCTGCCGGAACCCGGTGTACACTATCCGCCCTATTCAACGTGGAAGGAGAAGGTGCTGCGGTGGGTGATGGGGTAAAAAATGCGGTTGGTACGTTGTTCGAGTTGGGCAGCCAACCAAGGCTCATGGACTCAAATGGACCCCCATGGCGGATCCGCCATGGGGGTCCATTTGAGTCCATTGAATTGCGATCGCCTCACCCCAACCTTTCCGCCCGCTTGGGCCGCAGCAGGTCGCGCACTAAGAGCATGTGTTGCTCATCGCATTCCAACGAGGCCACGGAGCGCCCTTGCAGATCCGTGGTGAAGGTGCGTTGTTCCGCGATGTGGTGCA
>JAFDZG010000217.1 GCA_018267065.1 Bacteroidota bacterium
ATGATGGGCCAGGGCAGCACGCCCACGCTGAGCACGAAGGAGAGGTGGTGCTGGCCGAACAGGGTGAAGTCGGCCTTGGCCATCCCCAGCATGGTCTCCAGCTGGAAGAGCTTCACGCCGATCATCTCCGCCACGATGGCGCTGGCGGTGAAGAAGGCCCCGAGAATGATGAAGAGGCGCGTAGCCTTGTCGTTGAGGATGGCGTGGATCATGCCGTGCGAACGAGGTCTCCGGCATGCAAGGTTCCCGGACCTTCAAATATCGCATTGATCCCGAACATCACCTTGTTGCCCACCGATCGGTAGCTGGCCAACGTGCGCAACGGCTCCATGGTGCGCACCGCAGTTTGCTGGTCCGTATTGGGGATCACGCAACGGGCGCAAGGCTTAACGTTTCTGAAGCGGGCATCGCCGATGAGGAAATCCGTCCATTTATCTTCTTGATACGCTTCACCGCCTGCGAGCACCACATTGGGGCGGAAGCGTTCCATCGGCACCGAAACGTCAAGCCTAGCGTTAAGGTCATCCAGCGAAGCTTGGGAAATGACCAATGCGGGAAAGGCATCATTGAGCGCCAGGCGCGATCGCGCATACGCAGGGTCGGTGTTGCGCACGGTGCTTTCCGGCATGTAGCCGATCCGCACGTTGCGGCCCAAGGCCCCGCTGAACCATTGATGCATGGTACGCTGGCCCAGCAGCAGGTCCACGGCATCGTCCCACACGCGGGCATGGACCAGCTCCCCTTCCACCAATGCCCAAGGCATATCCAGTGTTGTTCCGTTGCGGACATCCGTGACCGTGAACCCCGATGCGTTCGACGCTGTATGGAGGCAGGCCATTTCCGGCAAGGTGCGTTGCGTTTGGAACTGCCCTTCCGCATCGATCAGCATCCAGCGGCGATCGTGCTCCAGGCCACGATCGGTAAGCCGCACCTGCGGAACGCCGAAACCTCCGAGCGATTTTACCGGATAGATATGGATGGAAGCAACCTGCAGCTCCATCATGGCGCCATGCGCACTATACGCGCCAAGCGCTCTCCCTGCGGGCCGCCCAGCACCAAGTGGTACACGCCGGGTTGCTCCGGCAGTACGCAATGCCAGCCTTGCTTGGTTTGAACAACCTGTACCGCCACGCGCTTCCCTGCCGCATCATAGGCCTTGATGCCCGTGATGCCCGGTGCAACGATCCACACCGATCCATCCTTGGTGGGGTTGGGCCAAACTTTTGGCGCAGTTGCAGGTGCTTGCGCTGCGTTCGTTTCAACGCCCGTTCCGATGATCATCAAGCTGTCGGCCACCACCAGTTCCGGTGTGTTGTCGGCAGCCTGGTACATGTCGCGGAACGGATCGATCCGCCCCCCGTGGTACCCGAACATTTCCTGGTTCCATCTTGGCGGGACTTGTTGGAACCACACGCTGGCTTTCACATTCACCGCACCGGTGTAGCCATTCATGGGAACATGGTAGTGCACAATGTCGCCGCCATTGCCTTCCGTGCCGTCCGCATCGTGGTTGAAGTCGGGATCGCTGAGCGCAAGCCCCGCAATGGCCGAGGTGTCCTGGCTTGGATGTGTGATGCTGTATCCGATCGGCACCAAGCGGTTGTCCTTGAGCCGGTGCACGGCGCGCAGCAGCGTGGTGGTGACGTTTGAATCCACATCGCCCATCACGAACTCATAGATCTGCACCTGGTCCCCTTGGGTGATCACGTTGTGGTGCGGTTCATAGGGCAGGTCATTGCCGACCACTTCGTATGTACTGTCCCAGCGGCCGCTTTGGAAGAGCGTATCGCCGGTGGCGCTTAGTGCCACCACCTGCACAAAGGCCCTCCTGTTGGGGAACCCGCTGGGGAACTTATGGCCGATGAGGTCCGTGAGGGATACGTCCACGTAGAGCGTGTCGTCCGTTCGTTCGGCCATGTTCATCGCCATGGACAAGGTGGTTTTCCGCAGCGCCTTGCTGCGGGCTATGGTACTGTCGAACTCGGCCGGCGTGGCGGGGATGCCGAAGTCGGCAATGTGGTCCTTCATCATGTTCAACATGAACACGCCTCCACCGGTGAGGTGGTGCTTGCCGAAGGGGGACTGGCCGGTGAGGAAAATGTATTCCGAGGCCAGGATCACGGAGTCCTGGATGCGCGGCAGGTGGCAGCTGCGGCAATTCTGGTCCGTTCCGTAGTACACGGAGTTTTCATACTCCTGCCACATGGTCTGCTCAAAGAAGGAGGTGCCCGTGGAATTGCCCTGCAGGTCCACCGGTTGGTTGATGGCGGTGTGGCACCCGGAACAGACCCGGCCATCGAGGATGTGGGGGCCTTGGTCGGGCGTGTAACCCACGAAATACTGCATGATGTTGGGGTTGATCTGCTCCTGCGTGTACGGCCCCCACACGCGGGCACTGTCGTAGTGCAAATTGCCGGAGAAGAAGTGGCCGGCGGAATCGGGGTTCTGCATGTGGCAGGCCAGGCAGGAAACGCCATCGCGGGCCATCACGCTGGTGTCCAGACTGGCAGCGGTGAACGCGGGGCCGCCTTTCATCTTTTGCTCAAACACGGCCAGTGGTGCGTGGCACTTCAGGCAGTTGTGCTCCAGTTGCTCATGGAGGGCGGGGTTCACAAGTCCTTCATGTTCCATTTTGGCGAGGAAGAACGGGTCACGGGCGCTGTTGGCCATCATGGTGCTGCGCCAATCGTTCACCACGTTCACGTCCTGTTCGCCGGCCATCATGGCGATGCCGAGCGAATCATGCCCATGGCAACCGGCGCAGCGCCCGGCGGTAACGAAGTAGGTGCCGAACTGGACGTCCAACCCTTCGATCTGGTCGCGGAGCATCCGCAATTCCAAGCGACTGTGCGGCCCCCTTACCGGCGTGGTGGCGGCTGTCCAAGCCACGGAGAGGAGCACCACGGCAACCAAGCCCGCCAGGATGCGGAGCTTCCGCGGGAACCATTTACGGCGGTGCATAACGTGGCCAAGTTATACGCAGCCGGGTCCGGGAAGGTGACGCACATCAGGAAAAAGGCCGTTCCGGAGATCCGGAACGGCCTTTCTGCACACCATGGTGGTGTGTGTCTGCTCAGTGTGCCTGCTCAGTGTGTCTTCAGCTTCGTCACGTCCTTTTTCTCATAGACATAAACATACTGCCCGTCGTTGGTCAGGGTGTTCATGGCATCCTTGCGGGCGTTGTACGCGAGGAATTTGCAACTGTCCAGATCAAAGGCCGCAATGTCCTCTTTGTCGGTTTGCATGAGGGCCATGTTGCCCACCCGATCGTTCAAGGTGGAAGCCTTGTACTTGCCGCTGTTCACGAGCTTGCCGTCGGCAAGGCCATGGGTGCTGATGCCTTTTTCACCCACGATGGCCACCTTGTCGTTGTGCTGCATGATGAGCACGGCATTCCCTATGTTGTCATCCCCCAAGGGCACCTCGTAGAGTTCCTTGCCTGCGGGATCCATGGCATAGAGGGCTTTGCCGCTGCACACATGGATCTTGCCGTTCCCGGCGAACATGTTGGTGATGCCTTTCTTGAAACGTTCGCTTTCCCAAGCTATGGACCCGTTGGTGGCATTAAGCGCCTTCACGCCATAAGGCTTTACATTTTCGTATTCAATGCGGCTGGTGTAAGTCACAGTGGTGGAGCCGTCCGCGCCGGAGCTGGTGCTTTTCAGCAGGGCCTGGGTTTCCACTTGGCCGCCGATCTGCAGTACCACCAGGCCATCGATCACGTACATGTTGGGGATGGCGCGCGCGTCGGGGATCTCCGGGGAGGTCCACAAGAGCTTGCCGCTCTTGCGGTCATACTTCTTCACATACTGGTTTTTGCGGTTGGAGCAATCCAGCACAAAGAGGTCATCGCCCACCACCACCGGTTCGGCCACAGCGCCGTATACGCCCCATTTCACGGCGTTCATGGGCCTGCCTTTAACGCGGTCCGGGGTGAAATCGAAGGCAGCCGTCCAGAGCTTTGCACCGGTTTTGTAATCGAACACCTGCATGCCGTTCAGGCGGAGGTA
>JAFDZG010000218.1 GCA_018267065.1 Bacteroidota bacterium
CAGGCGGGCTTCACCTGCATCCAGCCAAACGGTTATGTTGCTGACAACACCGACCTCTGCGATGGCGATGTGAACAAGACTGATCCGGGTGCCTGCGGCTGCGGCGTGGCCGATGTGGCCACCACCTGGTACGCCGACACCGATGCTGACGGCCTGGGCGATCCCAATGACAGCCAGGCGGGCTTCACCTGCAACCAACCTTTGGGCTACGTGGCCGACAACACGGACCTGTGCCCGGGCGTGCCCGGCACCGTGGGCAGCGCCTGCGATGATGGAGACCCCAACACCATCGGCGATGTGATCGATGCCAATTGCAATTGTGCAGGCACCCCGGTCGGACCCATATGCACTGGCAATGAGATTGCAGTGGTGATCAACACGGATGCCTCACCTGGTGATATTACTTGGGAGGTTCGCACGGAAGGTGGCGCATTGCTGGCCAGTGGCACCCCCGCCAATGCAAATAGCACCAACACGGAAAATGTGTGCTTGGGTTCCACTCCGGAAGTCGCCTGCTACAAGTTCCAACTGTTCGACAGCTTCGGTGATGGCATTGCAAACGGCGGCTGGGAGCTGCGCAGCTCGAACGGCAAACTGATCCTGCGCGATGACTTCGCTTCGGGCAGCATGTCGCCCGCCAACCCGCAAGCCAGCCTCGGTTATGGCAGTGCGCACAGCTTCTGCCTGCCCTTGGGCCCGGCGAACATTGCAGCCACCGAGTGCGGCATCTTCAACAACGGCCAGGGTAACAAGGTGTACTGCAATAAGGTGACCGGAGCTACGCAGTACCAGTTCGAGTTCAGTGACCCTGATGCAGGCTTCATTCGTCGGATTGTGCGCAGTACCTACTACGTGCACTTCTGGGACATGGTAACCAGCCCGCTGGTGCCTGGCGTGCACTACTTCGCCCGCGTGCGTACCAACGTGGCAGGCCCGGTCGCCAGTGCGCACTGGGGCAGCGGTTGCGAAACGGGCCTGAGTCCATTGGTACCCTGCACCCAGTTGATACCATTCCCCAACTATGGCCATAGCTGCAACGAGACGCGCGCGTTCAATCCGCCCACGAATAACAGCTTCATCTATGCCACGCCGATACCAGGTGCAACGCAGTACGAGTTCCGCATCTACAACACCAATGAAGGTTATGATCAAACCTTCCTCCGCAACACGTACATCCTGCAATTGAAGTGGAACAACGACGTGGCACCCAAACTGGTGAACGGTTCCACATACAATGTGGCGGTGAGCGTAAAGTTGGGAGGTACTTGGAGCACGGGATGCACAGGTGCTTGCACCATCACCATTGACAACAATGGCGGCAACGGGTTTGCGAGCATGGAGCAAACCGGCTTCGGCGAGGCCACGCTGTGGCCCAACCCGGTGCGTGATGGACAGGTGAACCTGAGCATTAATGGCCTGCGGAATGCCGACCAGAGCATCAACGTTGACGTGCAGGACATCTACGGCAAGCAGGTGTTTGCCCAGGAGTTCGGCAACAGCGGTGAGCGCTTCAGCACCATCCTGCAACTGCCCAGCGACCTGGCCAGTGGCGTGTACATGGTGAACATCACCGTGAACGGTGAACGCACGGTGCATCGGTTGAGCATCGTGCGGTAGGCAGCAACAAGCTTCAGTAGGCTGGGGGCCTGGAAGCCTAAGCCCACAGAACCAAAAGCCGAAGGGCCGCCCCGAAAGGGGCGGCCCTTCGTGCTGTAATACCCTTTCGCAATAAGGGGCCGTCAAAAGATGCGCAGCTTCCCGCGAAGCGGGATGAATCAATTTTTTTCGCAGGGCGATACGAGGAGGGCGTTGCGTAGCGCTGTCTACGGAATGACCTCATTGGAGAAGCCATGCGGAAAAAGCACCTGCGTCCCGATCACGGGGAGCAAGTAGATTGGATGGGGCTTTATTGCGAAAGGGTATAATATGCCACAGGCCGGGTTCCCGAAGCTTTCTGAGCCCTCCCGTAGGCTGGGGCCTCGAAGCCTACGCCCGATAAACCCGCAGGCTGAAGCTCTCGAAGACTACGGAATACAGACTGCAAGGTTCACGCCGCCGGGCGGAAGACGCTGAGTGGCGGGGCAAGCGCTGCACCAAACAACTGCACATGCGAAGGGCTCCCTTTCGGAAGCCCTTTGCACGTACAGGTCCGGCACGGAAGATGTGCCGCCTAAGGCCTGACTTACTTCTTCTTCGCTGCCTTCTTCGCGGCTTTCTTCTTAGCTGCGGGCTTCTTGGCGGCCGCCTTCTTGGGGGCTGCCTTCTTCTTCGCTGCTGCCTTTTTCTTGGCCATTGTGAAGTTGGTTTATGTGCCAAATCAAATGCGTGAATGCGCAATGCAATGCAATTATGGGAAAGAGAAATCAACGGGCCATTGTCAATAGCTCGATCTGCTTGTTCAATGCACCGCAATACAATGAAGGGAGCATCAGCGATCCGGAGGGGTGTGCTTGGTGAATGAGCAAGAGCAATTGATCACAAGCAAATGTGCATTCCATGGCGGCAGCATGAATGTTCAGATGCGCCGGTTCATCGCATCCGGCCTTTCGGCGATGGGGCTACCTTTGTGGCCCGATATCCACATTGATCATGCGAACTGTTCAATTCCGCGAAGCCTTGAACGAGGCGATGAGCGAGGAGATGCGCCGCGACCCGAACGTCTTCCTGATGGGGGAGGAGGTGGCCGAATACGATGGTGCCTACAAGGTGAGCAAAGGGATGTTGGCGGAGTTCGGCGCCAAGCGTGTCATTGATACGCCGATCACGGAACTGGGCTTCACCGGCATTGGCGTGGGCGCCGCCATGAACGGACTAAGGCCCATCATTGAGTTCATGACCTGGAATTTCGCGGTGCTCGCGGCCGACCAGATCATCAACTCCGCAGCCAAGATCCTGCAGATGAGCGGCGGCCAGTTCCACATACCCATCACATTTCGCGGCGGAAATGCCAGTGCCGGCCAATTGGCCGCCACGCACAGCCAAAGCTACGAGAGCATGTATGCCAACGTGCCCGGCCTGAAGGTGATCACCCCCAGCAATCCCTATGATGCAAAGGGTTTGCTGAAGGCCGCCATCCGCGACAACGACCCCGTGCTCTTCATGGAGAGCGAGCGCATGTACGGTGACAAGGGCGAGATCCCGGATGGTGAGTACCTGTTGCCCATCGGCGTGGCGGACATCAAGCGGCCGGGAAAGGATGCCACCATCGTCAGCTTCGGTAAAATGATGAAGGTGGCGCTTGGCGCAGCAGATGAGCTGGCCAAGGAAGGAATTGACTGTGAAGTGATCGACCTGCGCACCATCCGACCGCTGGACGAGGCCACCATCATTGCCTCGGTGAAGAAGACCAACCGCCTGGTGGTGGTGGACGAAAACTTCCCTTACGGCAGCATCGCCACCGAAGTGGCATTCCGCGTGCAGCGCCACGCATTCGACCACTTGGACGCGCCCGTGGTGCGCATCACCCAAGCGGATACGCCCCTGCCATTTGCCCTGAACCTTATCGAAGAATCACTGCCCAGCGTGAAGCGCGTGGTGGATGCGGTGAAGAGCGTGGCCTACGTGCACGGATAGGTGCCGTGGGCTTGCTGGGCCTGCCATGGCCCGCATTCCGGCCTTTTGGCCGGTAAAAGGTTGGAATTCCGCACATTCGGCTAATTTCGCGCGCCCCATTCGCATGGGGTCCACTAATTTGAAGACACAAACGCAAGACGAAGGACATGGGAAGTGAATTGATCTACTACATCCCCGTGATGGGCCTGATCGGCCTGGTGGTGATGATCGCCAAGGCCCTCTGGGTGAACAAACAGGATGCCGGTGACAAGAACATGCAGGAACTGGCCGGCTACATTGCCAATGGGGCCAGCGCGTTCCTGAAGGCCGAATGGAAGGTGCTCGGCGTGTACGCCGTGATCGCCGCCATCCTCCTGGGTTGGAGCGGCACCTTGGTGGAGCACAGCGACTGGGTGATCGCCGTGTCCTTTCTCATCGGTGCGTTCTTCAGCGCCTTTGCGGGCTGGATCGGCATGAACATCGCCACCAAGGCCAACGTGCGCACCACGCAGGCCGCCCGCACCAGCTTGGCGCAGGGCCTCAAGGTGAGCTTCAACGGTGGCACCGTGATGGGCCTCGGCGTGAGCGGCCTGGCCGTGGTGGGCCTCAGCTCACTCTTCATTTTGTTCTACGGCATGTACGTGAACGGTGCCAGCCCCAATGGCACGGAGATGATGACCGCGCTGGAAGTGCTCGCTGGCTTCAGCCTGGGCGCAGAGTCCATCGCGCTCTTCGCCCGTGTGGGCGGCGGCATCTACACCAAGGCCGCCGACGTGGGCGCGGACCTGGTGGGCAAGGTGGAGGCCGGCATCCCCGAGGATGACGTGCGCAACCCCGCCACCATTGCCGACAACGTGGGCGACAACGTGGGCGACGTGGCGGGCATGGGCGCCGACCTCTTCGGCAGCTACGTGGCCACCATCCTCAGCACCATGGTGCTGGGCCGCGAGGTGATCAGCCACGACAACTTCGGCGGCATGGCCCCGATCCTGCTGCCCATGGTGATCGCCGCCCTGGGCATCCTCTTCAGCATCATCGGCACCTTCCTCGTGCGCATCAGCAAGGACAGCGACAGCGTGATGGCCGCGCTCAACAAGGGCAACATCGGAAGCATCATCCTCACGGCCATCGCCAGCTGGTTCATCATCGGCTGGATGTTCCCGGAGTCCATCACCTTCTCGCGCGGCGGGGTGGAGACCGTCTACCCGAGCGTCCACATCTTCTACGCCATCATCCTGGGCCTGGTGGTGGGCTTCCTGATGAGCTACATCACGGAGTTCTACACGGCCATGGGCCGCAGGCCGGTGGACAGCATCGTGCAGAAGAGCGGCACCGGCCATGCCACCAACGTGATCGGCGGCCTGGCCATGGGCATGCAAAGCACGGCCCTGCCCATCCTGGTACTGGCGGCGGGCATCTTCGGCGCCTTCAGCTTGGCCGGTCTTTACGGTGTGGCCATCGCCGCAGCGGGCATGATGGCCACCACGGCCATGCAGCTTGCCATTGATGCCTTCGGGCCCATCAGCGACAACGCCGGCGGCATCGCCGAAATGAGCGGCCTGCCCAAGGAAGTGCGCGAGCGAACCGACATCCTGGACGCCACGGGCAACACCACCGCCGCCACCGGCAAGGGCTTCGCCATCGCCTCCGCAGCGCTCACCGCGCTCGCGCTCTTCGCGGCCTACGTGGGCCTGGCGGGCATCGACGCCATCGACATCTACAAGGCCGACGTGCTGGCCATGCTGTTCGTGGGCGGCATGATCCCCTTCCTCTTCAGCTCCATGGCCATCAGCGCCGTGGGCAAGGCCGCCATGGACATGGTGAAGGAAGTGCGCCGCCAGTTCCGTGAGATCCCCGGCATCATGGAGTACAAGGCCAAGCCGGAATACGAAAAGTGCGTGGCCATCAGCACCAAGGCGTCCATCCGTGAAATGATCCTGCCCGGCGCGCTGGCCCTGCTCAGCCCGGTGGTGGTGGGCTTCCTCTTCGGCGCCGAGGCGCTCGGCGGCCTGCTCGCCGGCATCACCGTGAGCGGCGTGCTCATGGGCATCTTCCAGAACAACGCCGGCGGCGCCTGGGACAATGCCAAGAAGAGCTTCGAGAAGGGCGTGCTGATCGATGGCCAGACGCACAAGAAGGGCAGCGACCCGCACAAGGCCGCCGTAACCGGCGACACCGTGGGCGATCCGTTCAAGGACACCAGCGGCCCCTCGATGAACATCCTCATCAAGCTTACATCGATCGTGGCACTGATCATCGCACCCCACCTGAACAAGGCCGGCCATGCGCCCGAAGCGGTGGCCCCTGCTGCACAAGTGGAGGTAAAGGCCACCCCGGTCCCGGAAGTGGTGCCGGCCCCCGCAGCCGCGGTAACGGGGTATGGAAAAACCCTGCCTTCCGGATTTGAGCTGAAGGGCAACGCCACCGGCATGGAAAGCGGGTTGGTGGGCTTCCTGGAAAGTGCCGCCCCCATTGACAAGACCACCTGGTTCAACTTTGATCGCGTCACCTTCCGCACGGGAAGTGCCGCCATCGACATGGCCAAGTCCAACGAGCAGCTGGTGAACCTCACGGAAATCTTGATGGCCTACCCCAAGGCCAAGCTGAAGATCGGCGGCTACACGGACAACACCGGTGCGGAACCCGCCAACGTAAAACTGAGCACTGACCGTGCACAGGCCGTGCGCAGCGCGCTAGAGGCCATGGGCATCGCAGGCGACCGCTTGGAAGCCGAAGGTTACGGTTCCCAGCACCCCGTGGCGGACAACGCCACCGAGGAAGGCCGTGCGCAGAACCGACGCATTGCCGTTCGCGTTACCGGGAAGTAGGCTCAACGTGTTTTGAATGTGCAAGGCCCTGCATCAAGCGGGGCCTTGTTGCTTGCTGGCCGCCGGGGCGCCCGGAGTTTTCACTGTGCGGCCAAAAGGGAGCCATTATAGCATGCTCATATCCCGCATTCCGCTTTACCGTAACTGATCGTGGTGGTTTGATTTTAGGGCGACCCCATTGTCCGTCACGGCATGTTATATTTGGGTATAACCCCTCAATTGCCGAAAATGGTCAAACACTACACTGCAGGTCTCCTCGTATGTATGTTGGGTGCCACAACGGTTCAACTTGCTGCGCAGCGCATCCACGCACCCCAGTTGCGCGATCATGGCGTTGCTCCTGCATTCGCGCACCATGCGATCCAAGCGGGGCACCGCAGCGACCCCTTATGGAGCGATGACTTCTCCAATCCCTCGCACTGGACGTTCGGCACCCTGAACAACACGGCGAACAACTGGGTGATCGGCACCGGTGGCCCCAGCGGGGACTACGCCATCGACACCATCATGTCCACCACGGCGTCCAACGGCTTTGCGTTGTTCGATTCCGACCTGATGTGCGGCCCGGACAACGGCTATGTGGCCATTGCTTCCTCCGTGGACCTCAGCGGGGTTTCCCACGTGCAGCTCCAGTTTGAACAATTCTACCGGCGCTTCCAAGGGCAGACCTGGGTGGACGTGAGCGCGGACAATGTCAATTGGACCAGCATTGAGGTGAACTCCCAGCTCACCACCGGTGCGTACACGGCAAACCCAGCGATCACCACCGTGGACATCAGCGCGGTGGCTGCCATGCAGCCTGCCGTGTGGTTCCGCTTCCGCTACACGGGCAACTGCGATTATGCGTGGATGGTGGATGACGTGGCCTTGGTGGAACAACCCGCCAATGAGATCAGCTTGGTAAGCGCTTCCACCACCACCTGGGATTTCAACACGGCCGCATCCTATGATTCGGTGTATTACAGCATCTTTCCTCTCACGGAGATCCGGCCCTTGGCGGTGAACATGACCATCTTCAACGCCGGATACGAACCGGCCACTAATGTGATGGCACACATCACCACCTCCGATGGCTATGATGAGGGCAGCAACCTCGGCACCATTGCCCCAGGCGATACGATCACTTGGTTCGGACCGCTGTGGACGCCAACAGCTTTTGTCGGGGTTCATTCCATTGGGTTCAGTGCATTGGCCGACAGCATGGATGCCGATACTACGGACAACAACAGGTCAATGTCCATCCAAGTAAGCGGTGATTTCATCATGGCCCGGGACAACGGCGCGCGGCAAACCTCCGTGGGTGATGGTGACCAAGCCTACAAGGTGGGCAATTGGTTCCATTTGCGAAACAGCCATGTTGTTCCTGCAGTTTTGGTAGCGCTGTCCTCAACCTCGGAAGTTGGCGTGGAGGTGAATGCGCAGATACTGGACGCAAACCGGCAACCGGTAGCGGAGACGGCCTACCACACAGTAACTGCCGATGACCTGAACGGGATAGGTGAGGGGAACTTTACCACGTTATACTTTGATTTGCCCGTTTCGCTGGACCCCGGCGACTACTTTGTGGCCTTCCAGCACTTTGGCGGAGTTGAAATGTGGGTGGGTGCCAGTGGTTTGAGCCAGGAGCAAACCTCCTTGCTCTACCGGGCTTCCAATGACACGTGGTACTCCATTTCTCCCACGCCGATGGTGCGCTTGGACGTAGGATATCCAGGAAGCATTGCTGAAGATGGAGTACTC
>JAFDZG010000219.1 GCA_018267065.1 Bacteroidota bacterium
CGCCTCCTGAACGAGTTGCCGAAGCACCTCCGCCTGCGTGGCAGCAGGGTTTGCCGTGGTACGCCGGACCCGTGCGGCATCGCGACGCGCCAGGAATTTTGCCGCGATCGCCTTCAGCCCCATCACTTGAAGTTGATGTAAGTCTGCGGGTCCACGGCCTTGCCGCCGCTCCACAGTTCAAAGTGCAAGTGCGGGCCGGTGGTCAGCTCGCCGCTGTTGCCCACAATGGCGATCACTTCCCCGGCGTCCACGTGGTCGCCCACTTTTTTCAGCAGCACGGCGTTGTGCTTGTACACGCTCACCAGGTCCGTGGTGTGCTGTATTTGGATCACATAGCCCGCGTCGCTGGTCCAGCTGGCCATGATCACCGTGCCGTCCAGGCAGGCTTTCACCGCCTCATCGGCCTTGGTCACTATGTCGATGCCGTAGTGCCCCTCGGATGCATTGAACGTATTGGTGACCACCCCGCGCAACGGCGGAAAGAACAACTGGCCCGGTATGCCCAAGCGGTCCAGGGCGCCCGCGGGAGCGGTGCTGTGCACGCTGTAGGCTTCCTCCGCCTGCACCTCCTTGCGCATCAGGCTGTCCGCCGGGGAGGCCTTGAGGTCCTGTGCCGTGGGCATGGCCGTGGTGGGCACGGTGAGCGTGGCGCTGTCCGCGGGCAGGTTGCCGCTCAGCACGTTGCGCAGGTTGGTGATGTATGCATCGCGCACCACCATGGCCTGTTCCAGCGAATCGGCCGCGATCAATGCACGGTAGGCATTCATTTTGACCTTCTGGTCGGAGTAGCCGGGGATGTATTCCTTCAACGGCGTGTAAACGATCACCGCCGCCACGAACAAGGCATTGAAGATGAAGAGCACCACGGCAAGCAGGATCACGTTGATGCGTGAAAGCCGGAAGCTGAACCGCTCCTCGTAGGTGGATTCGTTGATGAGCACCGCGCGGTACTTGTTGCGCAGTTTGCGCAGCAGTTGCCTGCGCTTGGCCTTGCGGCGCTGGCTGTCGGAGCGGGCGGTCATGCGTGGGCGCAAAGTTGGGGCGAAGATGCCATGAAGCGGGCAGCAGGCCGCCACTGAATGGACGGACGCAGGCCTGTGCCCGGCCCCCATGCGTTTCCATGGGCATGCCGGGGCCACCGCGGGCACTCCGGTATCTTCGCGCCGCACCGCACCCATGGTTGAACAGATCGTCTTGCCGGACACCACGGACCGAGCCGCATTGTATGATGCGCTGATCCCGCAAATGCAGGCCTTGCTGGCCGGTGAGCGGGACCTCGTTGCCGCCATGGCGAACTTCTGCGCTGCCGTGCAGCAGGCATTCCACTGGCATTGGGCCGGCTTCTACCGCGTGGTTGGCGGGCAGTTGGTGCTCGGCCCCTTCCAAGGCCCGGTGGCGTGCAGTCCCATCGGCCATGGCAAAGGCGTGTGCGGCACGGCCTGGGCCCGGAATGAGGTCATTACCGTGCCGGATGTGGATGCATTCCCCGGCCACATTGCATGCAGCTCATTTTCCAAAAGTGAGATCGTAGTGCCGTTGCACGGGCAAAGCGGCGCGGTGGCCGCCGTGTTTGACGTGGACAGCGACAGGCTGAATGACTTCGGCCCTGCGGATGAACGCGGTTTGTACCGGCTCTGCCAACTGATCGAGCCGCTGCTCCCATGAACAGCGCCTTGCCCGCCGCATTGGTCTTGCTGCTTTCGGCATGTGCGCAGATCCGTGAGCCACAAGGCGGGCCGAAAGACACGGTTCCGCCGCAACTGGTCTCCGCGGAACCTGCGGACGGCAGCACCAACTTCACGGGCAACCGCATCGTGCTTCGGTTTGATGAAAAGGTGAAGCTGGACCGCGTCCGCGAAAAGTTGCTGGTGTCACCGCCCCTGGCAAAAGCCCCGGACGTTGCCGTGGAGAAAGGCAACAATGTGGTGATCCAACTCAACGCGCCTTTGGCCGCCAACACCACGTACACCTTCAACATCGGCGATGCCGTGCAGGACCTCAGCGAAGGCAATCCCGCCGCAGGCATGGCCTTCGTGGTTTCCACCGGCAACCATGTGGACAGCCTTTCTGTTACGGGCCATGTGATGGATGCTGCAACGGGAATGCCCGCTGCGGAAGTGCTCGTGCTGCTCTACGCTGCCGCGGATACGGGCGATGTGCGCACGGCGCCACCGGCCTACTTCACGCGCACCAAAGCGGACGGCAGTTTCACCCTGGCCCATCTGCGCGCGGGCCCCATGTTCCTCCATGCGCTGATTGACCGCAACGGGAATTACCGCTACGACCTGCCCAATGAGCTGATCGCCTTCCTGGACAAGCCGATCAATCCGGAGGAAAAGCCAACCGAAACGCTGTACCTGTTCCAGCCTGCTTCAGCAACACAGTTCATCAGCGGGGCAAAAGTGCTGGATGAGCGCGGATGGCAGCTTGCTTTTGCGCGAAGGGCGGGGGAGGTGGGCCTGCGACCGCTCGATCGGGAGGGCGGTAAATTGATTTGGTGGGCGGAATGGAACCCGGGCCGCGACACGGCTGTCTTTTGGCCATCGGACACCACCTTGCTGAACGGGCAACGTTTCGAAGTGGGCGGGCAGGGCAGCATCTTGGACACATTGACCTACCGGCCAACGGGGAAGATGCCGTTCTACTTGTCCGTTTCTTCAACGAGGGACCCGGTAACGGGGCAATGGCAACTGATCAGCTCCCGGCCGGTGGCCCATGTGGACACTGCCCATGTGGAGCTGCGGGTGGATTCGGTGCGGACCAAATGGGTGCCCTTGGAGGACAGCAGCAATAGGCGGGTCATTCATACCGGCCTTGCGCCGAAGCCTGCCATGCGCGTTTCCATGGTGCTTTTCCCGAAGGCCGTGCAAGCGGTGATGGGAGGCACCAATGACACAACAAGGCTCAGCTTCAATGCACCGGACCCGCGCACACTGGGCAAACTAAAAGTGGAGCTCAGCGCGGACAGTGGATCGGCATACGCCGGTCCATGGATTTTGCAGTTGCTCACCGACAAGGGCCGCTTGGTGCGGGAAAGCCTCATGGACAGTTTGGCCCTTGCGCAATGGATGGACCTTGTTCCAGGCAACTACAGCCTGCGCTTGATCGCAGACCGCAACCACGACCACCGGTGGACCACGGGCAGTTTCATTCCGCCAATGCAGCCGGAGCGTGTTTTCTTGCTCCCGGACCCGGTGAAGGTCCGTGCCGGTTGGACAGTTGAAACTGTTTGGAAGGTGCGCGAAGGGCAATAAATGCCTGCGTCGACGAAAATTAGGGTTCGTCGAAATATTCTGATTGCTGATCTAATTTGCTGAAAATCAGGATTAATCCTGTTATTGCAAGGGTTTTGGAGGGTTGAAGAGGCAACCTTGACGTAGTTGGGATCGTCTTTTCGTCGAATAGATTTGCACGTTCGTCGAAACAAACCTTCCCAAGCCACCCTCGTAGAAGGGCGACGAAATACACCGATCAACCTGTTCCCGATCTCCGTGAACCGTATGCGTCCATTGCTCTGTGCCTTGCTGTTGTTCGTAGCTGGCGGTGCTTCGGCACAGCAGGCCCAGTTGGACACCCGGGGCCGTGAGTTCTGGCTCGGCTTTATGCAGAATGCTTCCGGCACGCAGCAACTTTCGGTGAAGATCGCCTCGGCCACCGCCACTTCCGGAACCGTAAGTGTTCCGTTGGCCGGATGGAGCACCACGTTCGCGGTGCCGGCAAACGGTGTTGTTTCCGTGGTAGTGCCCAATTTGTATGAGACCACCGGATCGGAGGCGGCCCTCGATCGCGGCGTGCGCATCACGTCGGTGGATCCCGTTACCGTTACGGCGGTGAACTACCAGAACCAGACCACGGATGCCTCGCAAGTGCTTCCTTTGAACAGCTTGGGCACCAGCTACCGCGTGGATGCCTTGCCCGGCACGTCAACGGCATACCCCAACGGCACCTACATTTTCCGCAGTGAATTCATGGTGGTGGCCACGGCGGACGGCACCACGGTGAACATTACACCAAGCACCACCACCACGGCGGGCCATGCCCCGGGCGTGCCGTTCACTGTTTCGCTCAATGCCGGACAGACCTACCAGGTGCAAGCCCTCAACGGTTTGGCGGACCTCACCGGAACGCTGATCGAGGCAACGGCTTCCAGCGGGCCATGCCGCCCCTTCGCCGTGTTCGGCGGAAGCATGTGCGCCGTGGTGAACTGCGCCGCATGCGACCATGTGAACGAACAAATGATCCCCACCAACACCTGGGGAAGCAACTTCCACACCGTGCCGCTGGCAAATCTTTCGGCTTTCGGCTACCGCATCCTTGCAGGTGAGGATGGCACCAATGTCACCATTGATGGCGGCGCGCCAATCGCGCTCAATGCCGGCCAATCGCACCAAGTGTTGAACACCGTGCAACCGGTGTGCATCACGGCGGACAAGCCGGTGAGCGTGACGCAGATCATGGAAGGTGCCACCTGCTCCGGCAGCGGTGATCCTTCGTTGCTGCTGTTATTGCCGGATGATCGCATGAGCAACACGGCGGTCTTCACCACGCTCTATTCCACCCAGGCCGTGATCAACCACTATGTGAGCATCGTGACGCTCACGGGCGCCATTGCGCAGATGATGCTCGATGGTGCGCAGGTTCCCGCGGCGCTCTTCAATACCTATCCGGCGTGCCCCGGGCTCTCTTGCGCGAAAGTGCAGGTTACCGCGGGAACGCACAGCCTGTCCTCCGCTGCGGGATTCCTGGCCTATGCCTACGGCCTGGCCTCCGGGGAAAGCTACATGTACGGGCTTTCCAATACCATGGCGGTACCGGCGCAGGCGGATTCCGTGATCTGTTCCTCGGGGCCGATCACCTTGGCCGCACCCATTGTACTGGCCAACGCGCAATGGACCATGGCCAGCGATCCGCTCAATGTGCTCGCCACCGGCAACAGTTACACCTTCACTCCGGACCACAACGACATCTACCGCGTTGACGGGGAGCTTTCCCCCAGCGGCTGCCCCAAACACTATGAATTCCAAGTGGGCCTGCCCGTGGACCCGCAATTGGACCTGCTGGTGAACGGACAAGCCACCACCACGGTGTGCCAGTTCACGGCCGTGCAACTAGGCGTGGCCTCCGTGCTGGATGCCCAATGGTTCGACCTGAACTGGAGCCCTTCCGCGCAATTGACCGACCCCACGATCCCCGATCCCGTGGCCTACCCCAGCACGAACACCTGGTACAAATTGCAGGTGACCAGCCCGGTGGGGTGCGGAACTGCGGTGGACAGCGTTTTGGTAACCGTGAACCCCAGTTCCATTTTCGCAGTGCGGGCCAGCGTGTCCAACGACACGGTCTGTGCGGGAAACAGCACAGGACTGCATGCCGAAGTGGAGCGTGTACAATATGCCGATGCCTTTGAAGGTTCACCGGCATCCTGGTGGCAGGGCGTGCAGGGAGGCACTGCCAGCGCGGCTTGCGGCTCCGTTACGGGCACGGCGCTCTATTTCAACGGCGCAGGAGTGCGAAGCGCCACCACACCTGCAATGGATCTCAGCCAGGGGGGCATGGCCCATTTTGCGCTGAAGATCGCCAGCGGTGCGCCGCCCTGCGATGATGCGGAACCCGGTGAAAACGTGGTGCTTGAATACAGCACCAACGGTGTTAGCTGGTCCGTGCTTGCCACTTTCATGGAAAATGCCTGGCCCGCGTTCGCCCAAGCGGACGTTGCCATTCCGGCCTTGGGGGCCATTGGGTCCAGCACGCGCCTCCGTTGGCGCCAATTGTCCAATTCCGGCGCCGGGCAGGACAATTGGAGCTTGGACAACCTGCTCATCACCCGCTTTGAGGACGCCTCCTCGCAGCTTACCTGGACGCCGACCACCGGATTGAACAATCCCGCCAGTGCAACGCCCACCGCCACGCCCTTGCAGGACACTTGGTACAAGGCGCAGGTGGCCAATTCCTCCGGTTGCCTCTACATGGATTCCGTCCTTCTGCACGTGGCTCCGGCGTTCAGCATTATGCCCATCGCCGACACCACGCGATGCGGTGCTGCCGGGACGCAACTTCAGGCACAGGCAACATCGGGCACCGGCATCACCTGGTCCTGGGCTCCGGTTGCCGGATTGAGCGCCTCCACCATTGCGAACCCGGTTGCAACGCCCGCTGCCAGCACGGCCTATACCGTTACCGCCACCAGTTCATTGGGCTGCACCGATACGGAATCACTAACCGTGGGCGTGAGCGGACTCACTTCCGTGAATGCCATGGCCGCCGAGGCTACGCTGTGCAACGGTGAACAAGTGGGCCTCAGCGCCAACATTGTTTCTTCCTCCGCCTATTCCATTTCATGGTCGCCCGCCAACGTCATTGCCAACGCAGCAGCAGCACAGACCGTGGCCACGCCCACCGATACCACCGCATTCATTTGCACCGTAACGGACACGCAAACCGGTTGCACCGTGAGCTCCACCACCACGGTGAACGTCAATCCACCGTACACCTTGCAGCTGACGCACGACACCATGGTGTGCTCCGCGTTGGGCATGCAGCTGCATGTGGACCACAACATGCAGGCCCCGTTCCAGATCGCGTGGTCGCCGGCGGACCAGCTCAATGCGGCCAATATTGCATCGCCCACGATCATGGTGGACACCACCACCACCTACACTGTCACCATGACCGATCAGGCCGGGTGCACCGCCACCGGTTCGGTGACCATTGCCGTGGCGTTCGACAACCTGATCACCCCGGTGAACGTGAGCGCCTGCCAAGGGCAATCCATTGTGCTTGACGCGGGCTTCCCCGGCTCCACCTATGATTGGAACACTGGTGCAAGCACCCAGAGCATCACCGTAACGCAACCGGGCCAGTACGTGGCCACCATGACCGACATCCAGGCGTGCCAAGCCATCATGACCTTCAATGCCACGTTCAATCCCCTGCCCGTAGTGAACCTCGGGCCGGACTTGGCCTTGTGCGGCGAATCTTCACACTTGATCGATGCCGGGAATGCAGGCAACAACGTGGTGTGGAGCACGGGTGCCAGCGGAAGCCAGATCACGGTGAACACCTCCGGTACATACAGCGCCACGGCCACCACGCCGCAGGGCTGTTCCGCCTCTGATGCGGTGACCATCGCACTGAACCCCATGCCCGTGGATGTGCTGCAGGATGTCACCGTGTGCGAAACCGATCCGCCTGTGCTTGATGCCGGCAACACGGGTTGCACTTACCTCTGGAACACCGGCGCCACCACGCCGTCCATCAGCCCAACGCTTGGCGGTACTTATTCCGTAATGGTCACCACGCCGCAGAATTGCAGCGCCACCTTTGATGCGCAAGTGGTCCTGATGCCGCGCATTTCCGTGGACCTTGGCCCGGACCTGGTGCGCTGTGCAGGTGATACCGTGGTGCTGGATCCCGGTGCCATGGGCGCCAACTTCCTGTGGAACACCGGTGCAACCACGCAAACACTGCAGGTTGGCACAACCGGCAACTACATCCTCAGTGCCACCAACGGGTATTGTTCCGATGCGGACACTGTGGCCGTGACCTTCAATCCGGTCCCAACGAACAACCTTGCGGATCAAACGGCCTGCATCGGGCAAACTGCGATATTGGATGCAGGCAATGCCGGTGCAGCCTATGCGTGGAGCAACGGTGCAGCCTCCCAAGCCATCACGGTGGCCCAATCGGGCCAATACACGGTGACCATTACAGGAGCCAATGGCTGCCAAGCGAGCTATGGCGCCGCCGTCAACATCATTCCGCCCCCGGTGGTAAACCTTGGTGCCGATACCGTGCTCTGTGCCAACCAGCCGCTGGTGCTGGATGCCGGGAACCCCGGAAATGCCTATGTCTGGAACACGGGTTCCACCGGCCGCACCATTGCCCCC
Organism: Bacteroidota bacterium; assembly: GCA_018267065.1. Taxonomy (GTDB): domain Bacteria; phylum Bacteroidota; class Bacteroidia; order Flavobacteriales_F; family PHOS-HE28; genus PHOS-HE28. The sequence goes on from JAFDZG010000219.1 coordinate 7,887, forward strand.
ACCAGTTCCGGTACGTACTCGGTAACCGTGGACAATGGCTATTGCACCACTTCGGACCAGATCGCCGTGATCTTCAATCCCATCCCGGAGCCGATGGGCACGCACCAGTACTTCATCTGCTTGGATGACGACCCGCACTATGTGGACATTGATGCCGGCAACCCGGGCAGCACGTTCCTGTGGGCTGATGGGCAGACAACGCCCTTGGTCCACGCCAACAGTTACGGCTGGCACAGCGTGGTGATCACCAACGGCTTCGGCTGTTCCATCGTGGACAGCGCCATGGTGAATGAGTTCTGCAGGCCCACATTGTTCATCCCGAACACCTTCACGCCCAACGGGGACGGGCGCAATGATGTGTGGTTGGCCGTGGGGAACAACGTTGGCTCGTACGAGATGTACGTCTTCGACCGTTGGGGCGGCGTGATCTTCCACACCACCGATTTCACCAAGGGATGGGACGGCACCATGGACGGCAACCCCGTGCCCAACGAGGTGTTTGCCTATCGGGTGGTCTTCCGGTTGATCGAGGACAGCAGTGGAAAGCTCGGCTTCGAACAGACGCGCATGGGCCACGTGCAGGTGATCCGGTAAGTGGATCAACCCAACGAAAAGCGATCAGCTTCCATGGCCACCGGAAATTTCCGGCGGAAATCCTCCAGCGCGGCGGCATCCAGCATGAACGTCCGGGTACCGCTCCGGGGCATTGCAGCTTCCACTGCGCCTTTAGGGTCGATCATGGCGGAATCGCCGGTATAGTGGATGCCCTTGCCGTCCATGCCCGTGCGGTTCACCCCGGCCACGTAGCACTGGTTCTCAATGGCGCGCGCCACCAGCAATTGGCTCCAAGCATACCGCCGCGCCTCGGGCCAGTTCGCCACATAGAGAATGGCATCGTAGTCGCCCCGGTTCCGCGCAAACACCGGGAAGCGCAGGTCGAAGCATACTTGCAGCAACAAGCGCCAGCCGCGCCATTGCACTACCACGCGTTCCTGCCCCGCGCTGTAATGGCTGGTTTCATCCGCGAAGCGGAACAGGTGCCGTTTGTCGTAAATGGTGACTTTGCCTTCCGGCTCCACGAACAAGCCGCGATTGTAATGCTTGCCGCCTTCACCGATGATCACGCTGCCGTACAACGCCGCATCAAGCTTGTTGGCCAGTTTGCGCATCCATGCAACGGTGGGGCCGTCCATGGATTCCGCCAGTTCGGCGCTGCGCATGCTGAATCCCGTGGTGAACATCTCCGGCAGCACCACGAGGTCCGTGTTGCCGGGAAGGCCCTCCAGTAGTTCACTGAACCGCTTCCTGTTCGCTTCCGCATCCTCCCAATGGAGCATGCTCTGCACCAACGTTACCCTTAGGTCTTGCATAGCTTTTCGATCGCTGCGTCCAAGGTACTGTCCTGCTTGGCGAAACAGAACCGCAGCAGTCGTTGGTGTTCGGGCGGTTCCTTGTAGAAAGGCGAAAGCGGGATGGCGGCGACACCGTGCTCCCGCGCAAGTCGCTGCGCAAAGGCGAAGTCGCCCTCCCCGGTTATGGCCCCGTAGTCCGCTATCTGGAAGTAGGAACCTTCGCAAGGCAGCAACCTGAACCGCGAACCGCGCAACCCCGCCGCAAACCTATCGCGCTTGGCCTGGAAGAAAGCAGGCACGCCCCCGTAGTTTGCAGGATCGGCCAAGTACTTGGCCAAGGCGTGCTGCACCGGGGTGTTCACGCTGAACACGTTGAATTGGTGGGCCTTCCGGAATTCCGCCATCAGGTCCCGCGGGGCAAGCACGTAGCCCGTTTTCCATCCCGTGGCGTGGAACACTTTGCCGAAGCTGAACACCACAAAGGCCCGTTCGCGCAGTTCGGCATATTGGATCGACGAGGCGTGTGCTTCGCCATCGAATACCAGGTGCTCATAGACCTCATCGCTCAGCAGCATGATGTCCGTGCCGTGCAAGAGGGCGGCGATCGCGCGCATGTCGGCATCGCGCAGGATGGTGCCCGCCGGATTGTGCGGCGTGTTGATCATCAGCATGCGCGTGCGCGGTGTGATCGCTGCCTCCACCGCGTGCACATCGAACCTCATGTCGCTCCCCGATCGCACATGCACGGGCTTCCCGCCAAAGAGTTCCACGGACGGGGCATAGCAATCGTATGCGGGGTCCACGATGACCACTTCATCACCGGGGTGCACCACTGCGCCGATAATGGTGAAGATGGCCTGCGTGGCCCCGGCGGTGATGGTGATCTCCGAACCGGCATCGTAGCAATGTCCGTACAGGCGTTCCACCTTGGCGGCAATGGCCTCGCGCAGGGTGGGGAGCCCCGGCATGGGTGCGTATTGGTTGTGCCCGCTGCGCATGGCCTCATCCACCATGGCGATCAACTTCGCGTCCACGGGGAAATCCGGAAAGCCTTGGCTGAGGTTGATGGCGCCGCATTCCTGCGCCAGCTTGCTCATTACGCTGAAGATGGTGGTGCCCGCACGGGGCAGCTTACTTCGAAAGGGCATTGGGCGAAACTACGGAACGGCCCTGCGTTGCCGCAGCACCACTGGACATTGCATGGCGGGGAGGGATCGCCCGATCTCCGGAAAGCGTAATTGGTATTACTGCTTCAGCACCTTGCTTACCGAGCGCCTGCCGTTTTGCAGCAGCTCCAATTGGTAGGCTCCGGCCGGAAGGCCGCCAACCGGGATGCTCCAGTTGGACGCAGTGCCGGGCACCGTGCCTTCCAGGACGCTACGCCCTGCGGCATCCCGCACCGTCCATTGCCCTTGCCCGCCGGAGGTGCTTATGTTCAGGATGTCATTCACCGGATTGGGATATGCCTGGACATTCCCGCCGGAATATTCGTGAATGCCCGATGGAACCACGCTTTGGACAAGCATGTCATCAATGTAAAACTTGGCGCCGTCGTTGCCTCCGGCGTAGGCGAAGATGTCCATTCCGCCCAGCTGGTTCAATCCGATGGTTGCGTCCCCGGCGGTCCAATTGAACGGCCAGTTGTAGACCACCGTGTTGTTCACCTCCAGGACGGCATTCATTTGGTCCAGGTCCACGGTAACGTGCACCGGGAACCACACGTCATGCGGATAGGTCCCGTACACGGAACTCGTCCCTTGCAGCATCACGCTGACATCCCCGTTTGCCGGGAAGCTGATCTCTGCGGCCCATTCGCTGTTTTGCCCGTTGAACAAATGCAGGATGTTGAAATAACCGCCAAAATCAGATGGGATGTACATCTGGAAACTGATGTCCCATACACCTGCGGTTTGGTTGCCAAGGTCGATGACCACATCGCCCGGGCCGCCGGTAACGCTGGTGCTGACCCAAAGCGCGCTGTTGGTGCCGGAAGCGGCCTGCTCGTTGCTGATCAACACATCATCACTGCCGCCCGGCGAATTGGACCAGGTGGTCCACGGCGCACCGGCGCTCTGCGCCAAGTAGGCACCTGTGGTGAAGCTGTCAAAATTCTCGTTTACCAATACGGTCTGGCCTTGGGCTATGGCTGCGATCGCCAAGGTGGAGAGTGTGAGTAACTGTGTTTTCATGGCTTGGGATTTTTGAATTGAGCTTACCGAATATAGGTCAAATTATCCGTTTGCCATTGCCAACAGGTTCCACGTTGGACCAAGTGCCCATTTCCGGCGCTGCCCAAACGCCGTCCTTAAGCCTGCTTCGGCTTGTGGAAGGGCACCGGCGCGCCCTTCTCCTCGCTGAGCGCGGCGCCCAAGTATTCGCGGTTCAGGCGCGCGATGTTCTCCAAGGAGATGTCCTTGGGGCACTCGATCTCGCAGGCGCCGATGTTGCTGCAGTTGCCGAACTTCTCGGCATCCATTTGGTCCACCATGTTCAGTGCGCGCTCCTTGGCCTCGGCACGGCCTTGGGGCAGCAGCGCGAACTGGCTCACCTTGGCGGCCACGAAGAGCATGGCCGAGCTGTTGGGGCAGGCGGCGACACAGGCACCGCAGCCGATGCAGGTGGCGGCATCAAAGGCCTTGTCGGCATTGGCCTTGGCCACCGGGATGGCGTTGGCGTCCACCAGGTTGCCGTTGGTGTTCACGCTCACGAAGCCTCCGGCCTGCTGGATGCGGTCAAAGGCGCTGCGGTCCACCACCAAGTCCTTGATCACCGGAAATGCCTTGGCGCGCCATGGCTCCACGTGGATCACGTCGCCGTCCTTGAAGCGGCGCATGTGCAACTGGCAGGTGGTGATGTGGCGGCCTGGTCCGTGCGGCCGTCCATCGATGAACAGGCTGCACGCGCCGCAGATGCCTTCGCGGCAATCGTGGTCGAAGGCGATGGGTTCCTGGCCTTCGCGCACCAATTTGTCGTTGAGCACGTCCAGCATTTCCAGGAAGGACATGTCCTCGCTGATGCCCTCAACGGGGTAGTCCACCATTTGGCCCTTGGCCTTTGGGCCTGCTTGGCGCCAGATCTTGAGTGTGAGTTTCATTGGAATGCGGTTGAAGGGTGCGAGAGTGCGAGGGTGCAAGAGTGCAAGAATGCGAGGGTACAAGAGTGCAATAGTGCAAGGGTGCAAGGGCGCCCCATTCTCCTCATCGCTTGATTTCTAATTTTGACATGAAGTTCAACAGGCCGGCGCTGCAGCGCATAATCAAGTCCATGGCTGTTGCGGTCTCCGCTTTGTTCAGGTAGCCCAAGTTGATGGCGGTGATCAGCTGTGATTCCACCTCGTGGACCGATCCTCTCGCATAGCAGAGCCCCAAGTTCAAGTATCCGGTCCGGTTCCGGCCCCAGCCCTCTGCGATGTTGGAAGGCACGGAAACCGATGCCCGTTTCAGTTGTGAAGTAAGGCCATACGTTTCCTCCCTCGGAAACTTCCTTACAAGGCTATACACCAAAGTAACCAAGTCTTGCCCCTGCTGCCAAACCCGGAAGTCCTTGAAATTCTGTGCCCGTTGTGTTGAGCCAGGCTCGCTTACCAAGCTCAAGTCCGGGCCAATTTGTGGATACTCCAAGTGCCACTTTCTACTTTCATCCTGTTCCATGATGTCCGCTTTAATGTTTCCATGAAATTCAACTCTCTCACTCTCTCACTCTCTTTCCCTCTTTCCCTCTTACCCTCTCACTCTCTCAATCTCTCACCCTCTCACCCTCACTTATAACTCCTCTGCGACAACTGCAGTACCGTGAACTTCAACGCTTCCTTGTGCAACTCCGCCGCTCCGGGATCGCCTTTCCACTCCCAAGCGCCCACGTAGGCAAAGTTGTTGTCATCGCGCAAGGCTTCTCCCTCCTCGGTCTGGTATTCCTCGCGGAAGTGGCCGCCGCAGCTTTCGTTGCGGTGCAGGGCATCCTTGCACATCAGTTCACCCAGCTCCAGGAAGTCGGCCACGCGACCCGCTTTTTCCAGTTCCTGGTTGAACTCATCGGCCTTGCCCGGCACGCGTACATTCTTCCAAAAATCATCGCGGATCTTGCGGATCTCCTCGATGCCCTTCTGCAGCCCCGCAGCATTGCGTGCCATGCCGCAATATTCCCACATCACCTTGCCGAGGCGCTTGTGGAAGTGGTCCACCGGTTCGGTGCCCTTGGTGTTCAGCAGTTGCTCAATGCGGCCGCGGACGTGCTTCTCGGCTTCATCGAATTCCGGCGTGTCGGTCTTGATGGGGCCCGTGCGGATCTCGCCAGCCAGCTGGTCGGCGATGGTGTAGGGGATCACGAAGTAGCCATCCGCCAGGCCCTGCATGAGCGCAGAGGCCCCGAGGCGGTTGGCGCCGTGGTCGCTGAAGTTGGCCTCGCCCAGCACGTACATGCCGGGGATGGTGCTTTGCAGGTTGTAGTCCACCCACAGGCCGCCCATGGTGTAGTGTACGGCGGGGTAGATCTTCATCGGATGTTCGTAGGGGTTCTCGCCGACAATGTTCTCGTACATGTCGAAGAGGTTGCCGTACTTGGCGCTCACCACCTTTTTGCCCAGTTCCAGGACCTGCTCCTTCGTGGGGTTTTCAATGTGGTGGACGTTCGCCTCGATCTTTCCGTAGCGCTCAAAGGCGGAAC
>JAFDZG010000021.1 GCA_018267065.1 Bacteroidota bacterium
CCCGGCGACACCTGCGATGTGCTGGTGGTGATGAACGCGGCAGCTCTCAAGGCCAACCTCGGTAAGCTCAAGAACGGCGGCATCATCATCGCCAACAGTGACGGCTTCGATGCCAAGAACCTGCGCCTGGCCGGCTACCCCGATGTGGAGAACCCGCTCACCGACGGCAGCCTGGACAACTACGTGCTGCACAGCGTGGACATCACCAAGCTCACGCGCAACGCGCTGGAAGGCACCACGCTGGGCATGAAGGAGAAGGACCGCAGCAAGAACATGTTCGTGCTGGGCTTCATCCACTGGATGTACAGCCGCAAGCTGGACCGTTCGCGCGCCTTCCTGGCCAATAAGTTCAAGAACAAGCCCGACCTGCTGGAAGCCAACCTGCGCGTGCTGCAGGCCGGCTACAACTACGGCGACACCAGCGAGACCTTCACCACGCGCTTCGAGGTGAAGCCCGCGCCCATGCCCAAGGGCAGCTACCGCAACATCACCGGCAACCAGGGCATCGCCATCGGCTTGATCGCCGCCGCGCAGAAGGCCGGCCTGGAACTCTTCTACGGCAGCTATCCCATCACCCCGGCCAGCGACATCCTGCACGAGCTCTCGCGCAACAAGCAGTTCGGCGTGAAGACCTTCCAGGCGGAGGACGAGATCGCTGCCGTGTGCGCGGCCATCGGCGCCAGCTACGGCGGGGCGCTGGGCACCACGGCCAGCAGCGGCCCCGGCATCGCGCTGAAGGGCGAAGCACTGGGACTGGCCTGCATGCTGGAGATCCCGTTGGTGGTGGTGAACGTGCAGCGCGGCGGCCCCAGCACCGGCATGCCCACCAAGACCGAGCAGGCCGACCTGTTCCAGGCCATCCACGGCCGCAACGGCGAGGCACCCATCCCCGTGATCGCCGCCAGCAGCCCCACCGATTGCTTCGAGATGGTTTACGAAGCGGTGAAGCTCGCCGTGGAGCACATGACGCCGGTGATCCTGCTCAGCGACGGCTACATCGCCAACGGGGCCGAGCCGTGGCGCTTCCCGGAGGCCAAGGACCTGCGGCCCATCACGCCGCCGTACGCGAACAAGCCGGAATGGAACAACGCAAGCTTCCATGATGCCGAGGGGAAGTTCCTGCCGTATGCACGCGATGGGCGCGGCGTGCGCCCGTGGGCCATCCCCGGCATGAAAGGCATGCAGAACCGCATTGGCGGCATTGAAAAAGAGGACAAGACCGGCAACATCAGCTACGACCCGAAGAACCACGAACTGATGGTGCGCCTGCGCGCCGAAAAGGTGCAGCGCATCGCCGATACCTACCGGCCCATTCGCTTGGACAGCGGCCCGGCCGAGGGCGAGCTGCTGATCGTGGGCTGGGGCTCCACCTACGGCGCCATCCGCACCGCCGCGCTGGAACTGCAGCAGGAAGGCCACAGCGTGGCCCACGTACACCTGCGCCACATGTTCCCCATGAACAAGGGCCTGCGCGGCCTGCTGAAACAGTACAAAAAGGTGCTGGTGCCCGAGATGAACAGCGGCCAGTTGCGCCAACTCCTGCGCGCAGAGTACCTGGTGGATGCGCAAGGCTTGAACAAAATCCAGGGAATGCCCTTCACATCGGCGGAGATCAAGGCCGGGGTAATCGATTTGTTGAAATCATGAGCACGGGAAGCACAGCCGGGATTCCGGCTCAAGGCCGGAATGACGGACTGCCGGCTCAAGGCCGGAATGACGGACTGCCGGATCAAGGCCGGAATGACAAGATCAACTATGCCAGTGACCAACAAGTGCGTTGGTGCCCCGGCTGCGGCGACTACTCCATCCTGAAACAGGTGGAGAGCGTGTTGCAGCACCATGGCCGCCCCAAGGAGGAGATCGTCTTCATCAGCGGCATCGGCTGTTCCTCGCGCTTCCCGTACTACTTGGACACGTACGGCATGCACGGCATCCACGGGCGCGCCCCGGCCATTGCCAGCGGCCTGCGCAGCGTGCAGCCGGACCTCAGCGTGTGGCTGATCACCGGCGACGGCGATTCGCTCAGCATCGGAGGCAACCACTTGATCCACCTGTTGCGCCGCAACGTGGACCTCAACGTGCTGCTCTTCAACAACGAGATCTACGGCCTCACCAAGGGCCAATACTCGCCCACATCGCCGGAGGGCGCCGTGTCCAAGAGCACGCCCATGGGCAGCACGGACCATCCGTTCAATCCGCTGGCTTTGTGCAAGGGCGCCGATGCCACTTTCCTGGCCCGCAGCATGGACCGCGATCCCAAGCACCTGCGCGAAGTGCTCTTGCGTGCCGAGGCGCACCGCGGCACCAGCATGGTGGAGATCTACCAGAACTGCAACGTGTTCAACGACGGAGCTTTCGAGATCTTCACGGAGAAGGCCAGCAAGGCGCTGCACACCGTCTTCGTGGAACATGGCAAGCCGCTGCTCTTCGCCAATGGCACCAAGGGCATCAAGCTGGATGGCTTCACGCCGGTGATCATCGACCTCGCCGATGGCCAACACTCCGTTGATGAAGTGTGGGTGCATGACGAACGCGACAGCTTCAAGGCCAGCATCCTGGTGCGGCTCTTTGATGACCCGCACCGGGAAGGTGCATTGCCACGGCCCTTCGGCGTGTTTTACGTGAACGACCGCCACACGCACGAGACCAAGATGAACGCCCAAGTGGCCTTGGCCAAAGAGAAGCGGGGAAACGGCGACCTGGATGCGCTGCTGCGCGGGGAGAACGTGTGGACGATCAATTGA
>JAFDZG010000220.1 GCA_018267065.1 Bacteroidota bacterium
AGCTACGCCGTGGAGAGCTACCAGAGCCTCTGGCTCAAGGCCCACCACCCGCTGGAATTCATGGTGGCCGTGGCCAACAACTTCGGCGGCTTCTACAGCCTGGAATTCTACCTGCACGAGGCGCGACGCCATGGGGCAGTGATCGAAGCGCCCTGCGTGAATGTGAGTGAAGAACTGTGTGTGCTGGCGCGATCAGAAGATCAGATAATCAGAAGATCAGATGATCAGATGATGGGAATGCCTGCCGCCGATAGCAGAATGCAGGTGCTTCGCACCTGTACAGTCGACCCACTGGGTCGACGCGACAGCTCCGGACGCAACCGCATCTACCTCGGCCTCGCCAACCTCAAGAGCCTCACCGCCGAAACCGTGCAACTTATCCTGCATGAGCGCCGCTGCCACGGCCTGTACCGCGACCTGGAGGACCTGCTGCACCGCGTGCCGCTGCCGCTGGAGCAGGCGCGCATCCTGATCCGCGCGGGTGCGTTGCGCTTCACGGGCAAGAGCAAGCCGCAGCTGCTGTGGGACCTCACCCTGCTGCACAGCCCCGCGCACATCACCGCCGACGGCGACCTCTTCATCACCAAGGTGGAGGAGCCGCTGCTGCCCGTGCTGCACCACTACCCCCTGGCTGATGCCTACGACGAGCTGGAGCTGCTGGGGTTTCCGCTGTGCGATCCGTTCTCGTTGGTGTGTAGGCGCGAAACATGTTTCGCCCCTACATCACCAACCATCCTCAAACAAGACATGCCCGCCCACATCGGCAAGCGCGTAACCATGCTGGGCTACATGGTGCATGTGAAGCCCGCCAGCACGCGCACCGGCGAGTGGATGAGCTTCGGCTCGTTCATCGATACCGCCGGCGAGCTGTGGGACAGCACGCAGTTCCCTGCGGTGGCGGCGCGCTATCCGTTCCGTGGCCGCGGCGTGTACCGCCTCACCGGCGTGGTGGAGGAGGAGTTCGGGCACCATTCGCTGCGCACGCAAAGCGTGGAGAAACTGCCATGGAAGGCGGATCCGAGGTATGGGGGGAAGTGAGGGGAGCTTGGCGGCCCCGGCAAGTCACACGCTTTTCCCGATCTCAATGAATGCTTCGCCATCATCCAGCAAGCGCAGGGCATCGGGAAGTGTGATGGCCAGCACACGTTGAAGATTTTCGTTGGACGTGTTGCCCATGGTGAGGCGAATGACCTTGGGAGGCGGGCCGAGGCGCTGGACCAGATCCACAAAGTCCTTGTCCTTGGTGATGATGGTCGCCTCCGCCTCACGCGCTCGCTGGAAAATGTCCACATCCGCCATGCGTTGCATGCCTTGGTCCCGCATGGCGATCGCCTTCAGGTTGAAGCGGGTCGCAAGCCATGGTATCAAGGCTGGCGGCAAGTGTATGTCGATCCACAGGATCACGCGGCAAGGATGGGATGGTCCAAGCGGGTGCTTGCGAAGCGCAGCACCGCATCAATGTCCTCCCGTTCCAGGTCGGGCAGCTCCGCCAGCACTTGCTCCGCGCTCAACCCCGAGGCCAGCAGGTCCAGCACATCGCTCACGCGGATGCGCATGCCGCGCACGCAGGGCCGCCCTCCGCACACGGAAGGGTCAACGGTAATGCGTTCGAATACTTGGGCCATGGTTCTTCAAAGATAGGACAAGGATGATGTATGGATGGTGCATTGCCGCCCGTACACGAGCCTTACCTTTGGGCATGTCCACGCCTGAATTGCGCAAGAAGCTCATCGCCCGCATCCATGCCACCACGGACGTGAAATTGTTGCGTGAAGTGGAGCGCATGCTGAAAGATGCCGGTCGTGAAATTGCACCGTTCATCACCACCCCCGGGCAAAAGAAGGCCATCGCCAAGAGCAGGGCCGCCTTGAAGCGTGGACGCATACGCGACGCGAAGGAGGGGGACGAAGCCGTCCGGGAATGGCTCGGCAAATAGTTTGGACGGCGCCAGCGGAACGGGACCGCAAGGAAATCCTTGCCTATTGGCTTGAACGGAACGGTTCGCCGAGCTACAGCCTCAAACTCTTCGAACGCTTACGCACCGCCACGCATACCATCCTATCCCACCCGTTCATCGGAAGGCCCACGGACATTCCGGGTATCCGGGTGCTGTCCGTGGGGGAGTATCTGCTGTTCTACGAGGTGTTTGCCGATTCCATCGTCGTACACCACGTGTGGGATGCACGGCGCGACCTGAAGAAATTGAAGTTCTGATGTGGCCGTATTCGACGCCACCTATTCCTCCCCGAAGAAGTCGCTGTCGATGCGTTTGACGGTGTAGGTGCGCTGCGGGGTGACGCCGAGGTCGTGGTCGATCATCAGGCGGGTGAGCTCATCGCCATCGATCAGCACGATCTTGGTTTCGTTGCGCGGGGTGTAGTCGCGGGCCTCTTTGGAGAAGGACGAGGTGGTGATGAAGATGCCCTTCTTGGCGCCTTGCCCGGCGAGCGCCCCAACGAACTTCTGGATCTCCGGCCTGCCCACGGTGTTGCCGGTCTGCCACTTCTTCGCCTGGATGTAAATGGTGTCCAATCCGAGCCGGTCTTCCTTGATGGTGCCGTCGATGCCTTCATCGCCGCTCTTCGCCAGCGCACGGCCGGCATCCTTCACGGAGCCGCCATAGCCCATGCGCACCAGCAGTTGCACCACCAAGCGCTCGAAGTCCATCCAGGTGAGCGCATGCACTTTGGCCAACACCTCA
>JAFDZG010000221.1 GCA_018267065.1 Bacteroidota bacterium
AGGACTTGTGGACGAGCCTCAGGACTACAGGTATTCAAGCGCCAAGGCCTATGCAGGGATGCCTGCGATGTTGGCGGTGGAGATTTTGGTGTGAAAGTCGAGAATCGACGGTACGGAGAGGAGATCCGCGAATGAATGGCACGGATCGCAGATCCGTGAATGAAGTGGCACGGATCATAGATCCGCGCCAACAATGCCAACTGCGAAGTGGGATCCCGTCAAGAGCAGCGTTTCCGCAGGCCGGCCATCTTCAGCAGGGCCACGGCGGCCTCCACGCCTTTGTTGCCGTGCTTTCCGCCGCTGCGGGCGCGGGCTTGCTCCATGTTGTCGTCCGTAAGCACGCAGAAGATCACCGGGATGTTCATCTTCAAGCCCAGGTCCATGATGCCTTGGGCCGTGGCCCGGCTCACAAAATCAAAGTGCGGCGTTTCACCGCGCACGATGCTGCCAATGCAGATCACGCCGTCCAGCGTGCGGTGGGACAGCAGCAACTGTGCGCCCAGCGCCAGCTCGAAGCTGCCGGGCACGTGTTCCTCCGTGATGTCCTTCAGCGAGACTCCGTGCTTCAACAAGGTTTCCACCGCGCCGTCGCGCAACGCACCGGTGATCTCGGCGTTCCATTCGCTTACCACTAGCCCCAAACGCAGGCCGGTGCCCTTGGGGACACCGGCTGCATCATACTTGGACAGGTCCGTGGTGGCCATGCTTAGGCGGCCTTGGCCTTGGCCCGGGCCGCGTACTTGCGGGCCGTGGTGGCATCCGGCGAGCCGGGGTAGTCGTTGGCGATGCGCTCGAAGCACTTCGAGGCATTCTTCCAGTCGTTCTGCTGCTGGTATACGATGCCGGCCTTCATCAGGAACATCGGCGTGGTGTAATCGCTCTTCACCATGTCGGCGGCCTTCATGAACTGGGCCGTGGCCTCTTCGGGCTTGCCCATGTCCACCAGCACATCGCCTTGGTTGCCCACGGCCATCACGCGCAGCACGTCGTCGCCCAGGTCGGCTTCCTTGTAGTACTGCAAGGCCACGTCGTAATTGCCCTTTTGGTGGTTGATCACCGCGATGTAGAACTTGGCCAGGTTGCCGGTGCTGGTGGAACCGAACTCATCGGCCACCTGCGTAAAGCCAAGGAAGTTGCCGTCGCCGTTCAGCGCCAGGTCCAGCGAGTCGATCTCGAAGTAGTACTGGGCCTTCCATATCATGTCCTGGGCTTCCTTGGCGCGGGGCTCCGCGATGAACTTCTTGTAGCCCAGCAGGCCGCCCACGATCACCAACACGGCCACCACGGCCACGGTAACGGCGGTTTTGTTGCGCTCCAGGAACAGCTCGGACTTGGAATAGAGTTCACCGATGTCCAGGTCCTTGCCCGGTGTAGTTTCCTTCGACATGAGGAGTAAGCCGATTTTTTATGGAGCGCAAAAGTAGGCTTTCGGGCGGAACGTGCAACGATGGTGGAAATGGCCAGCAGGGGCAAGGGTTGTGAGGGTGAGAGGGTGTGAGGTTGTGAGGATGAGGGGGTGAGAGGGTGAGAGGGTGAGAGAGTGAGAGAGTGAGAGAGTGAGAGAGTGAGAGGGTGAGAGGGTGTGAGGGTGTGAGGTTGTGAGGGTGAGAGGGTGAGAGGGTGTGAGGTTGTGAGGGTGAGAGGGTGAGAGAGTGAGAGAGTGAGAGGGTGAGAGGGTGAGAGGGTGCGAGGGTGCGAGGGTGCGAGGGTGCTAGGGTGCAAGGCTATCTTTGGTCGCCCATCCATGGACGTACGGCTTACGCACCTTTCCCTGCTGCAGTTCCGCAACCACCGTGAGGCGGCGCTGGACCTGGGCCCGCAGGTGAACTGCTTCACGGGACCCAACGGCACCGGCAAAACCAACCTGCTGGACGCGGTGCATTACCTGTCCCTGTGCAAGAGCTATTTCGAGCCGCAGGACATGCACAATGTGCTGCACGGCGAGGAGTGGTTCATGGTGAAAGGCACCATGGAGGCACCTGACGGTACAGACACGCTTTCCTGCTCGGTGCGCGCGGGCCGCCGCAAGGTGTTCACCCGCAACCACAAGGAATATGGCCGCCTGGCGGACCATGTGGGGCGCTACCCGGTGGTGATGATCACCCCGTACGACAGCCAGTTGGTGCTGGAGGGCAGCGAGGTGCGGCGCCGTTTCCTGGACGGGCTGATCGCCCAGTTTGACCGCGACTACCTGGAGCAACTGATGCGCTACAACCGCGCGCTGGCCCAACGGAACCTGTTGCTGAAGCAAATGGACGGAACGCCGCGCGCCTTGGTGGAGCCGTGGGATGAGCAGTTGTCCACCCACGGCGAAGCGGTGCATGCCGTGCGCAAAGCCTTCATGGCCGAACTGGTGCCGCTGTTGCAGGAACACTACCGGGGCATCACCAGCGGGCCGGAGGAAGTGGCGCTGGAATACCGCAGCGAGCTGCTGGCGGACGGCATGCGCACCATCCTGGATCGCCAATGGCCGCGGGATGTGCAGGCCCAGCACACCACGGGCGGCATCCACAAGGACGACCTGCTGTTTGGCATCAACGGCAGGCCCTTGCGCAAGTTCGGAAGCCAAGGACAGCAGAAGACGTTCCTCATCGCGCTCAAGCTGGCCCAGTTCGACCTCACGGCCCGGCGCACCGGCACCAAGCCCTTGCTGCTGCTGGACGACATCTTCGACAAGATCGACCCGCAGCGCATGCGCCACTTGCTCGGACTGCTCGGGGGCGGGCGGTTTGGCCAGGTGATCATCACCGACACCGATGCGGCGCGCCTGCACAAAGCCTTGGAAGGGCTGGAGCTGGACACGCGCTTCTTTCACCTGGACCACGGACGCATCAGCGCCGACCGCCCGCAACACACCGTGCAGCACGCATGAAACGCACCAATGAAGCATCCTTGCAGGAGGCCATGGAGCGCATGGTGGACCAGTTCGGCCTGCGTGAAAAGCTGGATGAGCAGGCCATTGCCAGCCTCTGGGACGAACTGGCCGGCGGCATGGTGGCCAAGCACACGGTGGCCGTGAAGTTGCGCAACGGAAAGCTGCGCATCAAGGTGGACAGCGCGCCGCTGCGGCAGGAACTCACCTTTATGCGGGAGGCCCTGCTGAAAGCGGTAAATGCAAGGCTGGGCCGCCCCGTGGTGGAACAGGTCGTGCTGGATTGACCAGGGGAAAGGCCGAAGTTCGCAGTTCAAAGTTCGCAGGGGGCCGCGAAAGGTGTGCACAGCCCGGCGAACCACGCCCTGCGCCCCATGAACTATGAACCGGTACTTCAGTACTGCTCGCGGCCGGTGAAGAAGAACGCGCCCTCAATGGCGGCGTTTTCATCACTGTCGCTGCCGTGAACGGCATTCTTGGCCTTGCTCTCCGCAAAGCGCTTGCGGATGGTGCCCTCGGCGGCCTCGGAAGGGTCCGTGGCACCGATCAGTGCGCGGAAATCCTGCACCGCATTGTCCTTTTCAAGGATGGCGGCCAACACGGGGCCACTGGCCATGTAGCCCACCAGTTCGCCATAGAACGGGCGTTCCTTGTGCACCTCGTAGAACTTGCCGGCCTCTTGGGCGGAAAGCTGCGTGTACTTCAGGGATACCAGGCGGAACCCGCTTTGGAGGATCATGTCCAGGATCTTCCCGGCATGGCCGGCGGCCATGGCCTCGGGCTTGATCATGGTGAACGTTCTGTTGCTTGCCATCGTAGAATGTTGAAAACGGCGGCAAAAGTAGCTGCCTGCCCCATGCCCACCACCCCGAAAACCACGTTTTCTTCGCGGAATACGGCAGACCCTTGCCACTTGCCGTGAACATCGAACCAGCCATGCGCCATCATTATGCCCTCATCGCCCTCACGGGCATCCTTGCTTCCTGTTCATCCCCGGCGGACAAACCCGAAGCCAAGCAGGACACGCTCGTCATCGGTGGCAATGATGCCTCCGAGCAAACGGCGAACCTCTATCAAATGCCAACGCCGAACGAGCTGTTCCAGATCGTGCGCGAAATGTCCGGCGAAGGGCAAAAGCGCATGATGAGCCCGGCCAAGGAGGTGGACCGGTACGTAACCACGCCCAAGCGCGCCCTCAACTTCGGGGTTTATGCCACGGACCTGGTGTACGCCAGTTCCTACAAGATCACCAGTGAAGTGGTGCGCTATTACCTGACCTGCAAAAAGCTGGGCGATGAACTGGGCCTTTCCGGCTCCTTCAGCGACGGGGATTTTGTGCGCCTGGAGCGCAACCTCACCCATGGTGATTCCCTGGACGTGATCAGCAACGATGCCTACGAGCGCGCCTACCGCAAGATGCAGGATGACCAGATGGGGACCACGCTTTCCATGGTGCTGGCCGGCGGATGGGTGGAAAGCATGCACCTGGTGATGCGCCAAGTGCTCCACTTTGATGCAGCAGACCCTTTGGTGGCGCGCGTGGCCGAGCAGAAGGTGAGCTTGGACCACCTGATCGACCTGATGGAGGCCTACAAGAACGATTCCAACGTGACCGCCATGCGCGGCCAGTTGATCAAGCTCAGGGATATCTATGACCAGTTCCCCGTGGTGCGCAGTGCACACCAGGGCGCTTCACCCAGCGGCCGCATGGTGCTGGGCGATGATGTTACCATTGTGCTCACGCCCGAAGGATTTGAACAGTTGGGCACGGCCGTGGAGGCCCTGCGTGAAAGCATCATCAAGCCGGAAGACCAAACCGCAGTTCCGAGCAACTCCTGACCCCCATACCCAGACATGCAAATGCGATCCATCCTCTGTGCTGCCGCCGTGGCAATGGCGTCGTTGGCCATGGCACAAAGCCCCTGCTCCGATTTTTGGAAATCCGCGCCCCGCGCCTCCGATGTCCGCTTTAAGGTGAACGGCCAAAGCAAGGGGGCCAGCGTGCAGGTGGGCGTGCCCACGGAGCTGAACATCATCATCTACAAAGGCCAGGACTACCGCATCTCGTTCGTGTACGACGAAAAGATCATCGGGGACCACATCGTGGCGCGCATCATTGAAAAGGTGCGGCAGGCCAAGAAGAACGGTCCGGGCTTTGAGGATGTGACCAAAGTGATCTGGGACAACCAGGACCATGAGATGGCCGACGCGGTGGAGTTCACCGCCACCTCCACCAAGCGCATCGCCGTGGAAGTAACGGCGCCCGGCGTGCCCGAGGACCCGAAGAACGCCAAGAAGGGCGGCAAGGCCAATGACATCGGTTGCGTGGGCATCCTGATCGAGCACATGCCCACGCCGGTGGTGGGCTTCTGATCCCCATTGCGTTGGCAGCGGCTGCGGCATGCCGCATGCGGGCCTAATTTTGCGGCCCATGCCGTTTCCCTCCGCACCGCCCGAAACCGTTGCTGCGCTTGCCCAATTGCTTGCCGCACCCCAACGTATCGCCATCACCACGCATTTTAATCCAGACGGCGACGCCATGGGCAGCAGCCTGGGCTTGGCGCGGGTGCTGCGCGCAATGGGGCATGAGGTGCAAGTGGTGCTGCCCAACGAACCGCCCGGCAACCTGCGCTGGATGCCCGGCAGCAGCGAGGCTTTGGCGTATGACAAGGCCAAGGAAGCCTGTGAGCAGGCCGTTCGCAAGGCGCAGCTGCTTTTCTGCCTGGACTTCAACCGGCCGGACCGCGTGGACAAACTGGAGGAAACGCTGAACGCAGCACCCATCAAGGTGCTCATTGACCACCACCGCGATCCTGCGCAAGTGTTCAACCTGGTGTTCAGCGACATCACCGCCTCCTCCACCTGCCAAATGGTGCACGATGTGCTCAGCGCCATGGGCGTGGCGGGCCTCATCGACCTGGAAGCAGCCAACTGCCTCTACGCGGGCTTGATGACGGATTCCGGTTCATTCCGTTTTTCCAGCACCAGCCCGCACACCTTGCGCGTGGCCGCAGACCTGTTGGAGCGCGGCGCACAACCGGACCGGATCCATGCGGCGATCATGGAGGACAATACATTGGACCGGCTTCGGCTTACCGGCTATGCCCTGAGTGAGCGGTTGCAATTGGTGGAAAACGGCACCGCTGCGCTGATCGCACTTTCAAGGGCCGAGCACGACCGGTTCCATTATACGCCCGGTGATACCGAGGGCCTGGTGAATTACGGGCTTGGGATCCGCGGCGTGAGGCTGTCCGCCTTTCTGGCCGAGCGCAACGAGATCATCAAGCTGAGCCTGCGTTCCAAGGGAAACCTTCCCGTGAACGAATTCCTCTCCGCGCATTTTGAGGGCGGCGGGCACGCCAATGCGGCAGGCGGCCGTTTCAACGGTACACTGGACGCGGCCGTGGCGCTGTTGCTGCGCGAGTTGCCCGCATTCCTGGCCAAGCACCCCGGATGAAAACACCGTTCATGCTGCCCCTGTTGCTGCTGCTGGCCTGCGGCGAGGTGCGCCAGCCGCCCCCGGCCGTGGTGGGCCATCCCCACAAGGCGCCGGACACGCGGCTGATGGATGCGAACAAGCGCATGGCGGTGCGTGAGGAAAGCGACATCCAGGATTGGCTGCGGCGTCACCATGCCGAAATGACCGCCTCCGGCACGGGCCTGCGTTACCGCTTGGTGCGCGATGTGCCCGGGGATACGGCCAAGCCGGAACAGGTGGCGGTGGTGAATTTCGCCGTGTTCCTGTTGAACGGCGATACCTGCTACGTGTCGAAGCCTGGGGAGCCTGCAATGTTCCGCATTGAGCATTCCGACGTGGAGAGCGGCCTGCAGGAAGGCATCCAGCATCTTTCCGTGGGCG
Source organism: Bacteroidota bacterium (assembly GCA_018267065.1). Taxonomy (GTDB): domain Bacteria; phylum Bacteroidota; class Bacteroidia; order Flavobacteriales_F; family PHOS-HE28; genus PHOS-HE28. The sequence continues at coordinate 6,732 of JAFDZG010000221.1, forward strand.
ATAGTGCCGTGCTGGTGATCCCCAGCGCATTGGCCTTTGGCCTTTTGGGCGACAGGGACAAGATCCCCATGCGCAGCAGCGTGGTGTACCACATCGGGCTGGTGGCGTTGAAGAAATGAAACCGCAGGGCGCTTTGCTTCTGGCCGCTGTTGCGCTGCTGGCAGGCTGCGGCCGCAGTCCGCTGCGCGGAGGCAGCGAGATCGCGGATGGCATCTATTGGCGCTTGAACCAGCTTGGGGACGGTGAGGTATTGCCCACCGACAGCGACAGTGTGCTGGTGCGCGTAAGAGCTGCCCGGCCCAATGCAGCGCCCGGGTCGCTTTTCAGCACGGAACAATGGTATGCCATGGCAGGCCAGCCGGGCTTGGAACGCTTTCTGGGGCGCATGCGCCAAGGGGACAGCGCCACCGTGCTGATGCATGGAAGCCAGGCGCCTTGGGTGGAACTGGGCACGGATGCATCCGTGTTGGGAAGGGATACCGGCTGGGTGCAACTGGAGCTTTCCCTGCGCGGGGTCCGCTCCTTGGCAACCTCGCGCCGCATGGCCCGGGAGGCCTTGATGGCAAGGGATGAAGCCGATGAAGCCCGCATCCTCCGCGAATTCTTCGCACGTTCCGCCGTGCGGTGGGACAGCACCATGGGCCTGTGGTTTGCGTTGGATTCCCCCTTGGTGGCCGGGCCCCGCGTGCAAAGCGGCGACCTGGTGACGTTGGCATATACCGCTTCGTTCCTGGACAACGGCCGTGTTTTTGACCGGCGCAGCGAAAAGGACGGGGGCATCACCTTCCGCTTGGGTGACCCCGACCAGGTGATCAAGGGCTTGGAAGTTGCCGCGCACCTGCTGCCCCGGCAGGGCGGGCATGGGCGTTTCATCCTCCCGGCAGAACTGGCCTTCGGGCCCAAGGGCTCCTCTTCCGCCATTGTGCCGCCGTGGACACCCGTGCAGTACGACGTGCGGGTGGTGGCCGCGGAACAGGGCGGGATTTCGCCACCCTAACCGACCGCATGCCAAAGAAAAACCCCGGCTTTCGCCGGGGCTTCCGTGGTCCCGCAGGGGATCGAACCCTGGACCCAATGATTAAGAGTCATTTGCTCTACCAGCTGAGCTACAGGACCAAAATTCCAATGTGCTTTTACCGGAGGTATCGGCCATTGGGGGCGCAAAGTTAATCAGTCTTCCGGATCTCGCTGGGCTGTTGAAAAAATGGGGTGCCGGACGGCGCTATGCGGCTGCCCGCAAACGCTTGCGGGGTGCGGTAATGGGCTGCCCGGCAGCAACCATGCATGCATGAGGAGGCCGGAAGGAGCGGGTTGGAAAGGGCAAACAGAAAGGGGCTGCGCCACCGGCGCAACCCCTTCGTTAATGTGGGTGCAGCACCCTACTTCGTGGCAGGAGCGGGGGCTTCGGATTTCTTCACGAAGCGTCCCTTGGCATCGCGCGGACGTTCTTGCGTGCTCTTAGCTGCGGCGGGCTTGTTGGCATCCGCTTTCACAAACCGCCCTTTGGCATCGCGTTGGCGCGTGGTTGCAGGTTTTGCAGTGGTTGTGGCCGCGGCGGCACTGGTGGAGCCGGCGTTGCCGGCCTTGGTGAAATGTCCCTTCGCATCGCGCGGTTGGGTTGCCGCGGACTTGGTGGCCTTGGCGTTCGTTTTGTGCGCGGTGGCTTTGGCGGACGGTGCCGGCGCTTGTGCGTTCACTGAGGTGGTGAACAACAGTCCGAGGCCCAAGGCCGCGGCGAGGAACAGCTTTTTCATCGGTTGGTGCCTGTTTGTTGGCGCAGCAAATGTTCAGTTGCCAAAAAGCCGTGTGGGGAACACATGGCTTCTTTAACACGCCGATCTAAAAAGTATAACAAGGCTCCCCCCGGTTCGCTCCACACCCGGGATAAACTTCCCGCCCCGGGGATCGACCACGAAAAAGGCCCCGGCTGCTGCCAGGGCCTTCGTGATCCCGCTGGGGCTCGAACCCAGGACCCTTACATTAAAAGTGTAATGCTCTACCAACTGAGCTACAGGATCCAAACAGCTTGCACGGTGGGGGGCAGGCTGTCTTTGAGGCCGCGAATGTAACCACCTGTGCCGGATGGGAAAATTCACGCTTCCTTTTTACCGATGATCGGCAGCCGTTCAAACGGTTTGCCCCGGTCGAACAAGTAGCGGAAGGTGGCCAGCGTGCGGTAGTTGGAAGCGCCCAGGTTTTCGCACACGCGCAACATCTTCGGGTTGAAGTCGCCGATCCAGGTGAGCACGGTTTCCTTGTAGCGCTGCGTGGCGATGAGCCATTCCCCCATGAAGGCGATCATGGCACCCTCCACGCCCTTGCCCTGCCATTCCTTGACCACGCCAAACACAATGCCGGTCATGGTGGTGGCAGTGCCGCGCCATTTGTGCCACAGGAACTTCAGCTTGCCAAGCCAATTGAGGTTGCCGTTCATATGGCGGAATATTTCGTTGAGCTCCGGCAGGTTGATGTAGAAGGCGATGGGCTTGCCCTTGTGGTACACGAACACGATGATGCGCGGGTCCATCACCGGTTTCATCTGCTTGATGGTCTTCAGCGCCACCTCCTTGGGCATGGGCTTGAAGTTCTCGTGGTCCACCCACGCGGCGTTCAACACGGTGCGGAAATCCTCGGCGAGCCGCTCCATGGACATGCCCTTGGCATTGCATACCCGGATGTCGGGATCGTTCTTGAACTGGTTGTATTTGCGCTGGAAGATGGCTTGCGGCCGTTCCAGCGCGTTGCGCTTGAAGAAGAGCTGTTTGAAGTAGACCTGGAAACCATAGCCCCGGAACAGGTCCACATAGTAGGGCGGATTGTAGTTGGTGCCGTAAATGGGCGCATCGGTGAAGTTCTCGATCAGCAGGCCCCAGAACATGTTGCGCTCGCCCAGGTTCACGGGGCCGTCCATGGCCTCCAAGCCTTGTTCCTTCAGCCAATCACGCGCGGTGTCGAACAGGAGCTTGGCGGCGGCCGGGTCATTGATGCATTCAAAGAAGCCGCACCCGCCGGTGGGCTGCTGCTGGTCGGTCCACGCGGTTTTGGGGTCCACAAAGGCGGCGATCCTGCCCGCCGCACGGCCGTCTTCCCCGTACAACACCCACCGCTTGACGGCCCCGGCCGGCCTGTCCGCCCGCGCCTGCAACAGCTTGTTCTTTGCGGGGTCAAAGACTTTCTCCACGTCCTGCACCAAGTGCGGTACCCAGTTCTTGTCGTTGGCATAGATCCGCCATGGCAGGCGTTGCCAATCGTGCAGTTGCTTGCCGGAAGTGGCTTCCTGGATCTTCATGGGCGCGAAGGTCGCAAGAACTGAACTTTTGAACAGGTACGGGCCGGATGGGGAATGGTGCCTATCTTGTCATCATGCGCGTCTTCATCATCGGCTTTATGTGCAGCGGCAAGAGTGCCGTGGGGCGCGAGCTGGCCAAGCTGACGGGGCGCAAGTTCACGGACATCGACCGCGCCATTGAGCACCGGATCGGCCCGTTGTTGCCTTGGGTGCAGAAGCATGGTGAGGCGGCGTTCCGTGCCTTGGAAACCGAAGTGCTGGGCGGGCTGTTGCGGGAGGATGAAGTGCTGGTGGCCTGCGGGGGCGGCACGCCGATGGGTTCCGACAACATGGACCGCATGCTCGGTGCCGGCAAAGTGGCCTATTTGGACGTGGACAAGGCTGTGCTGGTGGAGCGGGCCAAGCGGGCAGGAGGGGACAGGCCCCTGCTGTTCGGCTTGAAGGATGCTGCTTTGGAAACACGGATCCACGAACTACTTGCCGTGCGCGAGCCGGTGTACCGCAGGGCGCATTGGCATGTGCCGGCCTCCGGCACGCCGCAGGAAACGGCCCGGGTGATCGCCGGGATGGCGGGCTGGCGCATTCACGAAAGGTAAACGGTGTCCTTGCGGCCCATTTCCACGCTGATGTGCTCCTGCATGGTGGTGCTCAGCGTAAGGCCCACAATGTCCGCCCGGATGGGAAAGGCCCGGTGCATGCGGTCCACAAGCACCAGGGTGGTCAACCGTTTCAGCGGATGCTTCACCAAATGCGCGGCGGCATGCATCAGGGTGCGGCCGCTCATCAGCACATCATCCACCAGCACCACGGCAGCCCCGTCCAGCTTGCGGCCTTCCGGCCTCAATTTCACGGGAGCGTCCAGCGGTCCGTCCTTGGGCAGGGAAAGTTCCAGTACCTCGCTTTCAATGCCGGTCAATTTATCCAGCAGCTTCTTCAACCGGTGGGCAAGCACCGCGCCGCGCGGCACCACGCCCACGATCAACAGCTGCTTTGCTCCCGGGTTGTGCTCCAGCACTTGCAATGCCATGCGGTCCAGCTTCCGCTGGATCCGATCATGCTCCAACACCACGGTGCGCCCGTCCATGGGCCGAAAGTAACGGGTGCCATTGGATCATTGCAGGGTTTAGCCGGGGAAAAGGCATCTAAACTTCAGTGTGGCGGCACTTCGTAGCGCAGTACTGTGGTCATGTCAAGTTGCATGGTTGGGCCTTCGGCTCCTCGCATGCTGCGCATGCTGTGGAGTGCCGCTTCGCTAATGCTCAGGCCAGACTCTCACTATAAGTATCGAAATAGAGTACTCTGGCCTGAGCGGAGCCGAAGTCCTGCCTGTCCGGTTGACAGGCCCTTCACAAGCCCGGCATCATGCACGATGCTTAAGCATCAACTATTTGGATGCGTTTGCCCGGGCGGTTTTGGCCGGTGAAACCGCCGTTGCGTCCTTTGTACCCGGCCCGTTTACCCGCACCCGGCATGCTGCTTGTCCTTTCGCCCGCCAAGAACCTGAATGAAGCTCCGGAACACTCGGCGCTATCGGCAAGCAAGCCCGGCTTGCTTGCCGATAGCGCCCGTTTGGCGGCCAAGCTCGCCACCTTTTCCCCGTTGCGCCTGCAGCGGCTCATGGGCATCAGCAAGGAGCTGGCGGTGCTCAACCACGAACGTTACCGAACATGGGCCACTGCACCGCTGAAACAGGCGCTCTTCCTTTTCAATGGTGAGGCCTACCGCGGGTTGGACGCGCGATCACTGGACGTGGACGACCTGCGCTTTGCCCAGCGCCACCTGCGCATCCTCAGCGGGATGTTCGGCGTGTTGCGGCCCGGAGACCTGATACCGCCGCACCGGTTGGAAATGGGCACCAAGCTTGCCATGGGGCGCGGCATGAAAGACCTCCATGCTTTTTGGGGCGACCGCATCACCGCGGAACTGAACTCCGCCTTGAAGCTGAACGGGGAGGATGTGCTGTTGAACCTTGCTTCGGCGGAGTATTTCAAAAGCGTGGACACGGGGAGGCTGGCTGCACGGGTCATCACGCCCGTCTTCAAGGAGGAAAGCGCGGGGGCCTTGCGCATGGTGGGTGTTTTTGCCAAGCACCAGCGCGGGGCCATGGCCCGGTGGGTCATCAGGAACCGCGTGCTGGAACCGGAGGCGATCAAGAAGTACGATGGCGACGGCTACCGTTACAGCGCCGCAGGCAGCACGGCGGAAGAATGGTTGTTTGCACGCTGATCCACCAGATCGCCTTGTGCCGAAGGATAATTTTGCGCCGTGACCCTCTTTGTCCTCTCCACGCTGGGCCTGCTGGCCTTGGTTTACCTCGGCGTTTGCCTCTTCTACTGGTGGTTCCAGGAGAAGTTCATCTTCGTGCGTTTTCCGCTTCCGGCATCCTACAAGTTCCAGTTCAAGCAACCATTTGAGGAATGGCTGCTGGAGCGGCCTGACGGGGCCGCGTTGCATGCCCTCCATTTTCCCGTGGAGCGACCGGCGGGAGCGGTGCTCTACCTGCACGGAAACACAGGCTCGCTGCGGCGCTGGGGCAAGCGGGCACCGCGCTTCACCAGCCTGCGCCATGCCGTGCTGATGCCCGACTACAGGGGCTACGGCAAAAGCACGGGCCGGCTTTCCGAGGCCGCATTGCACGCGGACGCCTTGGCTTGGTTCGACAAGCTGGCCGCCATGTACGGGGAGGGGAACGTGGTGGTGTACGGCCGCTCGCTGGGAACCGGCATGGCCGTGCCCATTGCGGCGGAGCGCAAACCGAGGGCCCTGGTGCTGGAATCACCTTTTGCAAACATGCTGGACGTGGCGCGGCACTACTTGGCCATCCTGCCGTACCGCTGGCTGCTGAAGTACCGGTTCCGCAGCGACATGGCCATCAAGCGGGTGAAGTGCCCGGTGTACATCTTCCATGGCAAGCGCGACCCGCTGGTGCCGTACGGCAGCGCGCTCCGGCTGTATGCCGCCATACCCAGTGAGGTGCCGCGGGAGCTGATCACCTTTGCCCGCGGCTTCCACAGCGACCTGGCGGGCTACCCGCGTTTCCGAAGGAAACTGAGGACCATCCTGGCGCCGGGCGGCGGCCCCCTCGTTAAGGATCCCAAAGGGTGATCCCGTGCCTGCGATCCACATACCTTCGCGGCCCAGAACTCAAAATATGAACATCAAACTTTCGTTTTTCACGCTGCTCGCCGTGCTTGCCAGCGCCTGCACCAACAAGGTCACCGGCCAGAAGGAACGGTCCGTGCCCTTGGCCAGCACCTTGGATTCGGTGAGCTACGGCATCGGCACGGACGTGGGCCACAACCTGCAGATGAACATCAAGCAGGCCGGCCTGGATTCCCTGAACATCGACGCGCTCTTCGCGGGCATGCGCGATGCCATGGACAGTGCCGAGCGGATCCACTCCGACAAGGTGAAGGCCATTGTGCAAGCCTACATGATCGGGGCGCAGCGAAAGATGATGGCCAAGCAACAGGCCGCCGATTCGCTGACCTTGGAGGAAGGGAAAAAATTCCTTGCCGAGAACGGAAAGAAGCCGGGAGTGACCACCACGGCCAGCGGCTTGGAATACCAAGTGCTGCAAATGGGCAAGGGGGCGAAGCCCACGGCCACTGACACGGTGCGCGTGCACTACAAGGGAACGTTGCTCAACGGCAAGCAGTTCGACAGTTCGTACGATCGCGGCCAACCCGCCGAATTCCCCGTGAACGGAGTGATCCCCGGATGGACCGAAGCCCTCCAACTGATGCCCGTGGGTTCCCGCTTCAAGTTGTGGATCCCCAGCGAGCTCGCCTACGGCCAGCACGGCGCTGGCGCTGATATTCCGGGCAACAGCACCCTCGTTTTTGAGGTGGAACTGTTGGGCATTGGGAAGGGGAAATAGGCTGAAGGGGAGAAAGAAGTGAGCAGGAAAAGAGGAGCGAAAGAGAAGAAGCGACGAAGGGAAGCAGCCAGGAGGTGATGAGGACATGGAACCGTTCCATCCTCGTCACCTCTTTTGATTTAGGGGCCCTCTGGAAGTGGCGCCCAATGGCTGACCCGCTCGAAGAAGCAGTTGCTGCTGCCTTCGCCCAGCCAGAAATGCCGGTGTGTTTTCCGCCCGGTTTTGCTGGGGTTCTTCAGGAACCAATCCTCGGCGAAGCGCAGGATCACCACGTGCCGTTCCTCGGTTTCGGCCAAGCCTGCGGCATGTACGGTGTTGTCAGGCAACCAGCACAGCACGCGTTGGCCATCGGCGGGAAGGCGTTCGGTGCAGGGGATCCAAGCGTGGGGCATCGGTAAAGGCCAAAGTAATCGGGGGGCGTTCAATCGCCCATCAGGTCCGGCGGCAGGTCCGGGGACAATGCAGTGGCCGTGAGCGTTTTCACGGCATCCATGGCGCAGGCGTGCAGGTCTTGCTGCGTGGGCGGGAACATCTTGGCTCCCTCTTTCCGGATCAGGTATTTTACCACGTCCTCATGCACTTCCAGGCCGGTGTCGGTGATGAAGCAGACCGGGCTGCGCGTCCAGTGCCAGAGCAAAAGGGTGGCCAAGCGCACGGAGGAACGGTCATGAATGCGGCCGCCCTGCACAATGGGGCCCTTGCCCTGCGAGCGGCATACCAATGCTTGCAGCAGGGTGCGCACGGTGCGCAGCAAGCCTTCAGTGGTCAGCGGCCCTTCCGGCGGTTGGACCAGCTCTTCCAGGTGGGCGATGTCCGGCCGCTGGAAGTACATCTGGTGCCCGCGCGGCATGCTCTTGTTGAACTCGGTCATGGCCGCGTTCACCAAGCCGGGGTGCCCCACAAGGGTGCCGTCATGCCCGTCCACGGCCTCGCGCTCCTTGTCGGCGATCATTTCCAGGTAGTCCGCTTTTAAATGCCCGTGTGCATCGGGCGGAAGAAGGAAGGTGGGTGCGCCGATGGCATGGGCCTGCCTGCGGTGGCAGATGCTGATGATGCGCAGGCTCACACTGCGCAGAAAGCGGGCATTGAGGCCAATGTGCTGGCGGTCCGGAAATATCGGGGATTCCGGCCCGCTGAAGAGCATCAAGTGGTCCGCGGCAAAAGCTTGCGGGTCCAATGAAAGCCCGGCGCTGTGATGGCGCAGTTCGTGCAGGATCTCGTCCGCTTCCAGCACCGCGGCCAGGTTGTCCATGATCACCGTGGCGCGGAAGGTGCCTGTGGGCATGCCCAGTTGCTCCTCCAGGAAAGCGAACACGGCGCTCCACAGGGCCGCTTCCCGGTGGCCGCCCACATCGCGCAGGTACAGGTAAACGCCAGCTTGGCGCAGGCGCAACTTTTCCCAATTGTTCAGGGCGTGCATCGCCACGTCCAGGAATGCAGCTGGCACGGGCTTCCCGAGCGTATGGTCTTCCACATGCAGCGGCCTTGGCACGATCATCAGCCGGGTGATGCTGGCAGGATTGATCCGCACGCGGTCGCCTTGTGCATTTACATAAGCCAGCCGGTTGTCCGCTGCACGCTCCAAGTTCTTGTGGACCTTGAGGATGGTCTTTGGATTGTTCAGCGTCAAGTTCCAGAGGTCGGCCACGTAGCTTTTGGCCCCTGCGTTCATGCCATCGATCAGTTCCCTGCGGTTGGCGCCCCCCAGCAGCTCCACACGGCGCTCCAGCAGCTCCGCAGGTACGGGGTCTATGTGCCAATCGCCCTTGCGCACCGCTTCCGCTTCCGGCAGCAAAGCCAAGGTTCCCGCACGCAAGGCATCACGGCGTGCACGGCCCAGGGCCAGCACCTCCTGCCTGGTGCCACCGAACCGCCGGCCCAGTTCACCGATCAGCTCCATGAATGCAGGCGTGATCAGGCGGTCGGTCATCTGTGGTTCGAGGGTGCGAAGCATGGTTTCGGGGCACGTTTGTACGCACTTGCCGAATCGTGGGTTCGCTGCCAAGTGGTGCAAATGTCGGGTGCATGGGTGTACTAAGCGCCTGTTGGGGATCTCTTCAAATGCGTTCTCCGGACCCTTTTCCACCGATGCTTCACCGGGAGAATTTCCCGTAGACATCGCTACGCATAATTTTTCCGGGCCCGCCTCGCCGAAAAATGACCCCGGGGCCCATCATTCAAGAGATCCCAAAACAGGCTCCAAGGGCAGCGCGATCGGCCAGCCGCCCAAATTGCTGGTGCGCCGTTCCTCCCGGCCGGGGAGCGGGAGGGGGGCTGCTCCTTACTTTAGCCGCCCTTTCAGCCGAAAAAGGAGCAATTGCATGAAAGCGATCATCCCAATATCCGCCTGCATGATGGCATCCATGGCCGCCGGGGCCCAGACACGCGCGATCAAGTTCACCGAGTTCGACCTGCCCAACGGGCTGCACGTCATCCTCCACGAGGACCGTTCCACGCCCATTGTGGCTGTGGGGGTGATGTACCACGTGGGCAGCAAGGATGAGGCCCGCGACCGGCGCGGGTTCGCGCACTTCTTCGAGCACCTGTTGTTCGAGGGCTCGGACAACATCGGCCGGGGCGAATACTCCAAGTACGTGGAGAAGGCGGGCGGCGTGCTCAATGCAAACACCACGGGCGACCGCACCTACTACTACGAAGTGTTGCCCAGCAACCAACTGGACCTGGGGCTTTGGCTGGAAAGCGAGCGCATGATGCACGCCAAGGTGGAAACCAAAGGCATTGAAACCCAGCGCGAGGTGGTGAAGGAGGAGCGCCGCCAACGCTACGAGAACCAGCCCTATGGCAGCATCCTGCCGGAGGTCCTCAAGCGGGCCTACACCGTGCACCCGTACCAATGGCCCACCATCGGCTACATGGAAGACTTGAACGCGGCCACGGAAAAGGACTACAAGAAATTCTACAAGACCTTCTACGTGCCCAACAACGCCGTGCTGGTGCTGGCCGGCGATTTCGACGCGAAGCAGGCCACCGGGGACCTCAAGAAGTATTTTGCCGACATCCCCAAGGGCGGCGAGATCCCGCGCAACAAAGCCGTGGAGCCGCCCATGAAGGGCGAAGTGCGCGACACGGTGTACGACAAGATCCAACTGCCCGCCGTGGTGCAGGCCTACCGCATCCCCGCATTGGGCACACCCGATTTCTACGCGGTGGACATGCTGAACCGCCTGCTGAGCAACGGCAACAGCAGCCGCTTGGTGAAAAACGTGAAGGATGCCGAGCAAAAGGCCGTCTACGTGGGTTCCTTCAGCCTGCCCTTCGAAGACCCCGGTTTGGCCATTGCCTTTGCCGTTGCCAACATGGGCGTGGCCCCGGACAGCCTGGAGGCCAGCATGGACCGGCAATTTGCGCTGGTGCGCAATGAGGCCGTGCCCGAGGCTGAACTCGCCAAGCTCAAGGTACAGATCGAAACAGAGCATGCCATGGACAACAGCAAGATGGCAGGCATCGCCAACAACCTCGCCAATGCCTACACCTTCCTCGGAGGCACCGACAAGGTGAACACCGAAGTGGACCAGTACCTCGCCGTAACCACGGCCGACCTGCAGCGCGTGGCCAGGAAATACTTCGTGCCGGCGAACCGCGTGGTACTGTACTACCTGCCCCTGAACCAGAAAAAATGAACCGCCACACCAAGACCATGAACAGCACCCCGCTTCATACCCTTGCGTTGGCCGCAACCTTCCTGATACCGGCCGTGATGACCGCACAAGTTGACCGCACCAAGGCACCGGCCGCAGGGCCGGCCCCAGAAGTACACCTGGGTGAACACAAGAGCCTCACCCTGGACAACGGCATGCGGGTGATCATCGTGGAGAACCACAAGATCCCCATCATCAGCGCACAGATCCGTTTCGACATTCCGCCCGTGCTGCAGGGCGACAAGGCCGGCTACCAGGACCTGGTGGGCGAGCTGCTCACCACCGGCACGGCCCGCCACACCAAGGAGCAGATCGATGAGATCGTGGACGGCCTCGGGGCCCAGTTCGGGGGCTCCAATGACGGGCTCTACGCCAGCAGCCTCACCAAGAATTTCCCCCAGGTGATGGACCTCTTCTACGAGGTGGTGGCCAGCGCCAACTTCCCCCGCGAGGAATTCGACAAGGCCAAGACCCGCGCCATCTCACAGATCAGTGCGCGCGCCGACGATCCGGACCAGATCGCATCCATGGTGGGCCATGCGCTCACCTTCGGAAAGGACAATCCCTACGGTGAAGTGCCCACGGAAGCTTCCATGGGCAAGGCCACGCGCGAAGACGTGTACAACTATTACCGCTACTTCTTCCAGCCCAAGCAAGGCTATTTGGTGCTGGTGGGCGATATCACCGCGAAGGATGGCGAGGCCTTGGCCAGGAAGTATTTCAACGTGTGGAAGGGAGCGGAGATAACGGTGGAAAAGGATGCGCAGGGCCATGATGTGGTGAAGGGCCTTGGCCCGATCATTACGGCCACCAAGGAGCCGCGCAGGCCCGGCAAGGTGCGCGTGGCCTTCGTGGACCGCCCGGGAAGCGCGCAGAGCGTGATCAAGGTGGTGTTCCCGGTGGACCTGAAACCCAATGACCCCATGGCGCTGGACGCCCAGGTGCTCAACACCATCCTGGGCGGCGGTGTGTTCAATGCCCGCCTGATGCAGAACCTGCGTGAGGACAAAGGCTATACATACGGCGCGTATTCCAGCCTCGACGCGGACCGCTGGTTCGGCTCGTTCAGCGCGGGATGCAGCGTTCGCAATGCGGTAACGGACAGTGCCGCCACGCAAGTGCTGGGCGAGATCGAAGGCATGCGCAACGCGCCCGTGAAGGCGGATGAGCTCGCCTTGGCCAAGAGCTACATGGCCGGCAGCTTCGCACGTTCATTGGAGGACCCGCGCACCGTGGCCCGTTTCGCGCTGAACACCTATCTCAACAAGCTGAAGCCGGACCATTATGAAACCTACCTGAAGCGCTTGGACGCCGTGACTGCGCAAGATGTGCAACAGGCGGCCATGCGTTTCCTGCACCCGGACAGTTGCACGCTGCTGGTGGTGGGGGACAAGGAACAAGTGGCCAAGACCCTCGCACCCTTGGCCGGCGACGGGCATGTGCTGGATTTCGACGTGAACGGGGACATGGTGCGCCTGGACCCCACCGAAGGAGCAACACCGGCCCCTGCTGGCATGACCGCGCAGGACGTGCTGGACGCATATGTGAAAGCCATTGGAGGAAGAGCCGCCATGGAAAAGGTGAAGGATGTGCGCAAAAGCTACACCACCACCGTGCAAGGCATGACCGCCTCCATGACCGAGTACAACAAAGCCCCGAACATGTACGCCATGGAAATGAAGGTGGGGGACATGCTGCTGCAAAAGCTCGCCTTTGACGGCACGCGCGGCAAGCTGAGCAGCATGGCCGGTGAAAAGGAACTGCAGGATACCGAACTGGACCCGCTGCGCGAAAGCGCCTACGCCTTCCCGGAACTGCACTATACCGACCTGGAATACGCCGCCAAGCTGCTCGGGGTGGTGGACATCGACGGCACGAAAGCCTACCGCGTGCAGGTGCAAACCTTGCCTGGCGGGCGCTTTGATGAGTACTACGACGTGAAGACCGGCCTGAAGCTGCGCCGCAAGGAGAACCAGGAGCAGGAAGGCGGCGGATGGGTGCAGGTGATCACGGACTACAGCGATTACAAGCCGGAGGGCGGCGTGCTCTTCCCCCATGTGCTCCACCAGAAAGGCGGCATGGACATGACGCTGAACGCCACCGCCATCGATGTGAACAAAGGCGTTGATGCCGCCGTGTTCAAGGTGGACTGAGGCAGCCGGCCATAGCCGATGAACGGCCCCTGGGTCCACTGGCGGTTGCTGGCAAGGAGGCTCGGCCTGCCGCTGCTGCTGCTCAGCGCGCTGCGTGGCCTGTTTTGGCTGCTCTACCGTTCCGATTTTCCGGGGATCACCGGTGCGCAGGCCTTGCAAGTGGCCGTTCAAGGCATCCGGTTCGACCTGGCGACGCTTGTCATTTGGAACGCCCCGGTCATCCTGTTGCACATTCTGCCGCTGCCCTGGCGCCCATTGCGGCTCTTTCAGCGCGTGCTGTTCACCTTGTACATGGCGATCAACGGCGTGCTGCTGCTCATCTGCTCCATTGACCTGGCCTTCTTCGGGTTCAACAACAAGCGCGTAAGCAGCGACCTGCTGGGGCAGCTTGGGGCGGGCGTGCGCAATTTGCCCTCCTTCCTGGTGGACTATGGCTGGGCCGCAGCCGTGTTCGTTGTACTGGTTGCGATCCTCTGGAAGTGCTATCCCCGGTTGACCTATGATGGGCGGGTGCGCCTGCCGTGGTGGAAGGAAGCGCCCGTCAGTGTTGCATCCCTGGGCATTTTCGTCCTGTTGGCCCGGGGAGGCTGGCAGTACCAAGGCCTCTCACCGGCCTCCGCGGCAGACCATGTGGACGTGGCCTTGGCCCCCTTGGTCACCAATTCCGCATTTACGTTCGGCTACTCCCTGGCAACGCCGGAAGTCCGCCAGCGCCACTGGTTCACGCCTGCCGAGCTCGATCGCCGCATGCCCTTGCGCTACGTGATCCAAAAGGATCCCACCGACCGCAAGGAGAACGTGGTGCTGATCATCGTGGAAAGCATGGGCCGCGAATACCTCGGTTCGCTCAGCCATGTGCGGGGCTACATGCCCTTCATGGATTCGCTGGCGCAGCAGTCGCTGGTCTTCGACAATGCCTTTGCCAACGCCGAGCGCAGCAACAAAAGCATGTGCGCCATCCTGGCCGGCATTCCTTCCTTCACCGATGATGCCTTCATGAACACGGCCTACATGGACAACCGGTTGGATGGCCTTGGCACACGGATGAAACAGAACGGCTACGCCACCTCCTTCTTCCATGGCGGCCTCAACGGCGAATACAAGTTTGATTCTTTCAGCCGGGCCGCCGGTTTCGACCGCTACTACGGCCGCAATGAATACGGCAACAACGCCGACTACGACGGCCATTGGGGCATCTACGACGAAGAGTTCCTCCAGTATTTCGCCAAAAAGCTCGATGCGGAACCATCGCCGTTCTGCAGCGTGGTGTTCACGCTGTCCTCCCACGATCCATTTCCCATCCCAGACAAATGGAAGGGCCATTTTCCAAAGGGTACGCAGGAGATCCACGAATCCTTGGGCTACACGGACATGGCCTTGCGGCGGTTCTTCCGGAAAGCGGCGAAGAGCCCGTGGTACCGCAACACGCTCTTTGTCATCACCGGCGACCACACCTTCCTCTACAACGTCCATCCGCCCTGGTTCACCAACGCCGCAGGGCGGTTCGCCGTGCCCATCATTTTCTTCCGGCCGGACGGCAGCCTGCACGGCCGTGACAGCACCGTCGCCCAACACCTCGATATCCTGCCCAGCATCCTCGACATCACCGGTTTTGACGGAGCCGTGAACTGTTTCGGGCGCAGCCTCTTCAAGCAGGACCGTGTGCCCTACGCCGCGCAGTACCTCAACGGACAATACCAGATCATTGAAGGCGACCGGCTCCTGTTCTTCAACGGTGAAACGGCCAAGGGGCTGTATGCCTACAAGAGCGACACGCTGTTCCGGCATGACCTTTCCGCAAGGGAGCCGGCCGTTGCCGATTCGATGCGGTTGAAGCTTGAAGGCGTGGTGCAGCGCCATGCCCAGGCATTGCTCCAGAACCAATTGGCCTTGCCGCAGTAGCACCGGGCCTAACCGGTGACTCCTTTCAGGATCGCCCCCGCCTGCGGACCCGTGTTCATCAACAAGTCCAGGATGCACATGCGGCCCATGAAGCCGTGCCTGTCCGCAAACACTTGCGGATAGGGTCCAACCGCCGGTACGTTGGCGGGAAGCGGCTCTTTCGGATGCAGGCTCCGGCGGAGGTCCAATAGGCCGCTTGCATCTTCCACGTGCTCCCGGCGCACTTCCACGGGAACGTGCAGCCCCAGCCATTTCAGCGTGAGGCGGAGGGTGGCGAGGTCCAGGTCCACCAGGCCTTCATGGCGTTGGCCCAGCAAGGCTTCCAGCTCATCGATGAAGTGGATGAACCACGGCGTTTGCCCGTAGGTGCTGCGGATGGCCTGCAGGTGCCGGTGGTTCCAAGGCTCCGCATAGCTGAGGCCCACCGTGTGCATGGGCATCTTTTCACCGCTGCGCCGTGCAATGCAAACATTCAGGTCCTGCCGCCCGTTGGGGCCGGGGAGGGAAGTGCGCGAACGGTAACTCTGCCGCTCGTAATGCTCCCCCGCATCGATCACCACGCCATGGCCCGCAGCAATGAGGGCGTAATGTTCCACGGTGCCGAAATAGAAGGCCGACAGAAGGATCGTACCGGGCATGGCGCACAAAGATGGACGCAAGGCGTTGTTCCTTTGGCCCATGATGAGAGCACTTGCCCCAATTGCCGCAGTTCTTGCGCTTGCTGCTTGCGGAACACCGGAAGCAGGGCGGGAGGATGCCATTCCGCAGCGGGACACCGTTGCAACATTGGGCGTAAGCGATTGGCCCGGATACTACATGGACACCGTGCCCTGCGCGGATTGCCCCGGCATTGTGACCCGCTTGCACCTGCGCGCCGACAGCACCTACGTGGAAACCGACCAATACTTGGACAGGGACAGCATTCCGTTCGGGCAGATCGGCCGCTGGACCGTGGCCAATGGAACGCTCACCTTGTTCACCGATGGCGTGCCGCGCCTGTGGAAGCACAACCGCAACCGCCTGGACCCGTTGGACCAGGAAGGCAAACCGATCGAGAGCCCGCTGTCCTATTCCATTGAACGGGTGGACAGTTTTCCGCTCGGGGCCATGCACCTGAACGGCGGCTACGTGTACTATGCCGATTCGCACAGCTTCACGCCCGATGGAAGCGGTGTTCCTTATCCGGTGGCCATGGATACGGCTGGCAAGGCAGGCGCAGGGTTGGAATTGGAACGGCTCTACACCCGGAATGTGAAGGATCCGCCCACGCCGATGCGGGTGCGCATTACGGCTACCTTGCGTACCGGCCCGGCCATGGAGGGCGATGGCAGCGAGCAATACATCCACGTGGAGCGCGTGGAAGGCGAAATCGGCAAGTGAACGCTTCAGTGCTCAGCGCAAGCACGCGCGCAACGCCAGCACCACCAAGCAGATCAGGAACATGAAGATGCTGATGCGGTTGATGCCGTGCATGAACCGCAAGTTCACGTCATTCTTGGATTTGCCGAAGAGCGTGGCCGGGTTCAAGTAGTAGAGAAGGCGCTTGAGGAACATGGGCGGGACGAAAGATAGAATGGCGGCTGGGGAATGATGCAACTTAAAGGGGCGGTACCTTTGACCATTCCCCATGCCCTTCGACCTCATTTCCGAATTCCAGCCCACCGGCGACCAGCCCGAGGCCATCAAACAATTGGTGGAGGGCGCCAAGGACGGCACCAAATACCAGACCCTGCTCGGTGTCACCGGATCCGGCAAGACCTTCACCGTGGCCAACATGATCGCGCAGCTGGACCGGCCCGCGCTCATCCTCAGCCACAACAAGACCCTCGCCGCGCAGCTCTACGGCGAGTTCAAGCACTTCTTCCCGAACGACCGCGTGGAGTACTTCGTGAGCTACTACGACTACTACCAGCCCGAGGCCTACCTGCCCACCACAGGTACGTACATCGAGAAGGACCTCTCGATCAACAGCGAAATTGAGAAGCTGAGGCTGAGCACCACCAGCGCCTTGCTCAGCGGGCGGCGCAACGTGATCGTGGTGGCCAGCGTGAGCTGCATCTACGGCATCGGCAACCCGGCCGAGTTCCACAAGAGCGTGGTGCATGTCCACAAAGGGCAAAAAGTTTCCCGCAATGCGCTGCTGCACCAGTTCGTCTCCGCGCTGTACAGCCGCAAGGACATCGAGCCGGGGCGAGGCAACTTCCGCGTGCGCGGCGACGTGGTGGAAGTGTACTTGGCCTACGCCGATGAGGGCATCCGCGTCCACTTCTGGGGCGACGAGATCGAAAAGATCGAGCGCTTCGACGTGCTCAACGGCAAAACCCTGGAGGCCATGGATGAAACGCCGATCTACCCGGCAAACATCTTCGTCACCAGCCAGGATACGCTGAAGGACGCCATCTCCTCCATCCAGGAGGACATGGTGAAGCAGGTGGAGTTCTTCAAGGAGATCGGCAAGCACTTGGAGGCGAAACGCTTAGAGGAGCGCGTGCTCTACGACCTGGAGATGATGCGCGAATTAGGCTACTGCAGCGGCATTGAGAACTACAGCCGCTACTTCGATCGGCGCGAACAGGGGCAGCGGCCCTTCTGCCTGCTGGACTACTTCCCGGACGATTTCATCACCGTGATCGATGAAAGCCACGTCACCATTGGGCAGATCGGCGCCATGTACGGCGGTGATCGCAGCCGTAAAAAGAACCTGGTGGAATACGGCTTCCGCCTGCCCAGCGCCATGGACAACCGCCCGCTGAAGTTCGATGAGTTCGAAAGCATGCTGGGCCAAGTGGTCTTTGTCAGTGCCACCCCGGCGGACTTCGAGCTGGAGCGCAGCGAGGGCATCATCGTGGAACAGGTGGTGCGCCCCACCGGCCTGCTGGACCCGCCCATCGAAGTGCGCCCCAGCAAGGACCAAATCGACGACCTGCTGTACGAGATCCGCCAGCGCAGCGAAAAGGAGGAGCGCGTGCTCGTCACCACGCTCACCAAGCGCATGGCCGAGGAACTCACCGATTTCCTGGGCAAGAACGGCGTGAAGTGCAAGTACATCCACAGCGATGTGGAGACGCTGGAGCGCATCGAGATCCTGCGCCAGCTGCGCCTCGGCCTCTTCGACGTCCTGGTGGGCGTGAATTTGCTGCGCGAAGGCTTGGACCTGCCCGAAGTTTCGCTCGTGGCCGTGCTGGATGCCGACAAGGAGGGCTTTTTGCGCAGCAACCGATCGCTCACGCAGACCGCAGGCCGCGCCGCACGGAACCTGAACGGCTTAGTGATCTTCTACGCCGACAAGATCACTGACAGCATGCGCCGCACCATGGAGGAGACCGACCGCCGCCGCGCCAAGCAGATGGCGTACAACGAAGAGCACGGCATCACGCCCACCCAAATCAAGCGTGACCGCAGCTCGGTGATGCAGCAGACCGCCGTGATCGACCAGGTGGAC
>JAFDZG010000222.1 GCA_018267065.1 Bacteroidota bacterium
ACAGCGCTATTGCCCGCGCGGCCCGCGCAGCATCTGGAGCGAGATCAATAAGAAGAAGGTGCAGCAGCTCATCAAAGCCAGGCTGATGCTACCAGCGGGACTTGCTGCCGTGGAGCGCGCCAAGGAAAATGGGCAATGGGACAAGGCTTATGCACCGGCCAGCAGCATCGCCGTGCCGCCCGACCTGGAGGCCGCGCTAAAGAAGAACAAGAAGGCCCGCGACTTCTTCGCCACGCTGAAAGGCAGCAACCGCTATGCATTCCTACATCGCCTGCACACGGCCAAGAAGGCCGAAACGCGCGCGCGGAGGTTGGAGCAGTTCATCGGCATGTTGGAACGCGGCGAAACGTTCTACTGAACAACCTTGCCATGAACGACCGCGAAGTGCACACCACCCGGATCATCGCCGCCCCATGCGAACGGGTCTTTGCCGCGTGGACCGATCCCGCGCAATTGGCGCATTGGTGGGGACCGCAAGGCTTCACCAACACCTTCCATCGTTTCGAGCTGAAGCCGGAGGGTATGTCGGAGTTCACCATGCACGGCCCGAACGGCATGGACTTCCACAACACCTGCGTATTCAAACGCATCGAACCGCCCGGCTGCCTGGAGTTCGACCACTTGAAGGACATGCACTTTTACAAGGCGATGGTGAACTTCACCGAAGTGGAAGGCGGCACGCGCATCGATTGGACCATGCGCTTCAATACCGCTGAGGAACTGGCACCGATCCGCGGGTTCATCGAGCAAGCGAATGAGGAGAACATGGACAAGCTCCAGCAACTACTGAACGAGTACCGTTGAACGAACGCGATCCCGGGTCAAGCCCGGAATGACATCCTCAACTCGGGCGGGCATCCGCGCTCGTGCGTATGGCATCCTCGTTCAGGTGATCAGGACACGAGCGTTGATGCTCGTGCAAGACATGGGGAGGATGGACTCCAGGGATTGTTTTCTAATTTTGTATGAGTCATCTGCTTATGCGCAAAATGAGGTCCATCAAGCGGTTCAAGTCCTTCCAGGAGTTAAAAGCCTCTGAAAGCAGCACAGAAGCCCAACTGGTCATTCAGAAGAGACACCACGCATTCGAAAAGCTCATCGGCCAGCTTCGGTCCCGGGTAACAGCTAAGCGACGAAGCGCAAGGCCATGACATGGAAGAGGATCTGAAGAAGAACCTGCTTTTGGTCTGCTCTGAATTTCAGCGCAACGAAGTTCAATATCTGCTGGTTGGAGGTGTGGCGGTGGCGCTCCATGGCTACTACCGGCATTCCATGGGGCCCATGGGCCAGCTCACCTCCAAGCCGGACATCGATCTTTGGTTCGACCCCCTCAACTCGCGCGAGCGTCCGCGCTCGTGTGCCTTACATCAACTTTGTAGAGGACAAGGGCATGGCCTTCCACGAACTTGCAACGTCCACTCATGAAGGTGCTGGCTACGTAGTGACGACACGAGCGTGGACGCTCGCGTCAGAGATAAGGGCGAATGAAGAGAACCCCGATCGGATGGAACGGCAATTGACCAAGAAACCCTGAAACCCCATGCTTTACGTACTCCTGATCCTTGCCGTCCTCATCGCCGGCATACTCATCGTGGCTTCCACCAAGCCCAACACCGTCCACTACGAACGCAGCTCGGTGATCAACGCGCCACCGGAGAAGATCGTTCCGCACCTCATCGACTTCCACAAATGGGAAGCCTGGAGTCCGTGGGACAAGCTGGAACCGGACATGAAGCGGAGCTATTCCGGGGCGGCCAACGGCGTGGGGGCCAAGTATGCCTGGGAGGGTAAGAAGAAGGCCGGTGCGGGCAGCATGGCGATCACCGAGGTCAACAGCCATGGCGTCAAGGTGGACCTGCGCTTCATCAAGCCGTGGAAGGCGGAGTGCATCGCGCGGTTCCATTTCACACCGCAGCCCAACGGCACAGACGTGCGCTGGTCGATGGACGGTCCCAACACCTTCATGGGCAAAGTCTTCGGCCTGTTCATGAACATGGACAAGCTGGTGGGCAAGGATTTCGAGATCGGGCTGGCGGGGTTGAAAACGGCGGTGGAGAAGGGCTGAAGGAACGAGATACCGGGGCCGTGCGAAAGTGACCAAGGTGCATGCCAACGGGCCGCACCTTGCGCGATCACAGCTTCGTACATCGGCTTCGCAGTGCAGCGCGGATGGAGATCCTTTGGGCGGGCAATTAACATTCAACCAAAGGGTTGACTATATTCGCCCCATGAACACGCAGCACTACACCCGCACCCTTCAGGTGGCGAACACACCCATGGAGGTCTTCAACGCCATCTGCGATGTCGCAGCTTGGTGGACCACCAACATCGACGGAGCCAGCCGCAAGGTCGGTGATGTCTTCACCGTGCAGTTCGGCGATGCACACTTCACCGGGCAGGAAGTTGTGGAGGCCTTGCCCGGACATCGTCTTGTGTGGCACGTGACCCAGAGCCGTCTGCCGTGGCTGAAGGACCGCGAGGAATGGAAGGGCACACGCGTGGTCTTCGAGATCACGGCTAGGCCAACAGGCGCGCAGCTGTTGTTCACGCACATCGGACTCCTGCCCACGGTGGAGTGCTACGCGCAATGCGAGAAAGGATGGGATTACTTCATCGACCATAGCCTGCGGCAATTGCTGGAGAAGGGAGTCGGCCTGCCGGATACCACGCAACGCACACACATGGATGCCATCGGCCATGTCCACCCCGCGAACGCTTGACCGCACCCTCACCGCGCTGGCCGATCCCACGCGACGGACCATCCTGCAACGGCTTTCCGCTGGCGAAATGCGCGTGACCGAACTGGCGCGTCCGTTCAGCATGTCCTTGAACGCGGTGAGCAAGCACATCCTGGTATTGGAGCGCGCACGGCTTGTGAAGCGGCGGCGCCTGGGCCGCGAGCACTTCATCAGTTACCGCCCCGAACCGCTGGATGCCGCTGCGGCATGGATCGAAGAAACGCGCAACTTCTGGGCATCGCGGCTGGATACTTTGGAAAGACTGCTACGGGAAGAGGACAAGAACAAGTGAACACCAACACATTGCCACATGGACAAGTACGGAACCCTCATCGCACCGAACACCATCCGCTTCGAGCGCCTGTTGCCCGGGCCCATCGAACGGGTCTGGTCCTACCTGATCGAACCGGAGAAACGGGCCAAATGGTTGGCCAACGGGCCGATGGAAGCACACGTGGGCGGTGCCGCGCGCCTCAGTTGGTTGCACAGCGACCTGGATACCGAAAAGGAACCGGTGCCCGAGGAAATCAAGCGGTACGGGAACGGCCATAGCATGGATGCGCGCATCACGCGCTGCGAAGCGCCGCGCCTGCTGGGCTTCACTTGGGGTGCCGATCCCGCGCGGCTTTCAGAAGTGGTGATCGAACTGAGCGAACGGGGCAAGGACGTGCTGCTGGTGCTCACGCACGAACGGCTGCCTGGCCGCAAGGACCTGCTGAGCGTATCCGGTGGCTGGCACACTCACCTGGACATCCTGGAGGCGCACCTCAACGGCCGCACCTCACCGGGCTTCTGGAGCTCGCATCTGAAGGCGAGGGCGGTGTACGAGGGGATGATCGGGACAGAGTGAATTCCTTCCTTCCGACCCAGTCGGTTCTTGTAGATGTACTTCTGCCACGTGATCAAGAAGACTCGTCCTGTTGAAGGCCGGATCACGGACAGCCCGAAGAGGTCGCCTGTGTGTGGAATTGAACAGGATGGCTGGTACCTTCGCCTTCATGGAAGCCCTCACCGCCCAACGCACCCGCAACAACGTCACCACGCCCGCTGCGGACGAGCTCTGCATCACCCGCGTGTTCAACGCGCCGCGCAAGCTGGTGTGGCAGGCATGGACCACGCACGGCATGTTGGTGCATTGGTTCGGCTGCGCGGCCTTCAGCACCATCGATGCCGTTGCGGACGTGCGCGAGGGCGGCCAATGGCGCATGGTGATGCGCGCCCCCGACGGCACGGACTACCCGGCTTACGGTACCTACACCGCCGTGCGCCCCATCCATCACCTGGCCTTCACGCACCAGTGGGAAAAGCAGGTGGTGGAGGTGAACCCCGCGAACCACCGCACGCAGGTGACCGTGGACCTGTACGAAGAAGGCGCGAAGACGCGCATGGAATTCCGGCAGACGGGGCTTGCTTCAGAAGACTCCCGCGACAGCCATATCGGCGGGTGGTGCGACAGTATGGACAAGCTGGCGGAGCAGTTCGCGGGTTGATCCGTTTCGGTTGGCCGGGAAAGTAGCAGCCAGGGGACTTCATTTCGTTTCAGGCGACATCGCCATTGCCCTGGGTACAGTTGCACGATTACTTTCGTTGGATGCCAGCACAGGCGAACACCTCGGAGGTGTGCTTTGTGATCCCGCCCGCCCTGCGGGGCGCGGTGAAGATGTTCTGGCAGATGGACCGGGCAGGGCTGCTGCTTGGGCATGAGACCATCGTTCCAAAGGGCGTCGTGGAGGTCATCTTCAACTTATCGGCGGAGCCGATCGTGCGGTACCGGAACGGGGCCGGACCACTGACGGTGCCGCGCGTTTTCCTGAATGGCTTCAACACCGCAGCTTTCCGGATTGCACTTCCCGCGCATCAGCGCTTCCTGGGCATCGTGCTCCATCCCACCGCCGTGAAACGGATCTTCGGATTTCCGGCCAGGGAATGTGCCGACTTGATCATCGACCTGTCCCTGGTGGACCGCAGCATGAACACCTTGTGGCACGAAGTGATCGAGCGGCCCACCTTCGCGGAGCGTCGGGCTTTGCTGGTGGAATGGATGGTGGCGCGCCATGCGCAGCCCACCGCGCGCGAGTGTGCCATGGACCACTTCCTCGGCGATCACGCCGGCCAAGTGCCCACCGTGGTCCAATTGGCCGACCGGCTTTGCTGGTCAACGCGCCAATTGGCCCGGCGCATGGAAGAGCTGACCGCCATGAACACCGAGCGGACCCTGCACTACATGAAGCACGTGGGTGCTTTGCACTTGATCCACCATTCCCCGATGCCGCTCACGGCCATCGCCTACGCGAGCGGTTTCGCGGACCAGGCGCATTTCAACCGCTCGTTCAAAGCCTTCACGGGCTATACGCCCATGGCCTACCGGCAAGCCATGACCCCCTTGGTGGGGCACCTCATGGAGAATGTCCGATAGGTTCAATTTTTCCAGGCCGGGGCCCCAGGAGATTTGCGGGCAAACAACCTGAACCATGTCCAACGCACAAAGCACGCGCTCCTCGGCCGGATACTACCTGCTGATCTTATCGATGTTCGCGTTCTTCTCCGTTGCTGGCGCCAACGTCTATGAGTTGATCACCGAGGTCCCGAACTGGTCCTCCAACGTGCCGGAGTCGCTCATCACCCGTCGCGCGGATATGACCGTGACCAACCCTGGACACTTTTTCCAGACCTTTTCCCCGCTTGCCATCCTCTGTTTGATCGCCTCGACCATCCTGCTGCGTAACCGTCCCAAGGAGGCCAATAAGTGGTTGCTGATCTCCCTTGGCGGAATTGTCATTGCCGAAGCCTTCACGGGCATCTACTTCATGCCGCGCAACTTCACCCTCTTCCTGGACCCGATGGATGGCGTGCCCGTGGAGACATTGCGTGCTGCAGCCTCCGAATGGGTGGCGGCGAACAAAGTGCGCCTCGCGCTGGTGTTGATCACCTGGTTCGTGCTGTTGAAGGCCTACGCCGTTGTAGCCATTGCCCGGCACCTGGAGGGGGGGCAATGACCTGGTGGGTGAAGGACCGCAACTCGCGCAAGGCTCCACGCCCGTGCGTTGCGCAGCACGGCTTTTTTTATTTGAGCCTTGTGGAGCGTGGACTCATGCGCCCAACATGCTTCACACCGGACAGGACAATTGGAGCTGCTGGGGAGATGCCATGCGAGACCGCCGTATAAAGTACGGGTTGCGAGTCAGCACGGGGTCGGGCCGCACAGCTTGGGGTGAAGTAGACCTCAACGGAACAAAGAACATATGCTCACTTCGCTCACTCAAGGGCCTTCATCACCCGGAACCGCTTGGTGGACCCATCGGTGAATCGTAGCTCCACCATCCACGGTCCCGGTGCCCAATGCGCGATGGACAGGCTTTGGCCGTTCAGCACCGGTGCGCTGGCGGAACGGCCTGCCATGTCCCACGCGCGGACTGAGGCGATGGGCGGACCATTGCGTAACCACAGCCTATCCGTGGCGGGCGAGGGATAGAGCACGGGCGCGGCAGGAGCCATGGCCTCCAGGCCCACGCTCAGCACAACATCCAACGTATCGGAGCTCCATGCGCATCCTGCGGAGTCCATGTAGCTCACGGAATAGGACCCGGAGAACTGTGCGATGTGGTGGGCGGCCTCTTCACCGGGCAAGGGCACGCCGTTGTAATACCATTGCCAACTTACGCCGCCTTCCACCCACAGCGAATCCATGTTCTGCTGGACGGTAAGGCCGGGATCGGTGAAAGCCGCCACCGGAGCTTGCAGGGCGAAACTTTGTCCGTGCGCATCGGTCACTGACACGGAGAGGTCGCCGGCGCATTGGTCGACGCGTGTCGTTGCAGTGGCGCCATCTTCCCACAGCACATCGAAAGGGCCATCACCATTGATAAAGACCGTGCGGCTGCCGTTGCAATCACCAGGGCATGTTGGTGTGGTGTGGATGTTCACCGCGAATGTGGTGTCCATGCCGCTGACCAGCATGCCGTCGCCGTTCTGGATATCGCTGATGGTGGAGCTGCCATAGGTGATGGTGCCCCAGAAGTATCCGCCGAAGAGGAGCCGGTGCGGTGCCACAACTTGCCGGTGGATGCACAGGGGGATGTCGCGCTGGTAGCCGCTGGGCTGGCTGTTCCACACCGGCGTGCCGTCGGAGCGGAGCTTCATGATCAACGCATCCTCGTCGCCGAGCACGGTGAAGGTGTCCCCCAGCAGCTCCATGGTGTTGGTGAATTGCATGGCCACATACGCGTTGCCCATGCCGTCCGCCGTCACGCCCCAGGCCAGGTCGCGGGCGGTGCTGCCACCGCTGTGGCCCCAGCGGTGGTTGCCGGCCTGGTCCAGTCCGAGGAGCAGGATGTCGTCATCGCTGCCCACGGATTGAAGTGTGTCCTCCGGCAGGTACAGGCTGCCCCACAGGCTGCCGGTCACGAAGAGGTTTCCGAGGCTGTCCGCCGCGATGCCGGTGCCCTCCACGTTGGACATTCCGGAGTAGCTCCGTGCCCATTGGGCGTTGCCCTGCAGGTCGCAGGCCAACACGTACAGGTTGCCACTGGTGCTGGTGCTGGTCAGGCTCAGCCCATCGAAGGTGGTGCTGGCATAGTTGGCCTGCCCGGTCACAAAGAGCGTGTTGCCCTGGATGCTGATGCCGCGTCCGCTTCTTTCGCTCCCACTGCCCGTTCCGGTGGAAATGCGCGCCCACTGGGCCATGCCGGTGCTGTCGTAACGGGCCAGGAATACTTGGCGGATGCTGCCCGGATTGGGGATCTGCAGGGTGCCCGCCTGCACAGGATTGCCGCCTGCGCGACCTATGATGAAGATGCCGCCATCGGCGGAAAGGGCGATGCCGCGCGCCTCGCTAGTGGCATTGGCGCCGCCCGCGCGTTGTGCCCACTGGCAGGTTCCGGCGGTATCGTAGCGCGCCAGGAAGATGCTGGTGCTGCTGCTATAGCTCGGCAGGGTGAGGCTGTCGCTGAAGGTGGCCGTGCCCCGGTAGCTTCCCGCCACGTAGATGCGGTCCTGGGTGTCGATGGCGATGGCGTATGCCCGGGCTTCGAAACTGGGCACCGAGATGGTGCGCAGCCACTGGCACTGGCCCGTTGCGCTGTACTTCGCCACCACGGCTGCCGTTGTCGCCCCCACACTCACCGCCCCGCAGGCGAATTGCCCGTTGCTGCCGCGTGTGGTACCGGCGTAGTACACGTTGCCCTGGCTGTCGGTGGCAATGGAGTAGCAAAAGTCATCGTTGCTGGTACCCCCTCCGCTGGTGGCCCAGTTCCATTGCTGGGCCTGGAGTGGAAGGAAGGATAGGAGGGCGGCGACAAGAATGAGCGGGATGCGACAAGTCATGCGGGTAAAGATCGGCTCCAGGAGGAAAACGGGAGGTTGCGGATCGATCTTCATTCCGCGAACCGGCAAAGAAGTGATCGGCTCCCACGGCTACTTTCGGCCCATGCGCCTGTTCCCATTGCTCTGCCTCTTCGCCGCGATCCCTGCGAGGGCCCAGCAGCCGCTTGCGCCGGAAACCACCGGCACCGCCGCCCGGCTCCAATGGTTCAAGGATGCCAAGCTGGGTATCTTCATCCACTGGGGCATCTACAGTGTGGACGGGGTGGGGGAGAGCTGGAGCTTCCACAACGGCGCCATCCCCCACGCCGACTACATGAAGCAGATCAAGGGCTTCACCGCGAAACATTACGACCCGGCGGCTTGGGCGGATTTGGTTGCGAGGAGCGGCGCGAAGTATGCCGTGATCACCACAAAGCACCATGACGGGGTCGCACTATATGGAACAGACCTCAACCACGGTGTCGACCAACAGGGTCTTTTTCGTGGAACTCCGCAGCTAAAATCAGCGGAGTGTCATGACCCCCTATCGATCGCGGACCGCGCGCCTTGTGGCCGTGATGTGATTGCACCGTTCTTCTCCGAGTTGCGAAAACGTGACATCAAGTGCGGCGCGTATTTCTCACTGATTGACTGGAGCGATCCGGACTACCCCGGTTTTTTGCGCGATAGTTCCCGCTACGCGATCAAGGACGATCCAGCGCGGTGGCAACGCTTCTGCGCGTACAACCAAGGCCAGATCGGGGAGCTGTGCAAGCTGTTCCACCCCGACCTCTTCTGGTTCGATGGCGATTGGGAGCACAGCGCCGAAGAATGGCAGGCCGC
>JAFDZG010000223.1 GCA_018267065.1 Bacteroidota bacterium
GCAGGACCGGTGGTAACGGCCCGCTACATTCAGATCGACCCGGCGCGCACGATCGAAGTGGAGAGCAAGTGGGCGGCGCAGTACAGCGCCGGTGGCAAGATGGCCTTGATTGACGGCATCCGCGGACCGAAGGATTGGCGCACCGGCGACTGGCAGGGCTACCAGGGCACCGACGTGCTGGCCACGGTGGACTTGGGCAGCGTGAAGACCCTGAAGCGCCTTGGCTTAGGCGTGCTGCAGGACGAAAAGTCGTGGATCTGGTTCCCCGCCAGCGTGCAATTTGCATGGAGCACCAACGGCCGCAACTGGAGCAGCACCACCGTGGACAATAGCGTGCCGCGCAACAAGGAAGGGCTGTTGGACCAGGAGATGATGACCGCGCCGCTGAACAAGCAGGCGCGCTACATCAAGCTGATCGCCAAGAACGCAGGGCCTTGCCCGGCGTGGCATCCCGGCAAGGGCGAACCATCGTGGATCTTTGCGGATGAACTGCTGATCGAGGTTGCGGGGGATTGAGGGTGTTGGGCCGTGATCGAAGTTCGTAGATCCTGGTTCGTAGTGCATAGCCCGTAGTTCGTGGTTCGTTGGGTTCCACAATGAACTATGCCCTATCCACTACGAACTACGCCCTATCCCCACGTACTGCTGGTGCGTTCGGGGTCGTACATGGAACCGGACCGTGGCGTTGGCGGAAGCGGCGGGGGCACGTGCTCATCTCCCGGGTCTCCGCCGGAAAACGTTTCTTCCACATCCTCCTCATCAGGCTCCTCAGGCGGCGGCGGTGGCACGTGTGCAGGCGGCACCTTGCGGTAAAACCACGCCATGAGGCTGCCCACGATGCCGCCGAACAGGTGGCTCTCCCAGCTTACCTGGGGTTGGAGCGGCAAGGCACCCCACCACATGCTTCCGTAGAGGAACACAACGATCAAGGACACGGCCATCAACGCGATCCGGCGACGGATCACACCGCTGAAGAAAATAAAGCCGGCCAGCGCATACACGATGCCGCTCGCCCCGATGTGGTAGCTCTCCCTTCCCACGGCCCACACCCACAGGCCCGTGGTGAACCAGCTGATCAACACCACGCGCCCGCTGGCCTTGGGGTAGAAATACATGGTGAACCATCCCAACACCAGCAATGGAACGCTGTTGTTCAGCAAGTGGTCCACGCCGCCGTGGATCAAGGGCGCGCATACAATGCCGCGCAGACCCTGCAGCGTACGCGGAAGGATCCCAAAACGCGCCAAGCCCAGGCGGTACACTTCATCGAAGGCCAGTATGATCCACATCACCGCCACCGCTGCGGCAGGCAGGTAAAGCGCGGTGAGGATCCGCCTGCGGTCGTGGTCGATGGGCCGTGTACCGAAATCGGGCATGTTCGCCTGCGTTGAACGATCTTCGGGCCATAAAATACTTCGGCCAGCTTGGCAGAAGCCACCATCAACCACACGACCATGTCCCATGTGCCGATCGCCAAGCTGGGTTTCATTGCCACCCTGTTGCTGCTGTTGGCCTGCGGCACGCGCAAACAGGAGACCGCCGCCATTGTGCCGCCCGCCACAACTGCACCGGTGGAGGAACCGCCCGCCGTGCAGCCGCCCCCTGCGGAACCTGTCACCATTGTGAAGGGCGATGCACCGGCCACCAGCGAGCTGGCACTGTTGATGCGTGCCATGACAGCCTTTGCGGACAGCACCCGCTTGCGCGTGGCCCAAGGGCAGGAGTTGCTTCCGTTCCCGGAGAAATTCAAGACGCTGAAAACGGCCGAGGCCACTCCGGGCATGAAAGACCCGAAGGTGTTTGATGCCTACGACCTTGCATGGCTGCACCACTTGGATGCGCTTTACAAAGCACCGGAGCCGGAAAGGGCGGGCGTTTTCAACACTTTGGTGCAAACATGCGCAGGTTGCCACGGCACCATGTGCCCCGGCCCCTTGGTGAAGATCAAGAAACTGGGCCTTCCGGCCAGATGACCTTTGAACCTTTGGCAGGGTTCATCGTCTAAACCGGCATGCGGAACCTGCTACTGCCTCTTTGGCTGCTTGCCCTGCCCTTGTGCAGCGCGGCGCAAACGCCCTACTTCCCGCCCAATGGCTCCACCACGTGGGAAACCACCGATCCCGCCAACTTGGGCTGGTGCCCGGACCGCATCGATTCACTCTACGCCTACTTGGACCAGCACAACACCAAGGCCTTCATTGTGCTGAAGGACGGGCGCATCGTACTGGAACACTACGTGGGCACCTTCACGCAGGACAGCCTGTGGTACTGGGCCAGCGCGGGTAAAACGCTCACGAGCACCATGGTGGGCATTGCGCAGGAAGAGGGGTACCTGAGCATTGAAGACCCAACGAGCAACTACTTGGGCACGGGCTGGACCTCCGAAACGCCCGCGCAGGAATCGCTGATCACCGTACGCAACCAGCTCACCATGACAACTGGACTCAATGATGCCGGAGCGGACCCGTACTGCACCGATCCCTCCTGCCTCACCTACTTAGCCGATGCCGGCACGCGCTGGGCCTACCACAACGGACCTTACACGCTTTTGGACCAAGTGGTTGCGCAAGCCACCGGGCAACCCTTCAGCCAATACTTCAACACCAAGCTGCGCAATCCCATCGGCATGAACGGCCTTTGGGTACAGGTGGATGAAAACAATTTGTACTTCAGCACGGCGCGCAGCATGGCGCGGTTCGGCCTATTGGCGTTGAACCACATGGTGTGGGCGGGCGATACGATACTGCACGACACGGCTTACTTCCATGCGGCCACCACGCCATCGCAAACGCTTAACCAAAGCTATGGCTACCTGTGGTGGCTGAACGGCCAGCCCACGTATATGCTGCCGCAGACGCAGTTCGTGTTCCAAGGCCCGTTGATGCCCGATGCCCCGCCGGACATGATCAACGCCTTGGGCAAGAACGACCAGCTGATCAACGTGGTGCCCAGCGAAGGACTTGTGCTGGTACGCATGGGCAATGCGGCGGAGGAATCGCTGCAAGTGTCCACGTACTTCGACAACATCATCTGGCAGTACATGAACGAATTGGACTGTGGCATGGGGATCAACGAAACGCAGACTGCTTCAGGCTTGGATCTTGCACCCAATCCGGCCTCTTTAACGGTCCGGATATCACTGCCGGGCGGCCTGCAGCCTGAACAAACGGCTGTTTGTGACAGCCAAGGAAGGACCGTGCTGGAAAGCCGCCGGAGCGCTGTGCTGGACGTGGACGGATTGGCTCCCGGAGTTTACATTGTAAAGGTCACATCAGGTGCGCGGCACTACGTTTCCCGGCTGGTGAAGGAGTAGCGTTTGGCGAATGTGGCAAGCGGCTATATTTGCGGCCCCTTGCCCAGGTGGTGAAATTGGTAGACACGCTACTTTGAGGGGGTAGTGGCCGAAAGGCTGTGCTGGTTCGAGTCCAGTCCTGGGCACTTGATGATCGCCCTGCCGCGAACGCGGCAGGGCTTTTTCATGCGCAGCGAGCCAAGCGCAGCTTGAGCGAAGCAGTGCATGAAAAAGCCCGGAAGACGCGAAGCGGCTTCGGGTGATCCACTTCACGGCCAAACCTGGTCCGGCCGTCTTCGGCCAATCCAGTCCTGGGCACCTTCGTTCCGCAGGGTCCCAGCCTTCGCTACGCAAGTCTTCGCGCATGCAGGAGACCGCTGCGGGAGGATCAGGGATCATGTTCCATCCGCAGGGACGCAGCTCCGCCTTTCGGACACAGGAGGCCGTTGCGGTGGCGCGCACTTGCCAATGCCTAACCGCTTGCTGCTGCCGGATAGAGCGGCACAACTCCTCCCTTTTCCCCTTCCTTCCGCAAGTGGACATAGAACATCTCCAGTTCGCCTTTTCCCTTGGTCATCACCTTGCCTCGGGACACAAACTCAAAAGGGCCTTGGCGCAATTGCAGATAGGTGGCCTCGCTGATGTTCACCTCATCCAAGGCACCTGCGGCCACGATGCGCGCGGCAATGTTCACGGTATCGCCCCACACGTCGTACTGGAATTTTGTTTCCCCCACGATGCCCGCCACCACGGGCCCGGTGTGAATGCCCGCACGCATGCGGAACGGTGGCTTGCCCCTGGCAATCTGCTCCCGTGCATGGAGCTTGATCCATTCCTGCATCTCCAATGCGGCCAACACGGTGTTCAACCGGCTGTCGCTGCGGGGCTCGGGCAGTCCTCCCGCACACATGTAGGAATCGCCGATGGTTTTGATCTTTTCAAGTCCGTGCCTGGTCGCGATGGCATCAAAGGCACGGTAGCACCAGTCAATTCCCTCCACCAGTTCCTGCGCAGAGAGGCGTTCGCTCATTTTGGTGAAGTCATGGAAATCGGTGAACAGAATGGAAACGCCTTCAACCTCCCGTGCCTTGGCCTTCCCATCGCGCTTGAGTTCATCGGCCACCTGTGCCGGCAGGATGTTCAGCAACAGCGAATCACTGCGGTCCCTTTCGGCCTGGATCATTTTACGCGAGCGTTGCATGAACCGAAGCCTTCTCCACAGGCCCACGGCCAGCACCAAGATCAGTACAGCGCCCAGCAAGGTGATGCGCTTCTGGTTGCGCTCCTTGTCGATCTGGCTCAGATAGGCAAACCGGGCTTGACGTTCGTCTTCCACGCGTTGCAGGCTGTCGGCAAACTGCCTTTGTTGGTACGCATAGGTCATTTCCAACTTGAGCAATCCCTTTCCCCCATCCTTGCCGAACATGCTGTCCCGCACGGCGATGGCGCGTTCCAAGGCAGCCAATGCCTCCTTGTGGCGGCCCAGTGCGGAGTAGGCCATTTGCAAGCAATCCAAGCAGGGTTCTTCAAGGGAAAGCGAACCGCTCCCTTCCGCCAATCGAAGTGCTTCCCGGCACGGGGCAACACCCTCCGATGCCCGGCCGGCGCGCACGTAGGCATGGCCTAGCATGGCCAAGGTGGTGCTGACCTGCTCCTGTCCCAACTGGTTGCGTACTTCCGCCAAGCCTGTGCGCAGGTAATGCAAAGCACTGTCATGCTGGCCTAAACGGCTGTAGCAATCTCCCAAGTTTGCCTGGCAAATGGGGATCCATCCCCGATCTCCCATGGCTGTCCTGATGGCCAAATTTTTCCGGTGAAAACCCAAGGCACTGTCCGATCGGCCCATGATGTCCAGCAAGCTCCCCATGTTGCCGTACAGCATGGCCTCCTCCAGTTGCTTGCCTTGTTTCACGCGGATCTCCAAGCTGCGCGAGAAGAAGGAACCTGCCTCCGGATAATTGCGGTCGTAGTAGTGAATGGTGCCGATCGCATTGTACGCCACCGCCAGGCCCTCTTCATCATTCAGGCGTTGAAAAATGTCCAAGGCGACGTACAAGTCCGACAAGGCCCCGAAAAAGTCACCGCGCAATTGCTTCTTGGCGCTCTCCGCCACAAGTTCTTCGGCGGCCTGCTTTGTGCCCAAGGGCTTTTTCCTACCAATGGGATAAATGGAGAACCCCTCCTCCGGGCGGCTATCATGAACATTCGGGATGTTCCCCGGGGCAATTTCCCTGGCCAATGGCCCAAAGGCAAGCAGCCCGGCATGCAGCGCCATGGACGCGGACAAGCCGAAGGCCAAAGCCAATAGCTGCTTCAGGCGGGCCATTCAATGCAAAGCCTGTTTACGATATGAAAGGTAGTAAAAATCAGATCGGCTGCATTGCACACCGGCCCACCGGTTATCTTTCGTTCACCAACACCAACCACCATGGACACCACCCGCCGAAAGCTGACATTCTTCCGCCCCGTGGTCCTGTTTGCCGCAGGCCTTGTTATTGGCGGTATAACGTGGTCCTTGATGCGCACGCCTGCGTTGTACCCGCAACCTGCATTTGTCGCTTTTTTTGATGAACAGACAACGGGCAGCCTGGGGCAAGTCCCCGGCACCACGCAGGTCCGGTTCTACTTCGCTGCCAATGCGCCGGGCGATCAGCGCGCGATAATGGCCCCGGCGGATGCCAACGGCAGGCATGTGCCGGAAAGCGGAAGCACGAAATTCCGCCTGTACAAATCGCTCAGCGGTTCGCGCGCCAACGTAGACATCATGGACGAAACGGCGGCGGAAGCCCTGGTGAAGCAATCGCGTTACGGTACCAGCGGGCCGTGGAGCATTGACTGCCCGATGCCCACACTGCTGCGCATGCTGGATGTTGCCCAGTGCAATGGCGTCGGCGTGGCCAAGCAAACCCTTACGGACGGCAGCTACACCTTCCAACTGGTCCCGGTAAAACTGGCCAATGGAAAAGCCACCGCGGTGGGAGGCAGTGGTGATGCGGTTACCGGGATGCCCTGCCCCACCTACTGCGCCCATCCCCAAGACGCCTATCTGCATCGCAGGCCTTGACCGCCATCCGGGATGCCCAAGGCCATGCTGAAGACCAAGGAGACCGATGGCGGGGTGGATGCCTTTGTGGCGTCGCTTGCTGATTGGCGGGTACGCCAGGATTGCCGCGAGCTGATGGCCATGCTGGGCAAGGCCACCGGGGCACCGCCCCGGATGTGGGGCGGCTCCATCATCGGCTTTGGAAAGCTGACGCTGAAATACGCGACGGGCCGGGAAGTGGAATGGTTCCGCTGCGGCTTCAGCCCCCGCAAGGGCATGCTCAGCTTGTACCTCAGTTTTGACATCCGGCAACAGCAAGCCCTGCTGGACAAACTTGGGAAGCATAAGGCAGGCAAGGGTTGCCTCTACCTGAAACGCCTTGCGGATGCGGACCCTGACGTTTTGAAGCAACTGGTTCGGGCAAGCCTTGGAGCTGCGGCGTGAGGATCACGGATTAAAAGCCTCATATAAGGTCAAACGTATGAGGTTCTATGGGCACTC
The DNA here is from genome assembly GCA_018267065.1 of Bacteroidota bacterium. Taxonomy (GTDB): domain Bacteria; phylum Bacteroidota; class Bacteroidia; order Flavobacteriales_F; family PHOS-HE28; genus PHOS-HE28. The sequence continues at coordinate 6,837 of JAFDZG010000223.1, forward strand.
GCCCCTGGAAACCACATGCACCCCTGCGCGCCAGGCTTCGCAGCGGTTCGGATAGGTCTTTCCGTCACAGCCGCAATAGGGCATGTACTCCCTGGTGCAAATGCCTTCGCCCGGCGGATGATCCATCCGGCACGGGCCATCCTTCAGCACACGGACCAAACTCTCCTCGAAGATCTTCGGCTGCTCCACGTTTGCGCCGTGGCCTGCCTTTGGGATCACCAGCAGATGGTCCGCGGGAAGGTCGTTGATCCGCACAATGGCCCTGCCCACGGATGGCGGGATCAATCGGTCTCCTTCGCCCCAGAACACATAAACGGGCATGGTCCACATGTAGCGGTGCCCGGCATATTCGTCCTCCCGCTGGACCAGGTCCTTCAGCAGGGCGATGTATCCAGGCCTCTTCGCGGCACCGGCCTCAAAGGATTGGCGCAGCGCAAACCCGGGAATCTTCTTGGGCTTGTACATCACGGCATCCGCCCCGCGCTGCAGGTCCGCCGGCACCTTCGGATCAAAAAGGTCCAGAATGCCCTTCGCTCCCAGCGCCTGTGCCGCGCTGTCCGCCACGGTTTTGGTATATCCATTGGCGGGCCCGTCGTAGATCACCAAGGCGCGCACGCGTTCCGGCCATTGCTCCGCGAAATTGGCGGAGATGGCACCGCCGTAGCTGGAGCCCACCACGTACACCGCTTCATGCACCTTCAGGCTGTCCAGGATGGCAGCCAAGTGGGCCACTTGGGCATCCACGCTGTTGCCGCTCCACGTGCTGGTGCTACCGCCATGGCTGATCAGGTCCGGCAAGATCAGGTCGTACAGGCTGCTGAGCGCCTTGGTGTTGGCCGCCCACATGGCGGCACTGCCGGTGATGCCGTGTACCAGCATCAACTTGGGCTTGCCTGTGAAGGGGTTGGCCCAAACATGCATCGGGCCATTGGGGCCGTTGTACACGTGTTCCACCAATCCGGCGTGGTTGAAATCCTTTTTGGCCTTGCGGGCCTGCATGCGCACCACGTTGCAGGAAGCAACCACACCCGCCAAGGCGACAAGCAACAGGGTATGGCGCAGCTTTTGGGCATTCATGAAACGAATATAGCCCTGCATTGCAACACCCTCCCGGCACCCGCACAAGCCTGTCCAATTGCATCATGGCCTTGATGCGCCGCGCATCCATCGAGTAATATTGCCGCATGCCACAAGCCGCGCCTTCACCCTTGGACCGGCTGCGCTATTATCCCAAGGGTTGGCTGCGCTATGTGCCGGCACTGGACAGCCTGCTGAAGTATTCGGGCGCGGCGGCCCGCGCGGACCTGGTGGCAGGCCTCACGGTGGCCGCGGTGGCCGTTCCCCAGGCCATTGCCTATGCGCTGGTGGCAGGCGTACCCGCTGAATACGGCCTGTACACGGCCATTGTGATGACGTTGATCGGCGCGGTGTTCGCCAGTAGCCGCCAGCTGATCAACGGGCCCACCAACGCCATCTCCATCGCGGCACTATCCGTGTTGGCGCCCATTGCGCTGATGGAGGACAAGCTCTCGGCCATGGTGGTATTGGCCCTGCTGATCGGCACCATCCAGCTGTCCGTTGCCGTGTTCCGGCTGGGCGACCTCACCCGGTACATCTCCCACTCGGTGATCGTGGGTTTCACCGTGGGTGCGTCGCTGCTGCTGATCATGGACCAGATGAAGCATCTTCTTGGCACGCACTATGCCGCCGCCCCGGAAGAACATTTCCTTCACCGGTTCTGGGGCAGCATGGTGCATGGCGGCGAGGTGAACACAAATGCACTGCTGGTGGGCAGCGCCTCCATCGTGCTATATGCCGGACTGCGCTGGGTCAAGCAAAAACTGCGCATGCCGCTCTTTCCCGAACTGCTGGCCACGGTGGTGATGGTGACGGCAGCCACGTGGTGGCAGGGCGGGATGGGCATTGATGCGGTGGGGAGCATCCCCGCGAAGCTCCCGGCGTTCCTGGTGCCGCAGGTCAGCTTGGCCCAGGTACGCGACATGGCCCCGTCCGCGCTGGCCATTGCCACGCTTGGTTTGCTGGAGGCCATCGCCATGAGCAAGAGCTTGGCATTGCGCACGCGGCAGCAGCTGGACCTGAACCAGATCTGCCTTTCTGAAGGACTGGCCAACATTGGCAGCGGCTTTTTCCGCGGCCTGCCGGGCTCGGGGTCGCTCACACGGTCCGCGATCAACCTGCAGGCCGGCGCAGTGACGCAATGGTCGGGCATCTTCGCCGCCTTGTTTGTTGCTGCGATCGTGCTGTTGTTCGCGCCGTTGGCCCAGTTCATCCCGAAAGCGTGCCTGGCGGGCATCCTCATCGTAACCGGCGTGCGCATGATCGATCCGCCATCGGTGCTTTACCATGTGCGCGCCTCCAGCTTTGATGCGGGCATTGTGGCGGCCACGGCCTTCTCCGCCGTGTTCATTTCCATCGAGTTCTGCATCCTGATCGGCGTGTTCCTTTCCTTCATGCTGGCCGTGCCGCGCGCAGGGCGCATGCTGCTCACCGAGTTCAGCATACGTGCCAACCGCATGATCGCGGAGCGCCGCGCGGAAGACCCCGTGTGCGCCAGCATCCTGATGTTCGGCCTGGAGGGCGAAATGTTCTTTGGCAGCGCCACCGCCTTGGAGCGGCACTTGCGCTTCATTGAAACGCGCATGAAGGGTGGCGCCAAAGTGCTGGTGCTGCGCCTGAAGCGTGTGCGAAACCCCGATGCCGTGTGCATGCACCTGCTCTCCGACTATGTGGAACGCTGGGAAGCCTCCGGGGTGCACGTGATGGTGTGCGGCGTGCGCGAAGACCTGTACCAGGCCATGCTGCGCACGGGCTTCAAGATGCAGGTAACGGAAGTGTTCCGCGAGCAGAAGACGCGCTTCAGCAGCACGCTGATGGCCGTGCAACGCGCGTATGAGCTGCTGGGGGACACAAATCCGTGCCCGCACTGCAAGGAGTTGGCCAGCTCGGGGAGGGATGAATATTATTTTGTGGTGTAAAGGCGGGTGTTGGCGGCGCCCCACTGCGGCCTGTCCATTCGACATAGGTGGTGTACAGGGACCTTGACGGACGCTCATGAACGGGGCTTGAAGGGCCCGTCCATGAGCCCCCAATCGTTCGCTTCGTGTACAGCACAGGGCACATACTGATTCCCGCCCGTCGTCCGTTCCAATCGGGATGAAGCTCCGCATGCGCTTGGCCGGTTGGATGGCTTCCCCTCGGCTCCCTACGGCGAATGCGCTACTGTGCGCGGCAGCTGTGCTGGCCAACCACTACTTCCAGGTCTTCTGCCGTCCGGTCCTGTGGGCGTGGATCGCATTGATCATCTGCATTGTTCCTGTCATCTTCTTCCCGGTGTTCAAGGAGCGTACGAAGCGGTTCCGAATTCCCCTGTTCTTTCTGTTCGGCGTTGCAGCGTGCATTTGCCTGTACTGCATCCTGTTCCTGGGTCCCATGTATGTGTTCATCCCCGTGGCTGTCGCTTTGAACCCATTGGCCATTCTCAGTTTCCTCCCGATCTTCCTGCTGATCCAGATCATCTTCCATATCCGCAAAACCCCGGGGTCTTTCAACCCTTTCCTTTCCGGAATACTCCTTTGCACCGGCTTCGCCATCGGCATGGCCACTTGGTTCAATCGCAGCTTCGCCGTTGTGCAAGCAGCACTCAAGGACCCGGCAAAGTCATCCCTTGTGCCGCCCAACTACATGACCGAATTGATGCTCGGCATGCACATCAAATACCACATCTCCCTGTGCGTCCTGGATGGCTGGCGACCTCCATTGCATGACCCTTCCATTGTTGTGGCAGCTTGGCTCAACGTCCCCTTCCTTCCTGATCCGCACCGGGAGAAGTATCGCGGAGACTTGGCTTGCCCCTCTCCACTTTTCCATGGTGGGGATCGGATCACGGTCTACAAGCGAGTGTTCCCGAACAAGGCACTTTGGCAGCCGTGCTCATGCGCGAAAGCGTATGCTGAAGATTATTTCAAGGCTTGGCAACGGATGGAATAAGACTGTTCCATGGGTACATCGAAGAACCTCGCTCCGGTAGCATCGGTGCCAAAACCCGCGCTCGCGCTTTTCGCGAGTGCGTAGGTGTTGACCCACCTCTGGCGATTTCCGAAAGTTGTACTCAGGACACCGCGTGAGGGATAGGAGCGGCACCCCGCAGCGGTGTAGGGCGATGCATGCATCGCACATGCACCGCGAGGAGTATAGCGGATAGCCCGACCCGGCCCTTCGAGCACCTCCGGGAACGGGCCGGGGCACGCCCAAAAACCCACACGCAGTATGTCCATTCAAACCTGGAATTGCCATTGGACCTCAATGGACACCGATGGACGGGCTGCAAGCGCCCATCCATCAGCGTCCATTGGATGAGCACCACACCTTTACCTTCGCCCCTCCCGCCTATGGTCGGGATGAAACAAATGCAACTTCAGAACTACATCGCCGGCCAATGGGTGGCCGGCACGGGCACACAGACCGAGCTCACCGACGCCATCACCGGCGAACTGATCGCTACAACCAGCAGCGGCGGGCTGGACTTCGGCGCCATGCTGAAGTACGGCCGTGAAACGGGCGGCCCTCCCCTGCGCAAGATGACCTTCCCGGAACGGGGCAGGATGCTGAAAGCCTTGGCGATGTACCTGATGGAGCGCAAGGAGGAATTCTACCAGGTGAGCTACCGCACCGGCGCCACCAAGGCCGACAGCTGGGTGGACATCGAGGGCGGCATCGGCAACGTGTTCGCCAACGCAAGCCTGCGCCGCGCGCTGGGCAACATGCCCTTCTATGTGGACGGCGAGGCCATCCGGACCAGCAAGAACGGCAGCTTCATCGGCCACCACATCATGGTGCCCAAGGAGGGCGTGGCCGTACACATCAACGCGTTCAACTTCCCCATCTGGGGCATGTTGGAAAAATGCGCGGTGAACTGGATGGCCGGCGTGCCTGCCGTGGTGAAGCCCGCCACCGTGACCAGCTACCTCACCGAAGCGATGGTGAAGGCCATCATTGAAAGCAAGATCCTTCCTGAAGGCGCCTTGCAGTTGATCGTGGGCAGCGCGGGCGACCTGCTGGACCATGTGGAGAGCCAGGACGTGGTGACCTTCACCGGCAGCGCCAGCACGGGCCGCAAGCTGAAGGTGCACCCGCGCATCATCGCCGAGAGCGTGCCCTTCAACATGGAGGCCGACAGCCTGAACAGCATCGTGCTGGCGCCTGATGCCGTGCCGGGCACGCCGGAATTCGACCTGTTCGTGAAGGAAGTGGGCCGCGAAATGACGCTGAAGTGCGGGCAGCGCTGCACCGGCGTGCGGCGGATCATGGTGCCGGAAAGGCTGGTGGAAGACGTGCAGCAGGCCATCAGCAAGCGCTTGGCGGGCACGGTGATCGGCGATCCGCGTGCGGAGGGTGTGCGCATGGGCTCGCTGGTGGGCATGGCGCAGCGCGAGGAGGTGCGCGCCAACCTGAACGAACTGCTCAAGGGCAGCGAACTGGTGTACGGCGATCCGAAGAGCGTGGAGGTCACCGGTGCGGACGCGAAGAAGGGTGCCTTCATGGGCCCCATCCTGCTGCGCAACGACAAGCCGTGGAAGAACCTGCAGAGCCACGAGGTGGAGGCCTTCGGCCCGGTGAGCACGCTGATGCCCTACAAGGACCTCGACGATGCCATCGCACTGAGCAAGCTGGGCAAAGGTTCACTGGTGGCCACCATCGCCACGAACGATGAACAGGCGGCGCAGCAGTTCGTGTGGGGTGCGGCCAGCCACCACGGCCGCATGCTGGTACTGAACCGCGACATGGCGAAGGAGAACACCGGCCACGGCAGCCCGCTGGCCACGCTGGTACACGGCGGTCCCGGCCGCGCGGGCGGCGGCGAAGAGATGGGCGGCAAACGCGGCGTGATGCACTACCTGCAGCGCACCGCCATCCAGGGCAGCCCCAGCATGATCACCGCGCTCACCCAGCAATACCAGCAGGGTGCGCGCTACCACATCACGGAAAAGCATCCGTTCCGCCTGCACTACGAAGAACTGCACATCGGCGACACGCTGATCACCGAAAAGCATTTGGTCACCTTGCAAAACATCGAGGACTTCGCCGAGCTGAGCGGCGACAAGTTCTATGCGCACATGGATGCCAACAGCCTCGAGGGCACCGTCTTCACCGGTCGTGTGGCCCATGGCTATTTCATTTTGAGCCGCGCTGCTGGCCTGTTCGTGGATCCACCGAAGGGGCCGGTCCTCTTAAACTACGGGATCGAAGAGTGCCGTTTCCTGAAGCCCGTGTACCCAGGCTCCACCATCCAAGTAAAGTTCACCTGCCGGGAGAAGTTGGACCAGGAGAAGCGGCCGAAGACCGAGGATTCGCCGAAGGGGGCGGATGTGGCCAGGGGCATTGTGAAGTGGTTGGTGGATGTGGTGGATGAGACCGGGGAAACGGTGGCGCTGGCGACGATCTTGACGATGGTGAGGAAGTTGGACCAGAACTAGGCTTGGCTTGCCCAAAGCACCCGCAGGCCCGCCGCACGGTGGACCAGGTGGACCGGGTGCTGCCCACCCTGTCCACCGTGTCCACCCGAGGGAATGTGCGGCGGGCGGCCTTATCTTGGCCAAATGCCTGAAGGACCACCCAATAGCAAGGTCTTTGGGAAAAGTGGCGGCTTTGAGAAGCTGGTAAGCTACCAAGTGGGCGAACTGCTATACGACTTCACGGTGCGCTTCACCAAGAAGTTCATCGAACCAGGTAGTCGCACCCGCGATCAGATGGACCAGGCCGCACGTAGCGGCAGCCGCAACATTGCCGAGGGCAGTGTGTTCAGTGCCACCTACTCCCGGCGCTCGGCTGTGCCGAGTGCCTTATTCCCTTTCGGCCTCCGGCCGTTCCATCAATCTGCATACTGCTCAGGATATGTTCGCACGAATCTACCAAAAGCAGCAGGAGCCCGCCAGAGGCGGATCAGTGTCCGGACACTCGGGACGCACAAGCCACCCACAGGCCGGACCCGAGCGCCGGGATACTGCTATGTCCGCGCATGGAAAACCGAGCGCGGCTTGGGGCAGAAGTTGGACCAGACCTTAGAACCAAGCATGATATGGCTTCAGATGAAACAACCGGACAGTCAGGCACCGAACGGCGAGCGTTGGCAGTGGCATTCGGTGTCGGCATTGTGATCATGGCCATGAGCCTTGTCATGATCACGACCGATGCTGTTTCAACCGGTGTAACATTCAACAGGTACATCAACTCTGGAAGTGCCAACGAGGTTACCGTCGGTGGGCCCGGATTTTTCCTTATTGGCCTCTGCTTCACGCTGGTGCCTGGGATTGTGTACAGCAGAAGAGCATTACGCAAATGGCGATCATGAAAGCACTAATCAGCTTGTTCGTGGTTGTCTCCTCCCGGCGCTCGGCTGTGCCGAGTGCCTTATTCCCTTTCGGCCTCCGGCCTTAGTGTCCGGGCACTCGGGACGCACAAGCCACCCACAGGCCGGACCCGAGCGCCGGGATACTGGGATTGGTTCACCCCTACGGCCTTGCTCGGCTCTTCGGAGGTCTGTCGGTGCAAGTGCAGAGTGGCGGGAGCGGCGGGATCAGAGGCGGGCCGGAGGCCCTATCCTTGCCACGCACTCGCCAAATAGGCGAGCGCGAACCCGATTTTCAATTGGGCACCCGAGCGTGTGCCGGAGGAATACTGGGACCTCGCGCAGTTCAAATCCGCCCAACGCTATTCCTTCGGGAGCCCGCGTCCAAGCTAGCTTCATGCTATCTTCGACAAGCTATTAACCGGTCAGCAGTGACTTATGGCGAATCATTGGAATCATCCTGGTCTACCACACAAAGGATGGCGACTACAAGACGTAGAAGACATCCGTTCTGAAGGACAGTCAGAATCGGAAACGGACTATGAGACTTGCCAAATGTGTGGCAATGAGAAGATCCGCTTTGTGCATACTGTGAGACACCCTGAGCACAATGAGGACCTTAGGGTTGGGTGTGTTTGCGCTGAGAAGATGACCAGCGACTATTCGACACCACGGAGACGCGAGACTGAACTGAGGAACAGAGCAAGACGACGGAAAAATTGGACAAAAAAGAAATGGAAGGTCAGTGACCATGGCAATTACTACCTAAAGCATGACGGGAAACTTGTGCTCATATACCGTGATAAGACAAGCTCTCAGTACAAAGTGAAACTCGACGCAAATTGGGGGGAGAAGCGCTTCGAGGATTTGGACGACGCAAAGATGGCCGCCTTTCAAGGCATCGAATACCTGAAGAATCACGGAGATTGGTAGTACTCCTCCGTCTAAAGTGTGACCGCTCAGCCCTGCTGCCCCTAAAACTGCCGCAAGAGTGGAAGTGAGGCGGCTGCCTGCCGCCTTTCGACCCCTTGGCAAGCTCATACCTCAGGTTCTGGTAGATCAAAGGCCCGGCACTCGGGGTCGCCCATCGAGTAAATAGAAGCTCAGCCTGGGCGTCGGGGCGTTGGTGCCCAAGCGCCGGATGAGGCCCATTCGATTCGACCACATAGGTCGAGTTGTTCTGAAATTTCAGAGGTCGGTTATTGACCGCCCCAGCGATCTTTCGATGCGACTGATCGTGGCCGCTTTGACTTCCTCCAAAGTTGTGAAGAACAGCGCCCGTTTAACGGGATCCCATTCCTTGTCAACAGCTGAAGCCCACAACTTAGAGCGTTCCGCCTTGTCAAAGATTGGTTCCTTCTTCTTCAGATAGTAATAGTCAGGATCTTCGTATGAATCAGCGATGATGTCATCCAGCTTAAGGCCATTGTCGTGGATGTAACCGTAGTCCTTTTCTCCAGCGTCCAGCACCTGCCTGCAGAGATTTCTAATCCGCTCCCAATCTTCAGGAGTAAGGTTCATGGTCATTTCTTTGCTTTCGTTTTCATCTCCTTCCTGGCGCTAAGCTGTGCCGAATGCCCTTTCCCTTTCGGCCTCCGGCCCTCTCCCACATCCGCATTAAATGTATCCAAGCCACTGTCCGCATGGGCGCTGCTGTATGCGTAGTACTCCAGCAAGGTAAACATTCCTTCTTCCAATTCTGACGGCCGGATGCCGATGAGCTCGGGGCACTCGCTGCAAGCGAGCGCCGGAGTCCAGCGGCCACACGAGGGGGGTTATGGACGGTTCCCTACCACCCCCCACCTCCTCCTCCACCGCCCCCGCCGCCCGAGGAACCACCGCCCCCGCTGCCGCTGCTGCTGGGCGGTGTGCTGGAGGACTGCACGCTGCTGGAGAACGAGGAGCTCATGCTGGAGGAAAATGAACCGAAGCTGCCGATGGATCCGTTGTACCAGCCGGGCCGGTAGTTGGGCTGTACCAAGGCCTTGCTGATCATGTCCTGGAAGCGGTCGCCCCAAATTTCTTCCACGCCGAAGGCGATGGCGTAGGGCAAGTACTTCTCAAAGACTTCGGGCGTCATGGCCGGCGGGTTGAAGTGCTGGAGCTGCTTCTCTTCCGCCGCGCTGAGGTACATCTTGAAGCCGAGCAGCTTTGCCCGCAGGGCCTGCTTCTCCACGCTGGGCTTGCGGATCAGGTACTGGTAGAGCAGGAAGAGGAGGAAGTTGCCGATGGCGAAGGCGATGATGTACAGCACGTCATTATCGCCCCAGTAGGCGTTGTGCATGAAGAGCAGGGCCACGAAAGAGAAGATCACCGTGAAAATGGGGATCAACCAGAACATCCCGTTGCGGCCCTTGTTGAGAAAGCTGTGCCACTGGCCGCGCAGGTCCGCGCGGAACGCACTGGCCATTGCTTGCACGCTCGGACTGTATGTGCCATCGATCTCGAAGCGTTCCGCGCCATCCCCGAACATGCGGTTGAGCAGTTCCTGTTCTTCCTTGGGCAGCCCCGAACCGGGCTTCAGTTTCACCAAGGTGTAGTTCTCCTTGGTGATCAGGCCCAGCAGCATTTTCTCCTTGTCCTCCTCGATCCGGATGTGGCCCTTCACCGCCAGGTTGATCATGGCCGGGGTGATCTGGGCGTTGTCCTCACCACCGTTCATCACCGCGCCCACCGATGCCGGCGAAAGCCCGTCCGGCGGCTCGAAGAGCGGGATCACGGTGGGCATGTCCGGATCGCGGCCATGGCGGAACCAGGTGATGAAGTAGTA
>JAFDZG010000224.1 GCA_018267065.1 Bacteroidota bacterium
GATCCGGCGAACGTGAAAAGCCAATCCGTGGCCACCCGCAACGGCATGCTCTTCGACAAAATGGGCACGCACCGCGGGGAGTCCGTGATGGTATTCCGCGCGGAACTCTGAACGCACGCCAAGCCTGCAGCATGCATTTCGAAGGAAGGGCCTTTGAGCACGATCAAGGCACGCATTCAACCATGGCCGGTTGAAAGGCCGCCCACGGTTGGGCACACGGAAGCGGATGTCCGGGGTACTTTGCGATTCAGAAAGAATCCGCCGATATGCCTTACGGATCCGCATCGGCACAACACCAGCCAAATGAACGAAAAAGACTGGGACCAGGTGGCCAACACCTTCGAGGAGGAAATCTTCAATGTGCCGGAGAACGACACCAAGGGCTTGATCAACGATGCCGTCGAACGGTTTGCATCACCCGGTGCAACGGCCACTGACCTGGGCTGCGGCGTGGGCCGTACACTGCCCAAGCTGTCCGGACATTTCGCGAAGGTCTATGCCGTGGACGTCAGCAGCGAATGCCTTGCCGTGGCGGCGGAGCAATGCGCCCTGTATGACAACATCACATACGTACACGCCGATCTATCCAAGGACCGCAACAGCTACCCGGCAACGGACCTGGTGCTCTGCATCAACACGCTCCTGAATGCCTCCGTTGAAGTACGCGAGCCATTGTTCGACCGCACGTGCCGCAGTGTGAAAAGGGGCGGCCACCTGGTGCTGGTGGTGCCCGCGCTGGGCTCCGCCCTGCTCACGGGCTATCGGCGGTTCCAATGGAACCTGCGCGAAGGCATGTCTCCCGGCGAGGCCCAACAGGAAGCCGAGCTGAACAGCCCAGGGATCGGGCAGGGCATCGTACCCATCGACGGCGTGCCCACCAAGCATTTCCTGCGGGAGGAATTGGAGGCCGCCCTGGATGCCCGTGGATTCAAGGTGGAAGTCATCGAGAAGCTCGAGTACGGCTGGAACACGGAGTTTGAAGCCCCGCCACGTTGGATGAAGGAACCCTATCCGTGGGATTGGTTCGTGACGGCCCGGCGCATGCGTTGAACGCCCGTGCGTGGGCATGCGCTTCCCTCCGGCCCTCGTTCACGAAGCACGCTTCAAGCCCACCACGCCGATGATGATGAAGGCAAACCACAGCAACTGGATGCCATTGGCGGGTTGCCTGAACCAGAACGTATCGATCAGCTTCGACGCCACCAGCGCAACGGCCATCCACACCGCGTATGCCGTACTTGCCGGAATGGTGCGCATGCTCATGGAAAGAAAGATGACATTGCCCGCGCCGAACACCGCATAGCCGATGAACGGCAACAGGGCCGTTGCATGCAATGGATCGCTGAACAACCCCTGCCAGCCCATCTCCTTCAACGCTTGCACGTTCATGGCTTTTACGGCATACAGCCAAAGCGCCTCACTGAGCGAAGCGATGAGCAAATAGGTCCAACTGATGTTCATGTTGTGGCTTCAACGCACGCAAAGGAAACCGCATGATGGACACGGCCATCGAAAAGATCATGCCTCCTGCTGGCTCACCGCAGGTTGGCCATGCCCCGCACACATCAACACCCTTTCCCAAAGCGATAACTTTGTACCCTATCCCAATGAAAAAATGAAAACTAGATTCAACATCGCCACCGCCTCGCCCAACGTGTACAAAGCCATGATGGGCCTGGAGGAACACCTGCACCACTGCTCCATTGAGCTGCCGCTTATCCACCTGGTGAAACTGCGCGCCTCGCAGATCAACGAGTGCGCCTACTGCTTGGACATGCACTGGAAGGACCTGCGCGCGCTTGGTGAAACCGAGCAACGCCTGTATTCGCTGGATGCCTGGCGCGAATGCCCGTGGTACAGCGACCGCGAACGTGCCGCGCTGGCCTGGACCGAAGCAGTGACGCGCGTGGCCGTGGACCAGGTGCCCGATGCCGTGTTCGACGCGGTGCGCCCGCACTTCAACGACACTGAGCTGGCCGACCTCACCTGTGCCGTGGCCACCATCAATGCGTGGAACCGCTTCTCCATTGCGGCACGCAGCGAGCCGGGCACTTACCAGCCCAAGAAGCACACGCAGCACGCCTGAACGCAAGCCGCACACAATACCGCCAAGCCTAAGGGGGCGTTCGTCAATCCTTACAGCCTCCATCCATGGGCTACAGCATCCGGCAGGCGGGCATCGCGGATCTTGGCACCATCGTGCGTCACCGCCATTTGATGTTCGCGGAGATCGGCCACGGCGACCCGGCGGTGATGGAGAAGGGTGTTGCGCAATACAAGGAATGGTTGCGTGAACGCTTGGCCAATGGGCGCTACCAAGGCTGGTTCATGGAGACCACCAGCGGCAAGGTGGTGGCCGGGGCGGGCCTGTGGCTGATGGACTGGCCCAGCGGCGTGGTGGACCTTGCGCCCTTCAAAGGCTTCGTGTTCAACGTGTGGACCGAACCCGCCCACCGCCGCCAAGGGCTGTCCACCCAGCTCATGCGGGCATTGTTGGCCTGGTGCAGGGCACATGGCATCCACCGGGTGGGCCTGCATGCCAGCGATGCCGGCAGGCCGGTGTATGAAGCATTGGGCTTCACGCCGGGCAACGAGATGACGATCACGTTGGGTGTGCATGCGCCAGGAAACCAACACTGAACGGTTCCGCGCCCGGTTGCACCGGAAACCCGATGGTCCCCCACCGACCGTTATCAAGCCCGCTCCACGAAGTACATCTCCATCATCCCTTTCCCTTTGGCTTCGATGGCCCCGCGCGGTGTGAACACCAGGCCCGGCACGTCCTTGACGCGTTCGTATGTGGACTGGCTGATGTTTACGCAGCCCACTTCGCCGCATGACTCCATGCGGTTGGCCACGTTCACGGTATCTCCCCAGATGTCGTAGGCGTACTTCTTCACGCCCACGATCCCGGCGATCACCGGGCCGGTGTGCAGGCCGGCCCGCATCTCGAAGTACAACCGGCCCATGGCCGAGCGCCGCTGTTTGTACGCCAGCATGAATTCCTGCATCTCCAAGGCCGCCATGATCGTCTGCAACGGATCGCCCTTCAGGGCATCAGGCAACCCGCCCGCCGCCATGTAGGCGTCTCCGATGGTCTTGATCTTCTCCACGCCGTGTGACTCCACGATCGCATCAAACGCCTTGAAGCACTGGTCCAGCTCGCCGACCAGCTCGGCAGCATCCACTTTCTGGGTGAGCTCCGTGAAGTTCCTGAAGTCCGTGAACAGGATGGTCGCACTCTTGAACTCGCGCACGTCCGCATGGCCTTTTCGCTTGATCTCCTCAGCCACTTCCTCCGGCAGGATGTTGTGCAGCAACTCTTCGGATTTCGCTTTTTCCTGCTTCATCGCCCTGCTCATCCGGTTGATGTACCGCAGGCGGCCGATCAAGGCACCGGCTATGCCAAGCACGCCCAACGCGATGAACAGAAACACGTTCCGCGTCCGCTTCACCCTGGTTTTGTCCAGTTCGGTGGCCAGGTTCTCCGCACGCAGCTCATTGATCTCCTTGTCCTGCCGCACGGTTTCAAACTTGGCCTGCATTTCCGCCAACGAGCGCAGCTTGTCCTGGTTCAGCAGGCTGTCCTTCAAGTCGAATCGGACCATGGACTCGTGGTAGGCCTTCTCCAGGTCGCCCAAGGTCCTGTAATTCTCCGCCAGCAGCCCGTGCAGGCTGGCTTGCAGGGAAAGGTCCCTTGCTGAATCCGCAAAGAGCATCGCTGACAGGAGCAGCTTATTGGCCTTTGCATTGTCACCTCGTTGCGTGGCAATGCTTGCCAAATTGGTGTAGGAACGGGCTATTCGCCCAAATTTCTTGTTGCTGATCGCAGCGGCCAGGCTTTCCCTGAAAAAATGATCCGCGCTGTCCAACTGGCCCTGGTAATCTTTCATGGCCCCCAGGTTCAGCATGGCATCATACATGTCCTGCTGTGCGTTTTCCGCCTTGGCCAGGGAAAGAATGGTCCGGAAGCCTTCCTCCGCTCCATTCAAGTTTCCCTGGCGCGCTTGGGCAATGGCTTCGTTGGTAAGCAGCGCATTGCGGAGAACGGTGGGGCGCCACTTGGGGTTCCATAAGGCCAAGGCCCTCCTGCAGATGGAGTCCACCCGCGCATATTCCTCCAATTTCAGGTAGAGATAGCTCATGGCCACATGGCCCCTGATCAACACCAAACTGTCGCACCCGGGCTTGAAGTTCACCAGGGCGCGATGGGCGCATGCCATGGCGGAATCCAAAGCTCCAAGGTCTGCGAAACTTGTGCTCCGAAATCCGTCCACCTCGGCTATGGCACAGAAATCCTTTCGTGCCGAAAAGGCGTCCAGCAGCAAATCCGTGGTGGAGATGGTGCTTAACGGCTCGCGGCCCATCGTGTTCCGCAGCACATTCAATACGCTGTCCGCCCACGCTGGTGAATGCACGTCCTCCTCTGCCCGTATTGTGAAGGCCGACAACAATGCTGCTGTCACCAGCAAGTGAACTCTAAAACTCATTTGCCCGCACCGCCGCCATTCCCCGCCAACCCGGCTCCCGCCTGGAACACAATCCCCTTCCCTCTTGCTTTATCCTTATCAGTGGCCACTTTCACCGACCAGTTGTCCATGTTCCCGGTGTCCAAGGTCAGTTCACAGTACCTGCCGCCTGCACCGCCCGGAAAAACTCCTTCACCGCCATCCACCTTGCAATTTGCTGCATCACGCGCAGCCCCTGCTTCCGCCACCACCACGCAACTTCCATGATCCAAGTACACGCCCATGAACTTCCAGGTGATCTCCGAACTGCCGCTGCTGCTGCATCCGCCTTTCGGCTGCTGCAACGGTGAGTGGCAAGTCACCTTCACGGATACCGCAGTTGCTTTGCTCATTGTGGTTGTGCTTTAAGGGATCACCCCGTGAAGATAGGCATGTGGGCTGCCTTTGCATGTAGCCTGAACAAAATACCCGGATTCCGGCACCGGCGGTTGTGGCCGCACTGCCGTCCTTGCCGATCTTTAGGCCCCGAAACACCCCATGCCCGCCTTGGATCTTCAGCAGATTGCCCAATTGTGGTTCAATGCCTTCAATGCGCATGACCTGGAAGCCTTGCTGGCCTTGTACGCCGATGATGCGCGGCACTTCAGCCCGAAGTTGCAAGCACGCAGGCCGGAATCCGGCGGCTGGATAAAAGGCAAGGATGCACTGCGTGCGTGGTGGAGTGATTCCTTCCAGCGCCTGCCCTCGCTGCGATACGAACCCACACGCCTGATCGCCGATGGCACGGCGGTATTCATGGAGTACATCCGCCATGCGGAGGGCGAGGCTGACCTGCGCGTAGGCGAGGTGCTTGAAGTGGGGAACGGGCTGATCACCGCTTCACGCGTTTACCACGGTTGAGGGGGATTCCCTCCGTCACATCGACTTTTGCCGCACCCTCACATAGTTGAGCTGGAGCTGGGTGTTGCCCGGCAGCGCATCATACAAACGAACAATTCCCGCACGGTTGCCCTTCGCTCCCTTGCCTTCCCCCAGTTCCACAGTGCTGGGCAACCCCGCCATATCGATCCGTGGTGCGTTGATGCGCGTGCCGATCCAGTTTCCGGGTGACCACCACCCAATGTTGGAGAGGTTGAGCTGGCCCAGCGTGTAAAGCACCACCGGTGCACGCTGCGGCCCGTTCCAATAAACGTTTTCCAAGTTCACCGTGGCCTGCGAAGGCATGTTCACATAAATGGACGCCTTGCGCACGGCATGCTCCACATGGAAGTTTGAAAGCATGAAGGACTTCACCACCGGATTGCTGGCCGGCCTGCTTTCATCCCCGTCCATGGTGGCGCTCAAAAAGATGTCGTAGTCGCACGGCGCGCCCTCGCTCACGCAATCCATCATGCGCACCCCCCCGCTATTGAGTATGGTATACGCCGCCGAAGTGGTTTTGGCGCAATACACCCTGCATTGCTCCAGCACGCTGCTGTTGCTCTGGCTGTTCGCGGCGTTGGCACCGGGCCAGTCCCCTTGGCGCAGCACGATGCCCTTGTCCTGCGGGTTGGTAACCCGCACGTTCTCCAACCGCGCCATCAGGCAAAACCGCAGGTCCAGCGCCGTTTCTCCCTGCGAAACAAGCTCCACGTTGCTGATCACCGTGCCGAACGAACTCTTCAGGTCGATCGCCTTACTTCCTCCCGTGATGGATGCGAAGTCCTTGATCACATAGCGGTTGTTCACCACCCGCATGGCCTGGTCCATGCCGTCAACTTGGTTCGTGAAGCCATTTGAACCCTGCCCCAAGGTCAACTTGCAGCCCTTTCCATCGATCACCAGCATGGGCTGGGCGGGCAAAACGATGTCGCCGCTGCTGTGGTAGCGGTCCGTTGCGGAAAACACCACCGAAGTGGCATCCTTGGGGAGCTGGGCAAACCAAACACCCACATCCACCTTTGCCGGTACGATGTATTCCGTGGCTTTTGCCTGCGCGGAGCACCACACCGCCGCCAGTGCGATCATCCTCAAGTATTTCATGGGGCCAAACTACAGAGGCGCCGGGCAGCAAGATCCAGGCCATGTGCTGGCTAACTTGCACGCATGTTGGGCCCGGATCCCGCACAAACCCCTGTGCTCACCACGCGGCACTTGGTGCTCAAAGGGCTTGAAGAGGCCGATGCCGAAGCCGTTCATGGCCTGCGTTCCAACCCTGCGGTGATGCGCTTCATCCCCAAGCCGCTGAACACGCATGTGGAAGAATCGCTCCGCATGATCCAGGATTTCAGGCAGGCGGCCCGGCTGGGCAGATCCGTGATGTGGGGCATCACCGTGCACGGGACCGCGCAGGTGGTGGGCTACATTGGTTACTGGCGCTTGGTGAACGAGAAGCACATGGCGGAGATCGGCTATGCCCTTCACCCCGACCTCTGGGGCCAAGGCTTGATGTCCGAAGCGCTGGAAGCCGTGCTGGCATTCGGTTTCGGCACCATGCGCCTGCAGACCGTGGAAGCCCAGGCAACCCCGGACAACGTGGCATCCATCCACGTGCTGGAACGAAACGGGTTCCGGGCCGTGGGCAGGGCCATGCAGCAGGTTGGAGGAGATATTGGCGCACTTGAGGCCATCATTTTCAGACTTGGCGCAACCGCCGGGAACCGGGGTTAGTGTAAACCCATGCCCTTGCTCCACGCGGCAATGGCGCCGCTTCGGTATTTTCGCCATCCGCGATGCGCCTGCTTCCCGCCCTGCTCACCATCCTTACCTGGTTGCCCATTCACGCACAAGACCAAGCTGAAATGCAGTTTGCCCTCAGCTTGTCCCCTTCCACGGACGGCCAACTTTTCTGCCTGTTCATCGTGAAGGTGAAAAACGGGCAGGTGGTTGAAAGCCGCCCGTTGAGCCGCGAGAGTTTCATCCGGCAGGTGCAGGGCCGCACGTTCAGCCCGGCGAATACCGATGCCGAAGACCTTTTCAGGAAGTACGGCGTGAAGCAATGCACCCTGCCCCCGGACAGCGCGGCCATGGGCTTTCTCACTGATTGCAGCACCTTGGACGAACTGTGGAAACTGCGCTACTGGGAATACCCGCTGAAAACCGAAAGCGGCCAGCGCGTTTCCAAGGGCTGGAGCGAAAAGCCGTTGGTGCCCAGCCCCCGGCAAATGGAGATCCTGCACGGTTACGGCATGCGCTATCCCACCGACCTGGTGATCGGGCCCGAAATGTTCCGGTTGCTACGGGACATGGGCAACCATGACTGGGTGGTTCAATACAGGAACGGTGAAGGATGAGCCAAATGCCGGACCTGCCAACCCAACTTCTGGAGCAACTGCGCTCCGGCGACCGCGTGGCGCTGAGCCGCGCCATCACGCTGGTGGAAAGCACCAGGGCCGCGGACATGCCCGGGGCCCGCAACTTGGTGCGCAATGCCATGCAAACGGGGAATGCATCCGTGCGCGTCGGCATCACCGGCATTCCGGGCGTGGGCAAGAGCACTTTGATCGATGTTTTGGGAAGCCACCTGATCGGCATGGGCCATCGCGTTGCCGTGCTTGCCATCGACCCCAGCAGCACCCGCACCGGCGGAAGCATCCTGGGCGACAAGACCCGCATGGAACGGCTGGCGGGTGAGGAAAACGCCTTCATCCGCCCCAGCCCAAGCGGCGGCAACCTCGGGGGCGTGGCGCGCAGAACGCGCGAAGCCATGATCCTTTGCGAAGCCGCAGGCTACGACCGCATCCTCATTGAGACCGTGGGCGTGGGCCAGAACGAGGCCGCCGTGGACCAGCTCACCGACCTGAACCTGCTGCTGATGATCGGCGGAACCGGGGACAGCCTGCAAGGCATCAAGCGCGGCATCATGGAAGCCGCGGACGTGATCGCCATCAACAAGAGCGACGGCGACAACGACCGGCGCAACCGCCGTGCCGCCATGGACCTGCGCCAGGCGATCGCCCTGCTGCCCCCGCGCGAAAGCGGCCACCGCCCGCCCGTGCTGCTGTGCTCCGCCATCACGGGAATGGGGATCGAAGCATTGGCCGACGAACTGGAAAATGCAGCCCTTCGCGACCACGTCAGCGGCCATGGCCGGCACCGCCGCCAGGAACAAGCGCGTTGGTGGATGCGCACCACCGTGGAAGAAGCCCTGGTGGACGGGTTCTACAACGACCCGCGCATCCGCAACGCACTGCCCGCCTTGGAAGAGCGCGTCCGCAATGGCGAAATGAACCCCTTTGACGCCGCACGGGAATTGCTGCGGCAGTATGGGCACGGCGAATGACCCAAGCTTCCTAGAACAGCTTCCGCACCTCCTCCTTCAGCGCAAGGATGGCCTGCTGCGTGGGCAAATGGGTGAGCTTGCCGGCCGTTTCAAAAACGCGCTGGCTCAGCGCCGTGCCGTTCGCTCCCTCCGGTGTGCCCTCGGCCGCAATGTTGATGATGCGCAGGGTTTCCTCCTTGGCCATCTTCACCTGCTGCCATGCGCGGTCGCTCACGTAGATCTGCTGCGTCACGTTGTGCTCAAATTCCTCGCGCACCGTGGCCAACAGCTCCGCATGCAGCATCCGCGCGGTCATGTTGTTCTTGTGCACGCGGAAAACCAGGGTTCCCGGCGCGATCCGTTCCAAAAAGAGCGTGAGCCGCTCATAAGCCTGCAGGCGCAAGGGCAGCGTGTGCTTCCGGTCGCCGCGTTTGGCATCAGCCAGCAACTGGGTGTTCGCCGCATGCTGGCGGGCCCCCAGGAATTGGCGCAACAGGTAAAAGGCCGTGAGGAATACCACCACGGAAGGGAGCAGTGCCAACAGCACCTGGAAGAATTGATCGCCGGACATCCGAAGGGATTTGCGGGCGAAGATCGGGCCTAAGAGCGGATCGCCGGTTGCCGGCACAAGTCCCCAACCGGTGCAAGGGCTAATTTCGCGGCTTCCCAATACGTGACCGATCCATTATGCAACTTTCTCCCGTAGTCCGTTCCATGACCGAGTCCGCCACCCTGATGATGGCGCAACGCTGCCGCGAACTGCGGGCGCTAGGCAAGGACATCATCGACCTCAGCCTCGGGGAACCGGACCAGGACCCGCCTGCCTTTGCCTTGGAAGCTGCGCGTGGGGCGCTTGCGGAAAACAAATGGAACAAGTACCCGCCCGTAATGGGCTACCCGGACCTGCGTGCCGCCATCGCGCACAAATTCAAGCGTGACAATGGCTTGAACTACGCACCGGAACAGGTGATGGTGAGCACCGGTGCCAAACAGGCCATCATGAACGTGGTGATCGCCCTGGCCGGCCCCGGCGATGAAGTGCTGATCCCCGCGCCGTTCTGGGTGAGCTACGAGGCCCAGGTGCGTTTCACCGGTGCCACGCCCGTGCTGGTGCGCAGCACCCTGGAGGAAGATTACAAACCTCCCGTGGAGCGCATCATCGCGGCCATCACCCCGCGCACACGCCTGATCATGTTCAGTTCGCCCTGCAACCCCAGCGGTTCGGTGCTCTCCCTTGCGGAACTGGAGCAACTCGCCGCTGCCGTGCTCAAATGGCCCAACCTGTTCGTGATCAGCGACGAGATCTACGAGCACATCATCTTCAACGGCAGCCACCGCTCCATCGGCGCATTGCCGGGCATGTTGGAGCGCACCATCACCGTGAACGGCCTTTCCAAAGCCTTCGCACTTACCGGCTGGCGCATCGGCTACATCGGTGCACCCACTGCCGTGGTACAGGCCGCCAACAAGGTGCAAGGCCAGTTCACCAGCGGTGCCAACGGCATTGCCCAGCGCGTGGCCAAGGCATGCGTGGAAGCGGACCCCGCACTGATCGCCGGCCTGAAGGATGTGTACAAGCGCCGCCGCGACCTGGTGCTCGAAGGTTTGAAGAAGATACCCGGATGGGCCTGCAACGTGCCCCAAGGCGCTTTCTATGTGCTCCCCGACGTGCGCAGCAGCTTCAGGGGCAGCATTCAGAACAGCACCGGCCTTTCCCTGCATTTGCTGGAACACGCCAACGTGAGCCTTGTGGAAGGCGACTCCTTCGGTGCCCAAGGAACCGTCCGCATCAGCTATGCCACCAGCGATGCACTCCTTGCCACCGCCTTGGAACGCGTTGCCAAGGCCGTTGCGGAACTCCGCTGACACGAACCGCACATGGACCCGAAGGAGACATTGGAACGGTTCAAGGGCATCACCGCCTTGGTGGTGGGCGACGTAATGCTGGACGCCTACCTCTGGGGCCGGGTGGACCGCATCAGCCCGGAAGCACCGGTGCCCGTGGTGCAGGTCTCCCGCCGCAGTGCCCGCCTGGGCGGCGCGGCAAACGTGGCGCTCAACCTGCGCGCCCTCGGGGCAAACACCGTGGTGGCCAGCGCCGTCGGCCGTGATGCCGCAGCCGCGCAAATGGAGCAGCTCTTCGGCGAAGCAGGTTTGGCCAAAGAAGGTTTGATGCAGTTGGAAGGACGCACCACCACCATTAAAACCCGCGTGATCAGCGGCAGCCAGCACGTGGTGCGCGTGGATGAGGAAATGGAGCACGACCTGGCGCCTGAACAGGAAAAGGCGTTCCTCCACCACGCCATCCAACTCCTGCGGGCCCATCGCCCACAGGTGCTCATCTTCGAGGATTACGACAAAGGCTGCCTGACGCCGGGTGTGATCGCCGGCCTGATCGCCGTAGCGCATGAGCTGCGCATTCCCGTGGCCGTGGACCCCAAGCGCCGCCACTTTTTTGATTACCGCGAAGTGGACCTCTTCAAGCCGAACCTGAAGGAACTCCGCGAGGGGCTGAAGGCGGAGCTGCCGGCCGGAAACAACGAATTGCTGCGCGGGGCGGTCCGCCTGCTTGAATCGCACTTGGCAAACAAGGCATCGCTGATCACCCTGAGCGAGCACGGCATCTATGCGCACCGCACCGGTGAAGAGGTGTTTCTTCCCGCCCACCACCGCAACATTGCCGATGTGAGCGGCGCAGGCGATACCGTGATCGCCGTGGCCTCGCTTTGCCTGGCGCTCGGCATGCCGCTGGCACAGATCACCGCCTGGGCCAACCTGGCGGGGGGCTTGGTGTGCGAACATGTAGGCGTGGTGCCCGTTGACCCCTCCGCATTGGCCACCGAGGCCGCCCGGCTCGGAATAGGTTCCCCCGCCACATGAGCACTACGGTAAAGCCTTACGCCGCCGAAGGTTCCAAGAGGGAACAAGTGGAGCGGATGTTCGACAACATCTCGCCCAAATACGACCTGCTCAACCGCCTCTGCTCCTTGGGCACCGACCAGGGCTGGCGCCGAAAAGTGATCCGCTCCGTTGGCCAGGAACCCGTGGACCGCCTGCTGGACGTGGCCACGGGCACGGCCGACCTGGCGATCATGGCCAGCAAAGTGGCCAAGCACGTTACCGGTGCCGACATCTCCGCCGGCATGTTGGAACAAGGGCGCACCAAGGTGGAGCGCGCCGGCCTTGCGGAAAAAATCAGCCTGGCACAGGCCGATGCCGCCACCCTTCCCTTTCCCGATGAAACCTTCGACGCGGTTACCGTGGCGTTCGGCGTGCGCAATTTCGAATCCTTGAACAACGGCATCCGCGGCATGGCCCGCGTGCTCCGGCCCGGTGGCAGACTGTTCGTGCTGGAGTTCAGCAAACCGCGGCACACCCCGTTCAAGCAATTGTTCCGCTTTTATTTCCACCGCGTGATGCCCGTGATCGGCCGCTTGGTAAGCAAGGACAATGCCGCCTACACCTACTTGCCGGAAAGCGTGGATGCCTTTCCGCAAGGCGATGAATTCATCCGGATCTTGGAAGGCTGCGGCCTGCATCAAGCCCGTGCCCGCTCCCTCACCTTCGGGGTGGCCACGCTTTACACCGCACGCAAATAAGGGTGTGCAAGAATTGCCCGTTACTTTCGTTCATCCCTTCAATGCACGGCCGCTTCCTGAAACCCACCTTCGCCCTCCTGGTTGCCGCATCCGCCTGCCTTCCGGCCGCTGCCCAGCGTCCGGGAGTTAAGGTGGAAAACCTGCCCAACTTCGATCTGCACCGCTTCCACTTCGGATTCCTGCTGAGCTACAACACCAGCGACTTTTACATGACGCTGAAGCCCACGGCGCCATTCGCCGATTCCGTGCTGGTGGTGGACCATGTGAAGCAGCCCGGCTTCAACCTCGGCATCGTTGCCTCGCTGAACATGAACCCCAACTGGAGCCTGCGGTTCCTGCCAACGCTCGCTTTTGAGGACCGCATCCTTCAATACCGCTTCAAAAAAGCAGATGGCAAGACCGCGGAGTTCAAGAAACCGATTGAAAGCACCTATTTGGAATTCCCGCTCCTGCTCAAGTTCCGCAGCGACCGCATCAACAACTTCGCCGTGTACCTCATCGGCGGAGGCAAGTTCGGCATCGACATGGCCAGCCAGAAGGACGTGAACAACAACATCGATGAGGACATCGTGGTGAAGCTCTCCAAATACGACTACAGCGCCGAGGTGGGCGGCGGCATCGACATGTTCCTGCCCTATTTCAAGTTCGGCATCGAACTGAAAACCGGCATCGGCATTCCCAATGTGCTGGTGGATGATGCCACCCGCTTCAGCAACCCGATCCAGAGCCTGCGGACCAAGACGTACGTGCTGACTTTCACGTTTGAAGGGTGAGGAGCGGTTGTCAGTTGTCAGTTGTCAGTGGTCAGTTGTCAGTGGCGCACGTCAGGAAATTCCGCCGAACACCTGACAACGAACAACTGACAACTATTCCCCGGAACCCCCATGAACCGCACCGTTGACATCGCGCTTCCGCCCCGTGAGGCCGCCGATCCGGTGCTTGTAAGTGAAGCCGCAGCGGAAGCCTGTGGGCTGTCCGCGAAGCAGGTGCGCGGCGCCCGCATCCTCAAGCGCTCCATCGATGCCCGCAGCAAGCAACCCTTGGTGCGGCTGCGTGTGGAGGTTTCCACGGAAGCGGAATTCCCGGAACCGGCATGCGCCCCACCCGGGTTGCCTGATGTGCGCAAAGGAAAACCCGTGATCATCGTGGGCTGCGGGCCCGCAGGGCTGTTCACCGCCCTGGGCTGCATCCGGCGCGGACTGCGGCCGATCATCCTGGAGCGCGGCAAGGACGTGCGCGCACGCCGCCGCGACCTCGCCGCCATCAACCGCGACCACGTCGTGGACCCCGACAGCAACTACTGCTTCGGCGAAGGCGGTGCGGGCACCTACAGCGATGGCAAGCTGTACACCCGCAGCGACAAGCGGGGCGATGTAAAGGCCGTGCTGGAAACCTTCGTCGCTTTTGGTGCCTCACCGGACATCCTCATTGATGCGCACCCGCACATCGGCACCAACAAACTGCCCAAGATCATCACCGCCATGCGCGAGGCCATCGAGGGCGCCGGCGGCGAGGTGCGCTTCAACACCCGCATGGTGGACCTGCTGGTGAAGGATGGCACCATGCATGGCGTGCGCACCGCACAAGGCCACGAAATCCTGGCCAATTGCGTGGTGCTGGCCACAGGTCACTCCGCGCGCGACATCTTCGAACTGCTCCACGCCAAGGGCATCACCATTGAGGCCAAGCCATTCGCCATGGGCGTGCGAATCGAACACCCGCAGGAGGTGATCGACCGCATCCGCTACCATTGCAACGTGCGCGATCCCTGGTTGCCGCCCGCCAGCTACAACGTGGTGCAGCAGGTGGACGGGCGCGGCGTATACAGCTTCTGCATGTGCCCGGGCGGCATCATTGCCCCGTGCGCCACCGCGCCCGGCGAGGTGGTCACCAACGGCTGGAGCCCCAGTAAGCGCAACAACCCCTTTGCCAACAGCGGCATCGTGGTGGCCGTGGACCCGGCCGCCAACAGCAACGACCCGCTTGCCGCCATGCGCTTCCAACAGCGCACCGAGCAGGCCGCCTGGCGCGCCGGCGGCCAGCGCCAAAGCGCCCCGGCCCAGCGCATGGAAGACTTCATCCGCAAGCAGGCCAGCAAGGACCTGCCGCCGTGCAGCTATCCGCCGGGCATCGTGCCCGCCACGTTGGACGAGGTATTGCCGCATGAGGTAACGCAGCGCCTGCGCGGTGGGCTGAAGGCCTTCGGCGAAAAGATGCGCGGCTACCGCACCAACGAGGCCGTGCTGGTGGCGGTGGAGAGCCGCACCAGTTCACCGGTGCGCATCCCGCGCGACCCGCACACGCTGCAGCACCCGCAGGTGTGCGGCCTGTACCCCTGCGCGGAAGGCGCGGGCTATGCGGGCGGGATCGTGAGCGCGGCGATGGACGGGTTGCGCGTGGCGGAGGCCTGCACGGCCTGAAGCTATTGAAGCACTAAAATGAGCAATCAGCCAACTGGCACAGCTGCTTCATCTCGTTGATGCGCACCTTCTTCCCTTCCAGCCTGATGATGCCCTCACCCTGCAGGTCGCTCAGGGTGCGCACCACGGACTCGTAGGTGCTGTTGGCCAAGGAAGCGATCTCCTTCCGCGTAATGGTGTGCGCCAGCAGTTTCTTGTCTTTCGCATCAAAGCCGAACACGTCCGCATTGATCCGCAAGGCCAGGGCCACGCGGCTCTTCACCGTCATGTTCACGAAATTCTTGCGCAGCTTTTCCGTGCGCGCCATCTCCTCGGCCAGGAACAGCATGAAGTGGTAGCAGAACAGCGCGTTGGCCCGCAGCATGTCCTCGAAAACACGGATGGGCAGGATGTTCACCGTGGTGGGCGTAAGGGCCACTGCGGACACCGGAAAGGTGCGTGCCTTGCGGATGCCGCGGTGGCCCAAGGCGAAACCATCGTTCGCCAGGCGCAGGATCACCTCCACATCCTTGGAGAAGTTGGTGAACACCTTTACCCGCCCATGCCCGATCATGTACATGTTCTCGCACTTCTGGCCTTCCTTGAAGATGGTCTCGCCGGCCTTGAAGGCCAAGGTGGTGGTCTGCGAACGGGCCAAGCCCTGCCACTCGGGCGTGCAGTATGCTTTGAACAAGGCAAGAAGATCCCCGTGTGCTGGCATTCGGAATGGATGGAGGGTGCAAAATTGGCGATCAACCGCCAATGGCCACCATGCTCCGGTTGGCACCATGCCTTGCCGGATCGGAAAACTCCTTGAAACTGTCCATCCCGCCGCGCATGGCCTTCTTGTGCAGCACCGAACCGATGATGAGCGGGCGGATGTCCTTCCCTTGGCGTAAGGCCCCGAGCAGGTCCGTTTCATCCTGGCCGAACAGGCAGTTCTTCAGTTTGCCGTCGGCGGTGAGGCGGATGCGGTTGCAGGTGCCGCAGAACGGGTTGGTCACCGAACTGATGATGGCGAAGGTGCCCGCGCCGCCGGTGAGGCGGTAGTTGCGCGCCGTGTCGTTGGGGCGGTCCGTCAAGCGCTTGTATCCCGACGCGCCGAAGCGCTCCGTGGCACGGGCCAGGATCTCCGCCTCCGGCACGCCCTTGCCCCATTCCCAGCGGTTGCCGTTGAAGGGCATGTACTCGATGAAGCGCACGTGCACCTGCTCTTCGCGGCTCCATTCCATGAAGTCGGTGACCTCGTCGTCATTGACGCCACGCATCACCACCATGTTCACTTTCACATGGAATCCCTGGTCCTGCAAAAGCCGGATGTTGGCCGTGGTGCGGGCGAAGGGGTCGCGTCGCGAGATGGCCCGCATGCGCTCGGGGCGCAGCGAATCCAAGCTCACGTTCACCGACCGCAGGCCTGCCTCCTTGAACACATCCACGAACTGGTCCACCAGTACACCGTTGGTGGTGATGGCCAGTTCCACCGGCAAGCGGCCCAGCTCCGTGATGATCTGAGCCGCGTCCTTCCGCACCAAGGGTTCGCCCCCGGTGAGGCGGATCTTCTTCACGCCCATCTCCACGAAGGTCTCCGCCAGCGCCTGCACTTCCGCGGTCCGCATGAACTGTTCGCGGGGCCGCAGCACGATCCCCTCCGCCGGCATGCAGTACAC
>JAFDZG010000225.1 GCA_018267065.1 Bacteroidota bacterium
ATGACCGAAACTGCAGGAAAGACGGTACGATTGAGCAAGGTGACCCGGGATTTCAACCTCGGCGTGCACACCGTGGTGGAATTCCTGGCAGCGAAGGGCCATGTGGTGGAGGCATCGCCGAACGCCAAAATCCCCGGCGACCTGTACACTTTGCTGGAAAATGAATTCGGCCAGGACAAGGCCGAGAAGGAAGCCAGCAAGCAGGTGATCCAGGAGCGCCAGGAGCGCGAAGTGGTGGCCTTGGCCAGCGTGCCCGAGCCGGTGGCCGCGCCCGAACCCCCAGCCCCGTCCGCCCCCGTGGCGGAAGCGCCTGCCGCACCTGCGCCTGAAGCGCCCGCGGAAGCGGCGAAACCCGCCAAGTCCACAAAGAAGAAGGAGGAAGCGGCCCCTGCATCCACGGCAACACCGGTGCCGGAAGCGTCCGCTCCCGCCAAAACTCAGTACGTCACCGGCCCCAAAACCGTGGGCAAGATCGACCTGGAGGCCGGCAAGAAGGGCAAGGCCGCCAAGCCGGCAAGCACCGCGAAGGCGGGAAAGGCTGCAACGCCGCCCCCCGCACCGGTTGTGGAAACGCCGAAGCCCGTGGCGGAAGCCCCGGCAGCCCCGGCAGCCCCCGTTGCCCCGCCGCCTGAGCCGGAGACCATCCGCGTAAGTGTGGAAAAACTGGCCGGCCCCAAGACCGTGGGCAAGATCGAGCTGCCCAAGGAGCGCGAGCGCAAGCCCAGCGAACGCGACGCCGACCGGGGCCGGCGCAAGCGCATTGTGAAGCCCGGCCCGGTGAACGTGGGCCGCGTGGTGCAGCAAGAGCAGCGCAACGCCCCTCCCGGGAAACCCGGTGAACTGGACGAGAACGCCGTAAAGCGCAAGGTGAGCGAAACGCTGGCACGCCTCACCGGCGGCGGCGGAAAGGGCCGCGGGGCCAAACGCAAGACGGACAAGCGCCAGGAACGGTTCCTGCGCCGCGAGGAAGAATTTCAGGCCCGCCAGTTGGCAGGCCGCACACTGAAGGTCACCGAGTTTGTTACCGCCAGCGAACTGGCCTCCATGATGGACGTGCCCGTCACCGACATCATCAAGGCCTGCTTCGCCTTGGGCATGATGGTGAGCATCAACCAGCGCCTGGACGCCGAAACGCTCAGCGTGATCGCCGACGAATACGGCTTCAAGGTGGAGTTTGTGGGCGCGGACGTGCAGGAAACCCAAGTGGAAGAGGCCGACAACCCGGACCGCCTGGTTCACCGCGCACCTATCGTCACCGTGATGGGCCACGTGGACCACGGGAAAACCTCCCTATTGGACCACATCCGCAAGGCGAACGTCATCGCGGGCGAGGCCGGCGGCATCACCCAGCACATCGGGGCGTACAGCGTAACGCTGGAGAACGGCAAGCGCATCGCCTTCCTGGACACACCGGGCCACGAAGCCTTTACGGCCATGCGTGCGCGCGGTGCGCAGGTCACCGACATTGCCATCATCGTGATCGCGGCGGACGACAGCGTGATGCCGCAAACGCGCGAGGCCATTAACCACGCGCAGGCCGCGGGCGTGCCCATGGTCTTCGCCTTCAACAAGATCGACAAGCCGGGGGCCAACGCCGACAAGATCCGCGAACAGCTCAGCCAGATGAACATCCTGGTGGAGGAGTGGGGCGGCAAGTTCCAAACCCAGGAGATCAGTGCCAAGAAAGGCATCGGCATTGAGCAGTTGCTGGAGAAGGTGCTGCTGGAGGCGGACATCCTGGACTTGAAGGCCGACCCCGGCAAGCGCGGCACCGGCGTGGTGATCGAAAGCTCGCTGGAAACCGGTCGCGGCTACGTGGCCACCCTGTTGGTGGAAGGCGGCACCCTGCGCAAGGGCGACGTGCTGCTCGTGGGCCAGTACAGCGGCCGCGTGCGCAACATGTTCAATGAGCGCGGCCAAGCCGTTGCGGAGGCCGGTCCCTCCGTGCCCGTGTCCATCCTTGGCCTGGACGGCGCGCCCAACGCGGGCGACCGCTTCCAGGTGATGGAAGACGAGCGCGAAGCGCGCCAGATCGCCACGCGCCGCCAGCAGTTGCAGCGCGAACAAGGCATCCGCACGCACAAGCACATCACCTTGGACGAAATCGGCCGCCGCCTCGCCATCGGCGACTTCAAGGAACTCAACGTGATCGTGAAGGGCGACGTGGACGGTTCCGTGGAAGCCTTGACCGACTCGCTGCTCAAGCTCAGCACCGAGCACATCAAGGTGAACGTGATCCACAAGGCCGTGGGTCCCATCGCCGAAAGCGACGTGCTGCTGGCCTCCGCCTCCAACGCCATCATCGTGGGCTTCCAGGTGCGGCCCACCGTGGGCGCGCGCAAGCTGGCGGAGAACGAGGAGATCGAGATCCGCCTGTACTCCATCATCTACGATGCCATCGAGGAGCTTAAGCAGGCCATGGAAGGCATGCTCGCCCCGAAGGAGGAGGAGAAGGTGATCGGCACCGCCGAGGTGCGCAACACCTTCCGCATCAGCAAGGTGGGCACCGTGGCCGGCTGCTACGTGCTGGAAGGCAAGATCACCCGCAACAGCAAGGTGCGCCTGATCCGCGAAAG
>JAFDZG010000226.1 GCA_018267065.1 Bacteroidota bacterium
CTTCGCGTGAGGCCATAAGTCGGCTTTCTCTGCAACCTCTCCGTTGCATACCTTTGCGCCGCGTTCTTTCCAATTGAGCTTATCCAGAAAGGCGGAGGGACTGGCCCTGTGATGCCTTGGCAACCGTCCGGTGGGAACCCATCGGGAAGGTGCCAAATCCAGTTGTTGTTGCCGCACCGATGCCCTGAGCGGAGCCGAAGGGCGAGGGGCGGTACCAACACGAAGATGAGCCGTGATCAGGTACCCGCGCTTCCCTGCATGCGCATGCACCTCATCCGGCTGTCGGATGGGGTTTTTTCGTTTTCTGGAAGATCCTGCAACACCATACTTCCCTCGCACCCTATCACCCTTCGACCCTCGCACCTCATGCCCTCCCTCGAACAACTCGCCGCAAAGCGCATCCTCATCCTCGATGGCGCTATGGGCACCATGATCCAGCGCCTGAAGCTGCAGGAGGAGGACTTCCACCCGAAGGGCATGGGGCAGCACCCCGTATTGCTGCAAGGCAACAACGACCTGCTCTCGCTCTCGCGCCCGGAGGCCATCACGCGCATCCACGAGCAATACCTGGAGGCCGGTGCGGACATCATCGAGACCAATACCTTCAGCGGCACCAGCATTGCGCAAGCGGAGCACAAGTGCGAACATTTGGTGCGCGAGATCAACCTGCGCTCGGCGCAATTGGCCAAGGCCGCGTGCGAGAAGTTCACCGCGCAAGACCCAAGCAAGCCGCGCTTCGTCGCCGGTTCCATCGGCCCCACCAACCGCACGGCTTCGCTCAGTCCGGATGTGAACGACCCTGGATTCCGCGCCGTGAGCTTCGACGACCTCGTGACCGCCTACACCGAGCAGGTGGACGCGCTGATGGAGGGCGGCGTGGACCTGCTGCTGGTGGAGACCATCTTCGACACGCTCAACGCCAAGGCCGCGTTCTATGCCATTGAAGAAGTGTTCGACAAGCGCGGCACGCGGCTCCCGCTGATGTGCAGCGTCACCATCACCGATGCCAGCGGGCGCACCCTCAGTGGCCAGACCATCGATGCCTTCCTGATCAGCATGGGCCACGTGCCGCTCTTCAGCATCGGCCTGAACTGCGCGCTGGGCGCGGCCCAAATGCGGCCCTACTTGCAGGTGATCGCCGAACAGGCCCCTTGCTTAGTGAGCGTGTACCCCAATGCCGGCCTGCCCGACCAGATGGGCGAATACCGCGAAACGCCGGAGGTCACCGCGCGCCTGGTAGGTGAGTTCATGAAGGACGGCTTGGTGAACATCGTGGGCGGCTGCTGCGGCACCACGCCGGAGCATATCGCGGCGCTGGCGAAGGAAGCGGGGAAACATACGCCACGTGTGCAGCCTGTACTGGCATGAGTACTTCACCACAGAGGCACAGAGGACACAGAGAAAACTGGCTGAAAGATCCACGACAGAAGGATGGAGGGCACAGAGAAGGTCGGGATGACGCATAACGAAGTATCGAGCCTCATCATCAAGGCAGCCATTGCCGTCCATCGAGAGTTGGGACCGGGCCTTCTCGAGAGCGTGTATCAAGCGTGCTTGTTGGCCGAACTCAAGGCGATGAAGTTGCAAGCGGAGGAACAAGTCGCCGTACCCATTGTTTACCGTGGTGAAAAGTTGACGAACAACCTGCGCATCGACCTGCTTGTTGAGAACAGGGTCATCGTCGAGATCAAAGCCGTTGAGGAGCTTCATCCCATTCATACGGCCCAACTGTTGACATACTTGAAGCTCGCCGACAAGAAGCTCGGCTTGCTGATCAACTTCAATACGACCAAGCTGATCGACGGATTGGAACGCGTCATGAACGGATACCTCGAGGAAGGAGAGTAGTATGAATACACCACCACAGAGACACAGAGAACACAGAGATACCTGGATGAAAGATTCACCACAGAGGCACAGAGGACACAGAGGGGAATGCGGAAGACCCTTGGTGATGGCTTTGGGTGTGCCCCCTCGCACCCTTCGGCTCCGCTCAGGGTCCTCGGGGTCGCGCTTGGAGTATAGCCCGGGCGTGGACCCGGGCCTGCAAGTCCGTACTCGTCGTTCCTCCTCGATTACGTGCTTGCCTCTGCGATCACTCACGCAATAGATTACGTCGATGTCCACTGATTCGGTTATCATCAAATCCCTGTCCGACTTTACACGTTATGTGTGCTCAAACTGCACTTGTGGCCATCACGTGTACCGCGGAGTGACAGACCGTGTGAACCACAAGTTGATACCTACAATTGGACGTCGAGACAATTACAACCTCGATGATGAAATTGAATTGTTCCAACAGTTCAAGCGACGAGCACATGCGACCTTGAACAATCTTCCAACAAACGACTGGGATTGGTTGGCTGTTGCACAGCATCATGGATTGGAGACACGGTTGCTCGATTGGACCAGCAGTCCCCTTGTTGCTCTGTACTTCGCTACGCAACCCAAAGTGGCCGGAGGAAGAATTCTTCCAGTCAATGAGAATGGTGCAGCCGTGTACGTGTTGCACTTCTGCAACTACATCAACACCATCGAAGATCTGGACCCATTTGCCTATGGCAAGGTCGGCGTCCTCTACCCACCGCATATTGCCTCGAGGATTGCTGGACAGTCGGGCCTATTCACCATCCAGCCGGTTCCGAATGAGGAGTTGGTCATCGAGAAAGATGATCGGTTCCCTCATGATATTACAAGGATTGAATTCGACGCGGAAGCGGCTGATGGAATACGCCGTGAACTGTTCTTGTTGGGAATACGGGAACAGATGCTCTTCCCCGACCTCGATGGATTTGCTCGGGGTATCAAGATCCACACTGAACTAGCTGAACTTCATTATCGGGAATGCTGACCTCTACATCCTCTTCTCCGTGCCCTCTGTGCCTCTGTGGTGAACCCGCATTGAAATGACCATCCCCACCTTCTCCGGCCTCGAGCCGCTCCGCATCTTCCCCGGTTCCAACTTCGTGAACATCGGTGAGCGCACCAACATCACCGGCAGCGCGCAGTTCCGAAGGCTGATCAAGGAGGGCAACTACGCCGAAGCCGTGCGCGTGGCGCGGCAGCAGGTGGAGAACGGCGCCCAGGCCATCGACGTGAACGTGGACGAGGGCCTCATCGACGGTGTGCAGGCCATGCGCACCTTCC
The DNA here is from genome assembly GCA_018267065.1 of Bacteroidota bacterium. GTDB lineage: Bacteria > Bacteroidota > Bacteroidia > Flavobacteriales_F > PHOS-HE28 > PHOS-HE28. Next base: position 3,148 of record JAFDZG010000226.1, read on the forward strand.
TCAACCTCATTGCCGCCGAGCCGGACATCGCCAAGGTTCCCGTGATGGTGGACAGCAGCAAGTTCGCCGTGATCGAGACCGGCCTGAAATGCCTGCAAGGGAAAGGCATCGCCAACAGCATCAGCCTGAAGGAAGGGGAGGAGGAGTTCCTGCGGCAGGCCCGCATCGTGAAGCGCCTCGGCGCGTCGGTGGTGGTGATGTGCTTCGATGAACAGGGCCAGGCCGACAGCTACGAGCGGCGCATAGAGATCGCGCAACGCGTGTACGACCTGCTCACGCGGAAGGTCGGCTTCGCCGCGCACGACATCATCATCGATCCCAACATCCTCACCGTGGCCACGGGCATGACCGAGCATGCGCGCTACGCCATCGACTACATCGCTGCGGTGAAGTGGATCAAACAGAACCTGCCTGGCGTGCTGGTGAGCGGCGGTGTGAGCAACATCAGCTTCAGTTTCCGCGGCAACGAGCCCGTGCGCGAAGCCATGCACACCGCCTTCCTCTACCACGCCATCCAGGCGGGCATGGACATGGGCATCGTGAACGCGGGACAGATCGGCGTATACGACGAGATCCCCAAGGAGCTGCTGGAACACGTGGAGGATGTGCTCTTCGACCGCAGGCCCGATGCCACGGAACGCTTGGTGACGCTCGCCGAGAGCTTCCGCGGTGACGGCAAGCAGGCCAAGGTGCAGGACCTCGCCTGGCGCAAGGAGCCCGTGAACGACCGCCTGCGCCACGCGCTGGTGCATGGCATCACCGACTTCATCGTGGAGGACACCGAGGAAGCGCGCAAGGAGCTGAAGGACCCCGTGAAGGTGATCGAAGGGCCGCTGATGGCGGGCATGACCGTGGTGGGCGACCTCTTCGGCGCGGGCAAGATGTTCCTGCCGCAAGTGGTGAAGAGCGCCCGCGTGATGAAGAAGGCCGTGGCCTACTTGGAGCCTTTTCTGGAGGAGTACAAGAAGAACAA
>JAFDZG010000227.1 GCA_018267065.1 Bacteroidota bacterium
CCAAAGAGGGAGTTTTGCGCACCGGTAACCATGGGCTTCAAGCTGTTCTGGCCCAGGTCCAAGTACACGTTGTTGGCCTGCTGGCACAGGATGGACGTGCCGTTCTTCACGGCGGTAACGGGGTCATGCCCGCTATGGTTGTCGTCCATGCGCAGGGTGCCGCCGTGGTGGACCAAAAAACCGCAGCGTTTGTTCAGGCTCACCGATCCGCAAGCCACCACGGCGGTGGCTCCCCCTATGGACAAACCAACGGTATTGTAGTTGAACGCCGGGTTCGTCACGTTCAGGGTGGAGCTGCCTTGGAAGCTTACTCCCGTTTGGGCGTTCTTTTGGGCGCTGCAATCATTCAGGTAGGAGGTGTGTGCCATTTGCACGCACACCAGGCCATCGGTGCATTTATCGAACTTGCAGCTGATGGCCTTGATCCCCTTGTCGTAGTTGTACATGCCGGTGTTGCAGTCAATGAAGCTGCAGAATTGGGGCACCGGGGAATTGCCCAGCGTACTGTTGTAGCTGTACACCCCGTAGTTGCCCTTGCTGAACGTGCTGTTGCTCAGCGTGAGCAGGGCTTGCCCGTTCAGGCGCACACCCAGGTGCGTGTTGCGCAGGCCGGTGTTGCTGGTAACGGTGGCATTGATGAACTTCACCGTAGCCGCATTGGTAACCGGCGGCACAATGCGCGTGTTGTCGGCCAAGGTGGCCTTGCCGTTGATCAGGCTGAACTCCACCAGCTGGGGCGGGCCGTAGAGGCTTTCCTGCTGCACGTGCAGGATGCGGTTGCTGCTACCCGTGCCCTTGAGGACGAAGCGCGTGTTCGTGCCCGCCGTCACGTTGTAGCTGGGCTGGTCCGTGTTGGTGAACTTCACCACGCCGTAGGTGGTGTAGGGGTCGCCGCTGCGGCTGGTGGTGAAGGTGGCATTGTCCTGGATGTCCAGCATGCCAGCTATCTCCAGCACGCTGTTGGAAGCCTCCATGTTGATGCGCGCGTTGGGGTAGAATAGCAGGTGGCCGTCGTTGCCGTTCGGCACATCCTCCTCAATGATCACCTGCCCGCCTGGCAGGATGTTCAGCACCGAGCCGCCCAAAAGTTCCAGTTTGCCGCCGCGTTTTACACGGAGCACGGCCCCGTTGCCCACATCCATGCGGCTGCCGCTCTCCAGCCTCAATGTGCTGGCGTTGTCCACCACAAAACCGCCTCCGGGCGCCAGGTTCAGCCAGGTGTTGGCCGGGCAGCGCATCAGTGTGGGGCTGGTGAAGACGGGCTGGCCGTTCCAGGTTTCAGGGCTGCTCCGCCTTGTAGCCGTGGTGCCCCGGTCCAAGGTGATGGTGTTCCCGGCGGTCACATTGAGTGAGTAGCCCGTGGTTGTGGCCACCGGGTTCAGTTGGATCTCGTCCGCGCACCAGCGCGCATCGCTGTTTACGTCCACATCGTCAAAGCGCACTTGCACTTGGATGGAGCCATCGGCATACATCGTGTCCAGCTCCACGGAAACGCCGTTGAGGTATATGCGGCGGAGGTTTTTGTTGGGTGAATTATCAAGGTCATAGCCCACGCTGTTCATCAATGTGGCACTGCTGGGGTTGGTGCCTACGCCTACATTGTAGTTGCCGTTGAGGGTGAAGACCTGGCGGGCGTTGCCCAGGGTGTAGAGGTGGTCTTGAATTGTGCCGCCCTGGTCCTCCATGTCGTTGAGCCGGTAATCCCCGGATGTCAAGGCATTATTGAAGTTCAAGTCTTGGGAAACGAAATGACGATCGGCCGATCCCGTGAGCGGGTTGGCTGCTCCACGGACGAACGGATACTTGGGACATTCCCAACAGACACACGTTGTGTTTTGTGTGGTCGGGTTGAAGTGTTCATCAACATGGCCAATGGCATCAAGTGGCCGGATGTAATCCCCTGGTCCTGAGTAGATGTCGCTCAATGATGAGGATTGCCTGATCTCCTTGTCGATCTGCACATACATCTGTACGCCCGGAACTATTCCTTGAATGCACTGATCAGGCTCATGTATCCATTTGTCAAAGGAATTCCCGTTCAGGTTTGTACCTTGATGGTTTTCCACCCATAGAAACTCAGGGTATTCCGTGTTCGGATCAGTGAAGGGTAACTTGATGCGTAGGGCATCTCCACTGGTGACAAAGTCGCGGAGGATGTACGTGCCGGCATCCGCTGGAACAGAAGCATCCAGATCTCCGTTATCCTCGGTCATGTCGGGTTTGCGCGCTGAAATTTCAAAGGTTTGGTCATCGGCCTTCCAGCCCATGCGCTGGCGGTCCCACGCATTCCAGGACAGCAAGGAGCAGTTGGCCAAGCCCATGTTGCTCCAGCCGCTGCTGCGGGTGATGAAATACTGGCGCCCATCAACCAATCTGCCCCCGCCTGCCGTGTGGAAGTTGTTCGGACCATACAATAGATGCCCAAACTCGTGGCGCATGATGTTCACCGGAGCACGATTCCCACCGAATTTGCTGTACGTGTTTGATCCATAACCCCCTACTGACCCAATGCTCGAATTGCTGGCATTTCCATTGCCACTGCTCAGGTCCAATGCGTTGCGGTAGATCAAGACAACATGGTCATACATCCTTGGGGATTCTTGGTTGGAATTCGTCTTGATCAATCCAGGGCCGTTTAGTGCTCCGTCCGTGTTGGATAGGATCCACTGATCAAAATCATCTATGCTGTTGTGATTGAACACCGTATTCAAGGTACTTCCGAGTTGGGCGTTCACGGCGGCAATTGTTGCGCTCGTGGCTTGCCAGTTGTTCACTAGGCCATTGGTAGACGACACATGGAAGATACTCCCATTGGCCGGAACCAGATAATCCGCCAAAAAAGTGAAATTACCGGAAGAAGCGTCGTGATAGTAGCGGGTCACTATCCCGTTCGGTGAAGCACTTGGGTCTGCATCGAACAGATTGAGCTGCGGGTTCGAATTGTTCACCCATTCGGGCAAAGCATGTGCGGGCCAATGGTCCGTACCGGTCAAGGCGGGATCATCATCGGGGGTCCGTATAATCCAATTCCACCAGGATGACCAAGGCCCGCAACTCCCCATGAGGATATACATACCGGCCATTTTGGCTTTCAAATAATTGGCCGCCTTGTTGCCCACCTCCGGACTGGCCCGCGCCAGAAGGCGAATCCTCATACATGCATTGCCCGTTGGCCGTAGTTGCCGCAACCAGCAGACATCCGAACAAGCTACTCAACTTTTTGAAACGTTGCATGGCGTGGTGGGTTTTGATGTGATTCCAGGATAATGTGGTAGGTGCCCTGGGCCAAGGACGAGACATCCAATGTTTGACTTGGTGCATGGGTCCACCGGGTTTCCGGTAAAACCGTTCTGCCCAACTGATCTTGGACGGAAATCAGCCCAATAGGATTGGTGCAGGCTACATGAATAAAGTGGTTTGCGGGGTTCGGCCACACTTTGCAATTTTTCGGTATTCCGGCATCGGCTATGCCAATTGTGTTTCCCTCCCCGGAAAAATAGACACTGAACGGGAAGAGGGATTGGGAATCTACATCCACCACTACGCTATCAGAAATCAGCATGTTAAACCCGCTTTTACCTCCATCATTGGAGTGGAAAAAAAATAATTACCATCCATATAGGCATGGTTAATGTCCCCCTGCGTAAATGGCAAATACGGCGCATGGAACAAACTGGTGTCCCAACGAATGGTCATCGGAGGCACCCAATTGATCGCATCGATCAGGGTGCCATCAAAAATCGGGTACCAACTGTATGGAAAAGCGTGGGTATCCGTAGAGTCTTCATCCCAATTCCAAGTCCACACATTAAATGTCGATTGATCGATTGTAACAGCTCCTTCCCCTAAAGCGTAATCAACCTGCGGGTTTGAATCAGAACCCGTAGTCGCAGATGTATCATACACCATCCAAATCGTATCCCTCGCCCCCGTCCCATCCTCAAAGGCCAAGTGGAAGCGCCAGGTGGGCTGGGCGGTGGTGGTAGAGGCAAGGGCCAAGGCGAGGAGGGGGAGGGTCACCTTCACTAAAGTGCTACGGTGCCGGAGGAGGAAGCGCATGGCAGGAAGGGTTGCTTTGGGGTAACTCTGCGGTTAGACAAGGTATGGGGATTTTTCGCTGCTTGGTGCTGGGCGTTTGTTCACAACTGTGGCTTGGTTGTAGCGCAGGGTCCCCGAAGGGGGAGACCCTGCGTGAGGAGGAGGATTCAGAATCCAAACGTTAAAGCTATCCAAATCCATTTGTACCGCACCTTCACCTAACTCGTAATCAGGTACACCAGACCCGAGAGTTGCTGTTGTATCAAAGACAAACCATATCGTATCCCTCGCCCCGGTCCCATCCTCAAAGGCGAGGTGGAAGCGCCAGGTGGGCTGGGCGGTGGCGGTGTAGGCAAAGGCCAAGGCGAAGAGGAGAATCAAGTGGCGCATGGCGGAAGGGTGTTGCTAAGAGTTAGACGAGGCACGGGGCAGTTGTGCTGCCTTGCCGAGGGCAATTGTTCACAACTTTCCCTTGGTGGTTCTCCACCCAGAGGTACTCGGGATATTCGTTCACGGGGTCGGTGAAAGGCAGCTTGATGCGGATGGCATCTCCTGTTTGCACGAAATCGCGTAGCACGTAGGTGCCGGCATCACTTGGGACGGAAGCATCCAATTCCCCGTTGGCCTCACTGGTGTTGCCGGGGTTGCGTGCGGCGATCTGGTTCACCTGCCCCACATTTTTCCAGCCCATTTGCAACCGGTCCCAGGCGCTCCAGGATTCTATGGAACAGTTGTGAAGGCCCATGTTGCCCCAGCCGCCGGAATACGACACCCAATACATCCCGGATGTGCCATCACCACCACCGGCATAGTGGAATTTATTGCCACCGTAGAGGTTATGGCCGAACTCATGGCGAAAGATGTCGGTGGGCCGTTTGTTATAGGCTGCAAAACGGCTGTATGTATTTGATGCATGGCCTGCAATGCTGCCCGGTGACCCAGGGGCTGTGGAGCCAGTTTGGTCCATTTCCGTATAGACGTAGACCGTATCGACAAGTTTTCGGTTCCGTGAATTCCGGAATATGAAGCAGAGGTGATCGTAGATGGCTGGGTTCTCTGTGCTGGGATTCACCTTTTCCAAGCCTGCGGTTGCTGAGCCATTGATGGTAAAGTGGTCAAAATCATTTATTCCATGCTGAAAATAGGTATTGAAATTACCATTCACCACGGAGTCCACAACGGCGATCACCGGCCCTAATGATGGGAAATACCCGGTGGAACTGGGCACGGAGAAAATACCGTTGTTGGTGGGCGCCATCAAATAGTCCGCAATGACGTGGAGTGCGCCAGAAGAAGCTTGCTGATAGTACCGGGTAACGGATCCCTGCGGTGAGGGCAGTACTTCACTGTCGAAGAGGTTCTCGGTCGGATCGGCATTATCCAACCAAACCGGCAGTTGATGAGCGGGCCAGCCGGGATAGCCGTTCGTGCCAGTGGGGTCCGGCTCACCCGGGGTTTGGTAGTCCACCTCCACGAGAACCACCAGCACACGCAAGGCTCCACGCGTTGGCAAATACCGGCCATGCCGTGTTTCGTAAAAGCCCCCACCGCCGCCGAGCATGGATGGAGGAACAGGAAGTTCTTCCTCGTTCAGGCATACTTGGGCCAATAGAGGGGG
>JAFDZG010000228.1 GCA_018267065.1 Bacteroidota bacterium
ATGCGCACGGAACTGAAACGGCTGAAGTGATGCTGGATTGGGCCACCGCCATAACCGTAGCCACGGCCAGCGCCACATGCGTGGCGGCCATGTGGCGCATGGACCGGGCGCAATTGAAGCGGATACACCATTTGGAAATTGAAATGGAGCGCATCCGCAGCGAACAACGGAGCCTGAAGGAGACCTTTGAGCAACAAAACCAGTTGAACAATGGAACCCTCCTTCACCTCAACGAACTCCACGACCAGCGCATCAGCGCCCTTGAACAGCACTACTACCATGCCAAGGGAAATAACGGGGGCTGAGCTTGTGCGCCTCACCGAGCTTCACAAGTTGGTCAGCTATAAGCAGGCCAGCCCGGCGCAACAGGATGAATTCATGGAATTGATGTACCGCAGCGGGCGGCTGACGGATAACCAGTACAAGAACTACAAGAATGGGCAAATGGTAAGCGTTCTGGTAAGCTCGGCTATGGTGATCGCAGGGGTTTACCTGTTGGCCAAGGTGCTTGAAAAGGCTTGGAAGTGATGCAGGATCAATTGCAGTTGCAGGAGCTGGCAGGATGGGATTTGCCCGCTGGCCGGCCAATGTGTTGAGGATTAAGGAAAGGTGGATAACCAAAGTATAAATTATGCGCAAATAGGGATGAAATCCAGCTCTGCCTTGAGCACCGCTCCAATACCCGGTTTGTCCGGCATAATCAACTTACCGTTGCGCAAGTCCATCCCCACAAATGGATCATTCTTGATCAACCACGGCCCGTCCAGGTCGAGCAAATCGGCTTGGCCAGCCAGATGTGCCATGGCCGTGCAGCCCAGTGAGCTTTCGCTCATGCTGCCGAGCATCACCTTCATGCCTAATTCCGCTGCCTGGTTTGCCATGGCCTTCGCCCGGTCCAATCCGCCGCACTTTATCAGCTTGATGTTCACGCCATTAAACTGACCTAATGCATCTTTCAGTTGAACTATATCATGGATGGATTCATCTCCATAGACGCAAGTTTCATGTTTCTCTTGTAGCTCACGCTGTATCAAAGGCTTAGAAGTCGGAAAAGGCTGTTCCAAACCAATCAGTCGGTCACCCGCACATCCAGCCAAGGCCCATGCTTCTTCCACCGACCCCAGTCCTTGGTTGGCATCCAAGAACACGGGTCTATGGTCCAACTCCTTCACTTTCAAGATCATTCCCGCCGATACAGCGTGCCCCACCTTCAGCTTCAGCCCACCGCTTTGAGGCAAATCCCTGAGCTTCCTTTCCACCTCCGCCGCAGGCGTAATGCCCAATGTAACCAGTGTTATAGGTGTTCTCAGATTAAGCACTTTAATTAATTGTGTAACAGGAATGTTATCACGCTTACCATATAAATCAATTGAAGCGGTATGCAGGCCATTCCTGCAGCCCATGGCCCCTGAGCCGAACCGCTGCGGATTGTTCAAAAGAACCATCAGTTCTTCCACCGAAGTCGGTTGCAGCGAAGCAATGGCCCTGAGGCGTTCGATCACCTGCTCGGGCTTCTCTTCCAGATACGGTGGCAAGGTGACTTCCCCATAGCCTGCCACACCCTGTTCTTCCACCCGGATAAAAATGCTGTCCGTACCATCGCGCACGCCGTGCGACGTTTCGAACGGGTGCTTGAAGAGCAGCCGGTACGGCGCGTAGCTGATGCGCAGGGGCATGCGGGCAAAGGTGGTCCGGGCAATGAAACCGGTAGATGGTCACAGCGGCGCGATGTCCACGATCGGGCGGTGAAGAACAACGGCATCGCCATGGTGGATCCTACCTTCGCGCCCCGATGCGCACCGCCGAGATCGCCCACCTGCTGCGGCTGGAATGGCAACTGGACCGCCGGCAAAAGCACGTGTGGGGCAGTATGGCGCTGTATGTGGTAAGCACGATCTATGTGTGTTACCACGGGGTGCGCCACCTCACGGAGGTGCCCATCTGGAACGCGCTGTTTTGGATCATCCTGCTGTTTGCGGCCTTCAATGCGCTGGTACGCAGCTTCCAACGGGAGAACCAAGGCCGCCAGCTCTACCTCTACACCCTGGCATCGCCGCGCAGCGTGGTGCTGGCCCGCACCCTGTACAACGGCTTGATCATGGCCGTGCTTAGCTTGTTAAGCCTCGGCGCATACGCCCTCTTCATTGGTGGAGCTCCCTTGGAAGCGGCGCGACTGGACATCTTCCTGCCGGTGGTGGTGATCGGCGGTACCGGGTTCGCCTTGGTGCTCACCCTGATCGCTGCCCTGGCTGCCCGCGCGGGCAACGGCATCGGCCTGATGGCGATCTTGGGCTTCCCCATTGTGCTGCCCATGCTGCTCAGCCTGATGAAAGCCAGCAAGCTCGCCTTGGACGGCATGGGCTGGAATGTCACGGGCCAGTATGTTTTGTGGCTTGTGTTGATCGACCTGATCACCGTCGCATTGGCTTGGCTGCTCTTCCCCTACCTTTGGCGCGACTGATGAAAGGCTGGTGGTGGAAGGGACTTTCCGTGGTGCTCTTGCTCTACGTGGTGCTGGTTGGATTGCACACCCCTTTGGGCCCGGCCTTGGTATATGCTTCCTTGGACCGCATTGCCCCAGGCCCGATCACCGTGGGGGCCACCGGCTACAACACGCATTTCACCAAGGAAACCCCGCAGGTCTGGCTGGAAAATGACGGCTACCGCGTGTGTGCGGCGGCGGTGGACGTGCATTCGGATGTGTTGCTCCAGGCCACCTTCAACGTTCCGCCCGGCCTGCGGTCCAACATGACCAGCCTTTGGGCATGGGATGCCACGGACGGCCCGGTGGTGCTGCGGGACGCCTTCTTCACCGAAGAACTTGGCAAGGACCTGCAAGGTGCAGGATGCACGGTTTCCACCACGGAGCGCTCCGGCTTCTCCTTCCCCAACCGCACCATCCTGAACGAAACGATCCGCAACCTGTTCTTCCACGTGCCCATGTGGTTCACCATGATGGTACTGATGACCATCGCCTTCGTGCAGAGCCTGCTGGTGCTTCGCAAAGGCAACCTGGCACATGACCGCATGGCCCTTTCCGCAGTGGACACCAGCCTGCTTTTTGCCGCGCTGGGCCTGATCACCGGCAGTATTTGGGCACGCGCCACCTGGGGCGATTGGTGGACCAGCGACCCCAAACTGAACGGCGCGGCCGTAACGGTGCTGATCTACGCGGCCTACCTGATCCTGCGCGGTTCCGTGCCCGATCCGCACAAGCGAGCACGCTTGGCGGCCATCTACAACATCTTCGCGTACGTGCTGATGATGGTGTTCCTGATGGTGCTGCCGCGCCTCACCGACTCACTGCATCCCGGCAACGGCGGCAACCCCGCCTTCAGCCAATACGACCTGGACAGCAGCCTGCGGGCCGTGTTCTACCCGGCGGTCACCGGCTGGGTGCTCCTGGGCGTGTGGGCCTACACCTTGCACCTGCGCACGGCGCGCTTAATTTCCATTGCTGATGAAGCTAACGATCGTTAAGCCCCTGATGGCCGTCATGGCCCTGCTGGCATGGCCCGTGAGTACCTTCGCGGCATCCGAGGCGCCGGGCTGGCTGCAGGAACGGATGTTCGCATCCGGCAAGATCAACACGGTGGTGATGGTGGTGGGCGCGGTGCTCATCGGCATAGCCATCTGGATGTTCGCACTGGACCGGCGGATCGGGAAGTTGGAGAAGAACGCCAAAGACAAAAAGTGAAATTGGGCAATTCGCAATTCGCCAATTAGCAATGGATGATGGCAAGTTGACACTTTGGCAAATTGGCAAATTGGCGAATTGGCAAATTGGCGAATTGAAGAATTGGCAAATTGAAAAACCATGAAACGTTCACACATCATTGCGCTGGTGATCATCGCCGTGGCGATCGCGGCCTTGATCGGATCGCTGAGCGACAGCAGCAGCTATGCCAATTTGAACGAAGCGTTTGCCAAGCCCGGCAAGGAATTCCACGTGGTGGGCACCTTGGACCGTTCGCAGCCCATTGTGTACGAACCCAGCGTGAACGCCAGCCTTACGCAGTTCTCCATGGTGGACCTCAACGGCCGCAAGTGCAAGGTGAACCTGGCCATGGCCAAACCGCAGGACTTGGAACGCTCCGAGCGATTGGTGCTGATCGGCGAGGCTGATGCCAACGGTGAGTTCCACGCCAAGGACATGCTGCTGAAGTGCCCCAGCAAGTACAACGAGGAGAACAAGGTGACCACCGCAGGGCTCTGATGTTCGCCTTTTCAGCCGCAGTTTCTCCCCTTCCGGACTTGGTACGGCCCCATTCACCTGTAAACCCGGTTGCCTGACCGGTATTCAACGTGGACAAATCCATCCAGTACATCGGTGAGCACGCCTGGGCGGGACAGCTAGGGCATTGGCTCACCATCCTCTCCTTTACCGGTGCCTTGTTGGCCTTGGTGACCTACGCGCTGCACACGCGCACCAAGGACCTCGGGTGGCGCACTGTGGGCCGCGCCGCGTTCAGGGTGCATTCCGCAGCGGTGGTGGGCATCGTGGCCACGTTGTTCATCATGCTCTTCAACCACTGGTTCGAGTATGACTATGTGTGGAAGCACAGCAACACGGAAATGCCTCTGCGGTACATCGCCAGCTGCTTCTGGGAAGGCCAAGAAGGCTCCTTTCTGCTGTGGACCTTCTGGACAATGGTGCTGGGCAACCTGCTGATCTGGAAGGCCAAGAACTGGGAAGGCCCGGTGCTGGCGGTGTTTGCGCTGGTGCAGGTGTTCCTCTCCACCATGCTGTTGGGCGTGTACGTGTTCGGGGCACGTGTGGGCAGCAGCCCGTTCCTGCTGGTGCGCGAGCTTTCCGAGAACGTGGGATTGCCCTGGACCCACCTGCCCAACTACCTGGCCATGATCCCGCAGTTCAAGGACGGGCGCGGCCTGAACCCGCTGTTGCAGAACTACTGGATGGTGATCCACCCGCCGGTATTGTTCCTGGGGTTCGCCTCCACCTTGGTGCCATTTGCATTCGCCATTGCGGGGCTTTGGACGCGGCGGCTGAAAGAGTGGATGGCCCCTGCCCTGCCCTGGACCTTCTTCAGCATTGCCGTGCTGGGCACCGGCATTTTGCTGGGCGGTGCGTGGGCTTATGAATCCTTGAGCTTCGGCGGTTTTTGGGCATGGGACCCGGTGGAAAACGCATCGCTTGTACCGTGGCTCACCTTGGTGGGCGCAGGGCACCTGATGCTCATCAACAAACGCAAGGACACTTCGCTGTTTACCACGCTCTTTCTGGCGTTGATCACCTTCATCCTGGTGCTCTACAGCACCTTTCTTACCCGCAGCGGCGTGCTGGGCGACACCAGCGTACACAGCTTCACCGGCGAAGGCATGCTCGCGGGGCTGCTCATCTTCCTGCTCAGCTTCGTGGCCTTGTCCGTGGCCATGCTGAACCGCGACCGCACGGACCGGTGGTACTACATCGGCCTTTCCGTGGTGATGCTGGTGCTGGGCGTGGCCTTGAAGGTGCAGGTACCGGCGATCATCCTGTTTGGCGCGGTAAGCATCGCCATGATGGTGGTGGCCTACCGCAAGGGCAGCTACCACCATCCCGAGGAAGAGCAGTTGCTAAGCCGCGAATTCTGGCTCTTCATCGGCTCGCTGGTGCTGCTGCTCAGTGCCGCACAGATCACCTTCAGCACGTCCATGCCGGTGTTCAACCTGCTGTTGGCGCCGTTCAAGGGTGCCTTCGAAAGCCTGCACAACGCCACAGGCTGGGGCTGGGCGCACGACCTTGCGCAAGCCAAGCTCGCTCCCCCCGTGGAAGCCAAGGCGCACTTCAACAAGTGGCAGATCCCCTTCGCTTTCATCGTGGCCATGCTGGTGGCCATCGGCCAATACCTGCGCTATAAGCAAACGGACCGGAAGAAATTCTTCCGCGAGCTGCGCTACTCCTTCATCGGTGCGGTGCTGATCACCGCCGTGTGCACGTGGATCTTGGGCTACCGCCTGGTGGAAGCCAACATGGTGGCCCTGCTCTTCGCTTCCACCTTCGCCCTGCTGGCCAACTTGTTCTACATCCCGGCGATCCTGAAGGGCAACATGGCGAAGGCAGGGCCTTCCATGGCGCACATAGGCTTCTCCATGATCCTGCTCGGCGCATTGATCAGCATGAGCCGCGAGCAGAAGATCAGCCGCAACACATCGGGACCGGTGCTGAGCTACCTGAACAAGGACTTCAACGACGGGCAGGACATGCTGCTCTACCTCGGCGACACCGTGCCCGTGGGCGAGTTCTTCGTCACCTTCAACGGCAAGCACCAGGAGGGTGTGAACTTGAAATACGACATGGATTATTTCCGCGCGGTGCCCACCCAGTACCAGGCCGGCGATACCGTGCGGTTGCGGAACTCGCTTTTTGTGGCACGCGACAACCACACCGCCGGCAATGAGTTCCTGCTGGACCAGCCTGCCCACTGGGTACCGGTGGAAACATTTTCCCGGCGCGAGCTTTGGCGCGCACCTTTCTGGAGGCCGAACCAACCGGGCCCGAAGGATTTCTCGCTGGCCCCCATGGTGCAGCTCAACCCGCGGTTCGGCAACGTGGCCGAGCCCAGCACCAAGCACTGGCCGCAGCGCGACCTGTATACACACATCCGCTATGCCAAGCTGGACACCACCACCGACGGCTATATGCCTGCCCGGTTGTACGAGAAGAGCGTCGGCGACACCATCGTTACGCCCACATGCGTGATCCTCATCGACAGCATCCGCACCGTGCGCGACAGCGTGACCATGGCACGGCTCGGCCCCGACTTTACCGTGTACATCCTGGACATGCGCGTGCGCGACCTCTACGATGAGCACCGCTGGTTCAGCGCACAGCCGGTAGTGGTTTACCACAACGGGCAAAACGTGGGCAGCAAGGGCTTTGACATCCCCGAACTGAACGTGCGCTTCGACCTGGCCAGTGTAAAGGGCAACCAAGTGGGCCTGAACGTGAGCGAGCGCGAATTCGTGATCATGCAGGCCATCCTCTTCCCCGGCATCAACATCCTCTGGATCGGCTGCATCCTGATGGCCTTGGGCACCCTGCATGCCGTGCGGCACCGGGTGCTTTCAAGGAAGAACGGGAAGGAAAAAGCGGCTTGAGCCATTGGGTGACGCAGGATCTCGGAGCGAAGGCCCTGCGTGAGTTGCAATGCCTTGGCCCAACGAGCGGCGCCCGATGCCGATCTTCGTGCCCCATGTCCTCCGTTCTGCTCATTGGCACCGGGCGCCTGGCCTTTCACTTGGGCCACGCACTGGTCCGTTCCGGGACCGGGATCGCCGGTGTGGCAGGCCGGAACCAAGGAAGCACGGATGCCTTGGCCAAAGCCCTTCAATGCCCCGCATGCAAGCTGGGCGGTGAATTGCCCATGGTGGATTTGCGGATCATCGCCGTAAGCGACGATGCCATTGCGGAAGTGGCCGGGCAATTACCGGTGGATGGCACCCCTGTAATTCACCTGAGCGGATCAAAGTCCCTGGACCTACTGGCCCCGCATGCACATCGCGGCGTTTTGTGGCCGATCCACAGCTTCAGTCCCGGCGATCCCGCGGACTTCACCGGGATTCCCCTGGTGGTGGATGCCGAAGATGCCGCCACGTTGGGTGCTCTGCTGGCCCTTGCCAGCCGCTTATCACGGCAGGTGGAGCACTTGCCATTGGGAAAACGGCAGCGCCTGCACTTGAGCGCCGTGCTCGCGGCCAATTTCCCTGTGTTCCTGCTGCGTGAGGCGGAACGACTGCTTCAACGGCACAAGATCGACCCGGCACTGTTGCATCCCTTGTGGAACGCAGCCGCAGCCAAGGCCGCCAAGGATGCGGACAAGGCCGTTACCGGCCCCGCCAGGCGCGGCGATGTAAAGACCATAGCCCTGCAAATGGAGCTATTGGCCGATGAACCCGAACTTCGCAGCGCGTACGCCGCACTGAGCGAATTGATCCTCCACACCTATCACCCCGAAAGCCGTGACCACCAAGACCTATAAGGAGTTGCTTTCCGGAATCAGCACGTTCATGTTCGACGTGGACGGCGTGTTCACCACCGGGCACGTCCTGCTCCATCCCGGGCTGGACCCCGTGCGCACCTTCTTTACCCGCGATGCCTATGCGGTGCAACATGCCTTGAAAGAAGGCCTGCGCATCATCATTGTAACGGGCGGCGTGTCGGATGGCGTGGCCGAGAGCTTTGCCCGGCTGGGCGTGAAGGAATTCCACCATTCGGTAGCGGACAAAAGCATGCTGATGGACCGCTTGGCCGCAAGTTCCGGCCTGGATGTTTCCAAGACCGCCTACATGGGCGACGACATTCCGGACCTGCGGGTGATGCAGCGCGTGGCCCTTCCCTGCTGCCCGGCCGATGCCGCCGAGGAAGTAAAGGCCATCAGCCGCTATGTATCGCGGGCTGCCGGTGGCGCGGGATGCGTGCGCGACGTGTTGGAGCAAGCCATGAAGGTGCAGGACAAATGGCTCACCGAGCAAGCGCATACGTGGTAGCATGGTGGATTTCCTGCGGCTCACCCGCCCGTTGAACCTGCTGATCATCATCTTTACGATGGTGGCCATGCGCTACGGCGTGGTGCAGGGCTACCTGAACACCAGCAGCGCGGAGCTGCAGTCCATGTCGCCCGTGGCGGGGCATACCCTCTTTTCCCAAGTACCGGGCAACCGGTTCGGGCATGCTTTCGGTGAAATGCTGTTTTGGATGCTGGTACTGAGCACCGTGCTGGTGGCGGCAGGCGGCAACATGATCAACGACTACTTCGACACGCGCATTGACCGGGTAAACCGGCCGCACAACGTGATCGTGGGGCGATCGGTAAAGCGCCGCGTGGCCATGCTGGGGCACTTGGTGCTTTCAGGCCTTGGTGTGCTCATCGGCCTTTTCGTGGCCTGGCGCAGCGGGCAATACGCATTGGCGCTGATCCCGGTTTTTTCCGCCACGGCGCTTTGGTTGTACAGCACCAAGCTCAAGCGCATGTTCCTGCTGGGCAACGGCCTGGTGGCC
>JAFDZG010000229.1 GCA_018267065.1 Bacteroidota bacterium
GCGCACGCATCGCGCAGTACGGCCTGAGCATAGACGAGCTGAACCGCGTTCTGAACACCGCCCTCGCCGGCGCACATGCGGGCGTGGTGTACGAGGGCGAGCGCCGCTTCGACCTGGTGGTGCGCTTAGCCGACATGCGCGACGCGGGCCCCGACAAGGTGGCGAACATCCTGGTGCCGCTGCCGGGCGGCAACAAGCAGATCCCGCTGGGCCAGCTGGCCGAGGTGCGCTTCGAGAGCGCGGCCGCGCAGGTGAGCCGCGAGAACGGCGCGCGCCGCATCGTGGTGGAAGCGAACGTGCGCGGGCGCGACATCCAAAGCACGGCGGAGGACATCCAGGCGCTGATCGACAAGGACCTGAAACTGCCCACGGGCTGGTTCGTCAGCTACGGAGGCACGTTCCAGAATCTGCAGGAGGCCAGCGCGCGCCTGCTGCTCACCGTGCCCTTGGCCATGGCGCTGATCTTCGTGCTGCTCTACTTCGCCTTCCGCTCACTGGCCGAATCGCTGATCATCTTCAGCGCCGTGCCCATGGCCGCCGTGGGCGGCGTGTTCGCCCTGTGGCTGCGCGGGCTGGACTTCAGCATCAGCGCGGGCATCGGCTTCATCGCGCTCTTCGGCGTGGCGGTGCTCAACGGCATCGTGCTCATCAGCTACTACAACCGCCTGAAGGAAGAGGGCGAAACGGACGTCACCGGCCGCGTGGTACACGGCACGCTGGTGCGCCTGCGGCCCGTGCTGGCCACGGCGGCCGTGGCATCGCTGGGCTTCCTGCCCATGGCCGTGAGCACCAGTCCCGGCGCGGAGGTGCAGCGCCCGCTGGCCACGGTGGTGATCGGCGGCTTGATCACCTCCACGCTGCTCACGCTGGCCGTGGTGCCGGTGCTGTACCATCTGGTGTTCGCGGGAAAGAGGAGAAAGAAGAGAAGAGGTGAAGAGGGGAAGAATGGTGAAAGAGACGATGGGCGGTTCCCGCTTCCCGGTGCATTGGTGGCGTTGCTGCTGCTGGGCGGAACGGCGGCGCAGGCGCAAGCGCCGGTGCTGACGCTGGACAGCGCGGTGGCACGGGCCCTGCGCGGCCACCCGGCCATCACGGCGGCGGAGCTGGAAGTGCAACAGCAGGACGCCTTGCGCAAGACCGCCTTCCAACTGGAACCGCTGGGTGCGCAGTTCCAAGGAGGGCAGATCAACAGCGCCGCGCACGACTACAACCTGCAAGCGGTGACGGGCCTCCCTTTCCCCACCGCCATCGCGCAGCGCGCACGCTACCTGAAGGAAAGCTTGCGGCTGGCCGAAGCTGACCAAGGCCGCGTGCAGGCCGCCGTGCGCGAAAGCACCGCAAGCGCCTACCTGCAATGGGCCATGTCCACTGCCTACGCCAAGCTGTTGCAGCAGGGCGACAGTGCCATGCAGCAATTGGCCGCGTTCGCCGAAAGGAAGTTCAATGCGGGCGCCACCGGGCGTTTGGAGATGATGAGCGCGCGCAGCGCCGCCGACCGTTCACGCCTGGCGGTGCAGCAGGCACAGGCCAACATCGTCGTCCATGCCGCGGAACTGGAACAATGGACCGGTGCGCTGAACGGCGCGGTGCCGGACAGCACGGCCTTGCGCACCGCAGCGCTGCAACCCGCTCCCGCAGCAGCCAATGATCCCGTGGTGGCCGCCGCCGCGCAACAGGCCGCAGTGGCCGAGGCCGCATGGAAGATGGAGCGCGGCCAATGGGCACCAAGCCTTCAAGGCGGTGCGTTCCTGCAAAGCATCGACGGCGTCACGCCCTTCAGCGGGTACCTGCTCGGGGCCTCCATCCCCTTGCCTGGCGGCGGGCAGGGTGCACGCACGAAAGCCGCGCGTCTCCAAAGCGAGATCGCCGAGCAGCATTTGGAGGAAGTGCGCCGCAGCCGCAGCGCCGAACTGGCACGCACGCGCGCCGAAAGGGACCAGCTGCTCCGGAGCCTGGCCTACTACGACGATGCCGGGGCCCAACTGGCCGACGCGATCCGCCACGATGCCGAACGCGCCTACTACGCCGGTGATGCCGGCTACCTCGAACTGCTCCAGGCCATGGACCGCGCCCGCGCCATCCAGGCCGAACGGCTTGCCACACGCCTGCAGGCCGCCCTTTCCGTGATCCACCTCAACGCCCTGCTGGGGCAATAAGTCCATTCAACGATGAACGCATTCCTTCCGGTCCACTTCCGCAGTGCCCTTCCGGTGCTGCTTCTTTTCCCGCTCCTGTTCACCGCCTGTGCGGGATCCCCTTCCACCGCGGCGGAGGATGAACACGACCACGCCGCCGAAGCCGTGCACGGCAACGAAGTGGCCCTGACGGCCGCGCAGGTCAGGGCCATCGGCTTGGTGACCGGCACCATGGAGAAGCGTGGCCTCACCACCTCGCTGCGCGCCAACGGCCGCTTGGTGCTGCCGCCGGACAAGAGCGCCGAGGTGGGCGTGCTCTTCGGCGCGCGCGTGCGCAACGTGGCCGTACATGAAGGGCAGCACGTGGACAAGGGCCAGGTGCTGGCCACGCTGGAGAGCCTCGAATACCTGCAACTGCAGCAGGACTATCTGGAGAACAGCGCCAACCTCAAGGCCCTGTCCGCCGACCTCAAGCGCCAGCAGGAACTGCACGATGAACGCATCAACGCCACGAAGACCGTGGAGCGCGCACAGGCCGACCTGGCCGTGGCCCAGGCCAAGCAGGCCGCCAATGCCGCCAAGCTGCGGCTCTTCGGCAGCGACCCCGAAAAGCTCACCGCGCAGGACGTCAGTTCCGCGTTCACCCTGCGCGCGCCCATCGCGGGCAACGTGCAGCACATCACCGTCACCACGGGACAATCCGCCGAGCCCAACAAGCCGCTCTTCAGCATCGTGGACAACAGCGGCCTGCACATCGACCTCAACGTCTTTGAGCAGGACGTGGCCCGCGTGCATGCCGGACAGCAGGTGGTCTTCGGCCACGCCGGCGAGCCCGTGGGCAGGCACACCGCCACGGTGTTCGCCGTGAACAAGGCCTTCGAAAGCGATCAACAAGCCGTGCTGGTGCATGCCAAGCTCGACGACAACGGCGAGGAGCTGCTCGCGGGCATGTACGTGGACGCGCTGATCATGACCGACAGCACCTCGGCCTGGAGCCTGCCGGACGACGCCGTGGTGAGCAACGGCGACGAGCACTACATCTTCGTGGAGCACGGGCCCAACACCTTCGCCATGACGGCCGTGCGCACCGGCGCCAGCGAGCTGGGCTACACCGAGGTAACGCCCATGGACCCCGTGGCCACGGACGCCAAGATCGTGGTGAAGGGCGCGTACTACCTGCTGAGCGAGCTCACCAAGGGGACGGGGGAGCACAGCCATTGAAGCGGGTGGCGGTGCGTTGGGTCCCGCCCCGCCCGCGTATTGGAGGAATGGCTGATCTACGGCTGGCCGGGACAGCCAATGGGGAGAGCACCAGCGGGAGCAAAACGTATTAGTAATGTTTACTTACTAATGATTAATTACTAAATATCAATTAGTAATGTATCATTGGTAACATTGCCTTAGCTTTGCATGACACCGGCCATAACGGACCGGTGCCGTGGCATGCAGGAGGACAATCCCTTCAACGTCAACAACTATGTCTCCCCGGACCTGTTCTGTGACCGGGACACGGAGACGAAGGCCATCACC
>JAFDZG010000022.1 GCA_018267065.1 Bacteroidota bacterium
ATGGCAGCGATGGCGCTCCAGGTGTCCGTCTGCGTGTCGAAACACCACCAGTCGTTGGTAAGGCCCCAGCCCACCTCCATGCCGGTGCCCACATAGATCTTGCCGTTGATGGTGAAGGAGGCCGCGTCATCACGCGCCGTACCGGGGAAATCGGGGAGTTGCGTCCAGGTTTGGGCGGACGCCGTTGTGCCGATCAACTGGACTAAGAAGAGGAGCGGGCGCATGCACGAAGATACACGGATGAGGGCCTGTGTATGATGCTGGTCGTCAAGGCTATCGCCTTATAATACTGCGCCTGGCGGCGCTTATCCAATACTTGGGCGAACCACGGATCCACACGAATAGACACGGATCGCGAAGATCTCCGCGTGTCTGACGCAAAGGCGAGGTCCACTGCCTGCACCGCGCATTTATCAGTGTTGATCAGTGTGGATCCGTGGTTGAGAATTCAGGAAAGTCGCGACCGCAGGGCGCGCAAGAGGCAACAGCCCTGTGCTGGTCGTGGAGACCGTGAGGCTGTGCCCAACCCCGCGGCTCAGTAGCAGTACTTCCCCTCCGCGATCATCTTCTTCGCCACCAGCTTCCGCAGTTCGGCGGTGTTCAGGTTCGTGTTCTTGCTGAAGCGTTTCGCGCCCATCAGCATGGCGCGTTGCTCATCGCCGTCGGCGAAGTTGTTCACGGCCTCCTTGGCGTATTTGTGGATGCGGTCCGCGGCATCGTGGATGTACAGTTGGCACATCGCAAGTTGCTCCGTCACCCCTTCACTCCCTTTCAGCGAAGCGAGCTTCAACGTGCGCAACAACACGCTCTCAGCCATGTAGGTATCGATCACCATATCGGCGATGTGCATCAGGGTCTCCTGGTGCTTGGCCAGTTCCAGCCCCAGCTTCTGCGCCGCGCCGCCGGCCACCATCAGCACGGCTTTCTTGAAGTTGGCCACCATGCGCTTCTCATCGCCAAGAAGGTCCTCGTTCCCCGTCATCCCGGGCATCGACCCGGGATCGGGGATGCCCATCAATTCCGCGGCCACGGCCTGGGCCGGTCCCATCAGGTCCAGCTGGCCCTTCATCGCGCGCTTCAGCAGCATGTCCACCGTCAGCATGCGGTTGATCTCGTTGGTGCCCTCGAAGATCCGGTTGATCCGGCTGTCGCGATAGGCGCGTTCCACGGGGCTTTCGGCGCTGTAGCCCATGCCGCCATAGATCTGAACGCCTTCATCCACGATGAAGTCCAACGTCTCGCTGCCGGCCACCTTCAGGATCGCGGCCTCGGCGGCGAACTGCTCCACGCCTTTCAGCAGCGCTTTGGCGTGGTCGGCCCCTTCGGCCTTGAGCGCCTCAATGGCCAGCTCCATGTCCCGGCTGCAGCGGTAGAGCGCACTCTCGGTCACGTAGGCATGCACGGCCATGTCGGCGAGCTTCTGGCGGATGGCCCCGAAGCTGCTGATGGGCCGGCCGAACTGCTGCCGCTCATTGGCGTACTGCACCGAGCGGTCAATGGTCTCTTTCGCCCCGCCCAGTGTGGCCCCGGCCAACTTGATGCGGCCGATGTTCAGGATGTTCACCGCGATCTTGAAGCCGTTGCCGCGCTCGCTCAGCAGGTTCTCCACGGGCACCGGGCAATCGTTGAAGAACACCTGACGGGTGCTGCTGCCCTTGATGCCCATCTTGTGTTCCTCCGGGTTGAGCGTGATGCCGCCAAAACCCTTCTCCACAATAAAAGCGCTCAGGTTCTTGTCCGCCTCGCCGGTCTTCGGGTCCACCACCTTGGCAAACACCGTGAACACGTCCGCGAAGCCTGCGTTGGTGATCCACATTTTCTGGCCGGTGAGCAGGTAGTGCTTGCCGTCCGGGCTTAAAACAGCCTTGGTCTTGCCGCTGTTGGCATCGCTGCCGGCGCCAGGCTCGGTCAGGCAGTAGCTGGCCTTCCATTCGCCCGTGGCCAATTTCGGGATGTACTTCGCCCGCTGGGCATCGTTGCCGTAATAGAGGATGGGCAGCGTGCCGATGCCGGTGTGCGCCGCCATGGCCACGCTGAAACTGTGCCCTGCGCCCGTTTTCTCGGTCACCAGCATGCCGGTCACGAAGTCCTTCCCGAAGCCTTGGTATTCCTCCGGCACGGAAACGCCCAGCAGGCCCAGTGCGCCGGCTTTGTCCATCAGTGCGGGCATCAGGCCCTCTTCCTGCGCGTCAATGCGGTCCAGGATGGGCCACACTTCCTGCTGCAGGAATTCCGTGCAGGTCTGTGCGATCATCTGTTGCTCCTCGTTGATCTCTTCCGGGATGAAGATGTCCTGCGGCCCGCTCTCGCGGATCAGGAATTCCCCGCCTTGCAGGGCTTTTTTCGTGGTTGCTGTTGCCATGATGGAAGTGCGCGCGACGTGTTTTCAGGTCGGTTGTGCAATGCGCACAAGCTACGGTTGAGGGAGGTACTTTGTTCGGCTAAAGGTATGCGTGCATAACAAAATATGCAAGCAAGTGAATTGTTTTGGGGCGTGTCCCCGGCTTTCCGCACGCCGCCCAACCCGCGCCGGGGCCGGGCTGTCCGCTGTGGCTGCCTTGCGCTGTGCGGCATCGCATCGGGGTGCGGGGGCTCCTTCGTCGCCTCCTCGCTCCGTGCGTTGCTCGCCCATCGCCGCAGCAGGCCGCCGCTGCCATCCCTCACGCAGCCTTGGGCCACCTTTGTGCAAGCCCATGCTTCACCGCTTCCTCATCGCTCTCCTCCCAAGCGCGGAGCTTTCGGATAAAGTCATCGCCCTGCGCGCTGCTCTTCACGCGCTCATCGGTTCGTTCAGCGGGCGCAATACCCCGCCGCACATCACCCTCTGTTTCCTCGACCTTCCCGGTGAGCTTGAACCTGCCATCCAGACGGCCATGGCTACCGGCACCCGCCAAGGCAAGCCTTTCCCGTTGCACTACAACGGCATCACCCATTTCCCGGACAAACGCACCATCTACATCGATCCGGTGGAAAAGGACGCCATCGCTGCGGTACGCACCCCGGTCATCTCCGCATTGAAGACCGATGATGCACTATGTCCTGCCGTGCGTGAGACCGATCATCCGCACCTCACCATCGCGGCGGGGCTTAAGCCCGGAAAGTTCCACGCGGCATGGGGAATGCTTGCGCCCCACGGGCTGCAGCATGAGGAGCGGGTAGGAGGGGTGGTGCTGCTCAAGCGGCCGTTGCAGCCCGGGACGATCTACGGGTCGGTGCGGAAGTTTCCGCTCGGCTAATGCGCTTTCGACAGCTTGTCGATCCACTGCACCAGTTCCTGCTCATCCACGATCGACCACGCGTGTGGATGACGCCTGCCGTGCTGGATGCCGCGTCCTTCGGTAGTGATGTACTCCGCGTTCAGGTTCCCGGCCGCCAGCAATGCGCCATGAAGGCGCTTCAAGGCAAAGGCATTCATGTCCTCGTAGCCGTCGCCGCGATTCATGCGCCACCATGTTGTGTCGGGCTCGGTGTAGAAGCGCACGGAAAGGTCCACCAGCGGTGCTACGCTCGCTTCCGCGTCCATCAGCGGGGATGCCGCTTCGTAAGCCGGGCCGTTCGTTGCCGGATCGCCAAGCGCGCTGTCGAGCAAGGCTACCACCATGCGCGCTTCGCCCTTTTGATCGGGAAAGGACGGACGCTCCACGCGAT
Organism: Bacteroidota bacterium; assembly: GCA_018267065.1. Lineage (GTDB taxonomy): Bacteria > Bacteroidota > Bacteroidia > Flavobacteriales_F > PHOS-HE28 > PHOS-HE28. Next base: position 3,649 of record JAFDZG010000022.1, read on the forward strand.
GTTTCGAGGCTTGGTACAGGTGCGACAGGTCAAGTGGCGAGTCCACCGCAAAGACACCTTTGACCTGCACCGGTGCATCGGTCGATTTCAGCAGTGCCTTCGCGATCAGCACGCCCACATTGCCACCGGAAGAGAAACCTCCGATGAAGGTGTTCGCTGCATCCACCCCGTGTTCCTGTATCGCACCCGCGATCATGCTGATGACCTTCTCCTGTTCGGCCCCGCTCATCAGGAGGTGGTGGTTGAAGTTCATCATCAGCACAGCGATACCGTTCGCCGCAGCCGTTTCTGGGATGCGCGACTCCGCCCGGGTATCCGCCGCATCGCAACTGAAGCAGGGGAAGAGGATCAGCAGGGCCTTCCCGCTTTGGCGGGACAGGTCTTGCCCGGCGGGGGGGAGGAGCAGGTCGTAGTCGGCGGTGTGGATCTCACGAGTGCTGGCTTTCTCCTTGTTCGGCGGGCTTTGACATGCTGTGGAGATGGCCACTACCAGTGCCAAGCCCATCAAGCCAGATCTTGTGATTGACTTTGTAATCTTCCCCATCACCGCTTGAGCGACTTTTTCTTCGGAGGGAGGAAGTTGCTCCCCGACACCACGGGCTTGCCAGTCTTCTGCTCCAGTTCCAGCCGCGCCTTCTTCGCGATACCACCGCCCTTTCGCGCGGCCACCTTATTCTTCGGCATCCCTTTGGCCTGTTCCGCCTCGGCGATCTGCCGTGTACTTAGCTCTGCCAGAGCTGTGAAGATCAACTCGGCCTCGGTCATGTGGTCACGGAGGTTCTGGGTCTTCAGACCTTTGATGGCCTTGTGGTCCTTCACCGTCACGCCGCTCCACTCCTGGTGGATGATGTTGGTGAGGATCGCGAACTCGTCGCCTTCCTTGATGTCGTGCTCTTTCCAGTAGTCGGTGAGCTTGTTGCGCGTCTCCTGGCCCATCATGCGCTGCTGGATCCACTTCTCGCTGCGGCCATGCTTGCGCCAGAGCTCGCGGGCGCGGTCCACACCGAGGCTCGGGTCAGCCAGCTCTTGCATTCGCTCGTAGCCTACTTTGGCCAGCCAGAGTTTGATGGGTTCAGCCTTGGGGCTTGGAACGGATTGAACCAGTCGCAGTAAGGTCTCGGCGGTGGCTACCGTGGTCATGTAGTTCTTGCCGTCCGCGGCTTGCATTTTCAGTTGGTTACAATCTGTAACCAACTGACTGCCTTCCTTGGCGAGCCTGTTCTTCAAGACTTTCCAGTAGTTCTGAGCGGCCTTGTAATCGGGCTGCTCGATGAGGACTCGAACGATGTCGATGACCGAGAACCACCAGGTCTCCGTGGCATCATCGTAGAGCCTGCGGATCTGGTGTTGCTCGAACAGGGTGGAGGAGGGGAGTAAGGCGCTCATACTTGGCAAGCCGATGCTTTAGCGTAGGATCGGGTTCAGCGGGTGGCGGCTTCTTTATTTATGCGCTTTGGGCAACAGACGCCAAGGCATCAACCCTTCGGCTCGAAGCGCAACACTTCGATCTCATCGCCGAGCCGGAGCATCGCCTTGTCAGCGGTGACCAATGGGATGCCTACATGCGAAGCCGTGGCTGCGATGATGCTATCGGGCAGCTTCAACCGGTAAGCGCTCCGCAGGCGAATGTCTTCTTCTTCGATCCGCGTGTGGAGGTCTTCCACAGGCCAGGCATCGAGGAAGGCATGTATGCGCGGCAACTCCGAGCGCACCATGCCCGGGAAGCTCAGCAGTTCCATGCGCGTTTTCACCGAAAGATGCAGGCCCTTGTCGCTCAATAGTTGGATCACGGTCTCATTGCCTCCCAGCAGGTAAAAGGCGATGTTCGTGTCCACCACGTACCTACCTCCACTCATCACGCAACTTCTTTTGGATGACCATGGGGTCTTCCTTCAGCGTGATGGTGCCGGCGAACTGCCTGTTATCCGGCAGGGCGCGTTTGCACTTGCGGCCGGTCTTCAGCTTCTTCAGTGCAGCAGCGATCTGCCGCTTGCTCATCCCTTCTTTGATGGTGATGGCTGCCATGGGTCCGTGTTCTTCGTCAAAGATAGGCCCGGTCACTGCCTGCGGATCAGCCCTTCGTGCGGATGCTGCTTAGAACCGAGTGGAGCAGGCCCTTCGGCCAGGCTCAGGGCGGGGAAGGAGGGCGCTCATGCTTTGTAAGCCGAAGCTTTAGGAAAAGATCGGATTCAGCGGGTGAAGATGTCTTCGCCAACGCGCTTTGGACAACATACGGGCTAGCTGCCGAGCTTGAGCGTTGGAGTCAAGTGGCCATGCCCATGCTTATAGTCCCCTGAAAAGCTTATCTACAGAATGGTCCATCGTTGCACGAATGGTCGATGTTGAAGAACGCATTACGAGCTCATCACCGTCGATGTCAACCGTAAATGGACTGCTATAGATCTTCATCACCTCGGAGTATTGGCCCATTTCGATTGGGTCATTGACGGGACTCGTGTCCGGTTCAGATGTGAGCGTGCTGTCGGCCATCACTGCGTCGAAATGCAGTTTCGCAACTTCTGCGCTTCGGATGAGCTCATACTTGGCCGAATCCAACGCTAGTGTCACTATGTCCCCCTCAGCACGCCATTGGCCGTATATGGGGTCAGAGTTGACCCCTGGAAGAACTGTGCTTCCGCTTTCATCGAAATAGAGATAGATGTGGACTTTACCATTCATGTCCGCGATTTGAAATCCAGTGGGCGCATCGAACGCAATGGGTTCGTTCAAATACTCTCCTCCGGTGACTATCCAGCTTCTGTTTTCCAGATCATCGATATGAGAGCAACCAAACAAGGCGAGACAAACAATTACGACGATAACAACTCGTGATGCTGCAATTCGCGTGACGGATTGGAGCGGCACCCCGCAGCGAACCCCGGCCCTGAGCCGGGGGAGCGAGGAGTACAGCGGAAAGCCGGACCCCGCCTGCATTTGAGGCGGGGGCACGCCCAAACCACTATCACGCTTCTGCTTCATCAATTCAACAACTCAAAAACACTCGCCGCCCCCTGCCCGGTCCCCACGCACATCGTCACCACCCCGTACTTCAGCTTCCGGCGGCGCATTTCATTGAAGAGCTGCACGCTCAGCTTCGTGCCCGTACACCCCAACGGATGCCCCAGCGCGATCGCCCCGCCGTTCACGTTCACGATGTCCGTGTCCAGGCCCAGCTTGCGCACCACCGCCACGCTTTGTGAGGCAAAGGCCTCATTCAGCTCGATCAATCCAATGTCGCTCAGCTTCATGCCCGCCTTTTCCAGCACCTTGGGCACTGCGTACGCGGGCCCGATGCCCATGATGTGCGGGGGTACCGCGGCCACGTGGTAGGCCACCAAACGCGCGATGGGCTGCACGCTTGCACCGGGCCCAGACCCGGTGTTCAGTTGTTTCAGCATGCGCTCGCTCACCACCAGCACGAAGGCCGCGCCATCACTGGTCTGGCTGCTGTTGCCCGCCGTGGTGGTGCCTTTCGCGTCGAACACCGGCTTCAGCTTGGCCAAGCCCTCCAAGGTGCTCGCGCGCGGGCCTTCATCGGTGTCCACCGTGTATTTCTCCACCTGGCGCTTGCCTGCCGCATCCACATACACGTGCTCCACCTCGATGGGCACGATCTCGTCCTTGAATTTCCCGGCCGCAATGGCCGCCAAGGCCCGTTCCTGGCTGCGCAACGCGAAGGCGTCCTGGTCCTCACGCGTCACATTGAACTCGCGCGCCACGGCCTCGCTGGTCAGGCCCATGCCCCAGTACCAATCGGGCATCACCTTGGCCACCTCGTAGTTGGGCACGATGCGCCAGCCACCGAAGGGGATGGGGCTCATGCACTCCACGCCGCCCGCGATGATGCAGTCGGCGATGCCGCTGTGGATCTTGGCGCTGGCAATGGCGATGGCTTCGCTGCCGCTGCTGCAGTAGCGGTTCACCGTCATGCCGGGCACCTTCTCCGTGTCCAGTGCCAGCAAGCTGATCATTCGGCCGATGTTCAGGCCCTGCTCGGCCTCGGGCGTGGCGTTGCCCACGATCACGTCGTCCACCTGTTCCTTGTCCAGGTTGGGCACGCTGGCCATCAGGTGGCGCACCACTTTGGCGGCCAGGTCGTCCGGGCGGGTGAAACGGAATTTGCCCCTGGGAGCTTTCCCAACGGCGGAACGAAAGCCTGCGATGATGTAAGCGTTCATGGCGTAGTGGTTCTATGTGGCGTGGTATGGAACTCCCGCGCGCCTGCCTGCCGA
>JAFDZG010000230.1 GCA_018267065.1 Bacteroidota bacterium
GAATACCAGCCCCTGCATGCCGTAGCCCCGCTTCATGCGCACGATCAGCCGGTTGCTGCGCGTAAAGATCCGCTTGGGCCGCTGCCCGCGCGCCAAGGCCCGCGCGCGTTTGCGCAAGCGCCGCAACCGCAGCCATTCCAACACGGGTGCGCTCCCCAAATAGAAGGCCAGTGCGCCGATGCAGCCCCCAAGTCCCACCAGCAGCACGGTTTCCCAGAAGCTGTTCCCGAACCTGTAGGACGCAATGGGCGAAAAGAAGAACTTCAGCACGGCGGCTGTCATTACCCCGATCGCATGCAGGGCGTTCATCGCTATGCCTTGTTCCCGTATGCCAGATCACCTGCGTCTCCGAGCCCGGGGACGATGTAGGCCTCGGCGGTCATCTCCTCATCGATGGCCCCGACCCAGAACTTGGTGTTCGCCGGGAAATGCTTGCGCGCATACTCCACGCCTTCCGTGCTGGCAATCACCGACACCACGTGAACTTCCTTGGGCTTGCCCATGCGCAGCATGGCCTTGTAAACCAGCACCATGCTGCGGCCACTGGCCAGCATGGGATCGCTGATGATGAGCACACGGTCCTCTATGGACGGGCTGCTCAGGTATTCCACTTCCACATCGAAACCGTCTTCGCCCTTGCGGTGCTTGCGGTATGCGCTCACAAAGGCATTGTCGGCACGATCAAAGTAGTTGAGCAATCCTTGGTGGAGCGGCAAGCCCGCGCGCAGTATGGTGCAAAGCACCGGCTGGTCCACCGGCAGTTCAACATGGGCAATGCCAAGCGGCGATATCACCTCTGCCTCCGCGTAGTTCAAGGTTTTGCTCAGCTCATAGGCCATCACTTCGCCCATGCGCTCCAAGTTGCGGCGGAAACGCAATGGGTCCTTCTGCACTTGCACATCGCGCAACTCCGCCAGAAAGCGGTTCGCAATGGAATTCTCGTTCTTCAGTTCCACCACCATGGATCAGGGTTTGAGCCACCGGACCAACGCCGGAAGACGGTTCATCAAAGCTCGCAAATAAACCACCGGATCCGCACCAAAGCCCGAATAAAACCTTGCAAGCTGCAGATCATTGCCCCCGGCGAAGTCCAGAACCGTTCCCGTGGCGGCGTGTTCCGCGATCACTTGGTCGATCAACCCATGCATGGCACGCATGCGGCGGCCTTCCGGCGTGGCCAAGCCTTTCAGGAAGATCAACCGGTTGCCGTATCGCACAAACCAACCGGCCGCCACCGGGACCTGCCCGTGCAGCACCATGCGGCCAAAGCCCGTGCCCGTTGCCTCCGTTTCAGCCAACACCCGGCGCATGGCATTTCGGCCTGCCCGGTCCACGCGCCACGCCTTGAACTGCTCCGACCTTTCCAGGAATGAGGCCACATTGGCCCCCTCCACCCGGCTTTCCACCCGCACCCCCTGCTGTTGTGCCTTGCGCACGCTGCGCCTGTGGTTCTCACTGTAGCCGGTGCGCAAGGCATCCAAGGGCCGGTCCAGCCGCAGCACATGGTTTATCCGTTGCGCTGTGCGCAGCTGCCGCAAATGGGGCAGTTCCATGATGGCCAACTGGATGTCCGCATACCGGTACCGTGCGGGAATGGCGCGCACAAATTGTGCGGCCTGCCGCATGTCCGGGGCGGGCATGTACGGGCCCAGATCCTGCACCAGGAAAGGCTGGAACAGGTAGTTGATCCCGAATTTGCCGCGCCGCGGAAGCGGCATCTGTGCCCCGGTCTCCGTGTCCACCAATGCCTCCCAGCCCGGGGCAGTGGCTTCAAGCGTGCTGAAAAGCCCGTACCATGAGGCGTTGGCGCAGCGTGCCATCCCCTGGTCCCACTTGGAGGGATCAATCTCATGGTGGCGCAACCAGTGGATCATGGGCGGGCGTGTTCCAAAACTGTAGGTGCAACCACTTCCCATCCCTGCTCATCGCCGTAGCCGCTAAGAAACCGTTCATGCCAAACAGAGACAAACCGCCCCTGGACATGCCGCACGGCATCCGCCATCCTGCAGGCTTCGGCGATTGCTTCCTTGGGCGACAAGCGAAGCTTGTAGCAGAGCGCACTGTCCATCACCGCAAACGGATGCACCGTGAGTGCGGTCTGTTCACCTGAACGCAGGTCGAAAAAGGGGAAAGGTGTGCACGTGCCCGCCCGAAATCCGGCCCTGTCATGAAAGCCCATGCTGTGTTCATCCCGAATTCCCAGCGCAGCAAGCTGCGTGTAGGTTTCAGGGAGATGCATGCGCAGGAAATGCTGGCGGGAACGCAGCACTGGTCGGCCAAGCGCCGTTTCCAGGCATTGTTTTTCCGCTTTGGTTTGCCCGGGCCGGTCCACGCTGGCATAACTGGGATGCAAGCCCACCTCTGCTTTGGCGGATGCCAAACGCAGCACTCCTTGCATGTGTGCCGTGCCCAATGCGATGGCATGGTCGTGCCTTCCGTGCGGCGCCACCAGAAAATTGACGATGGCCGCGGCCCCGTTGAGCTGCGCAAGGGCCAGGAACGGTTCGTGCACGGCGTAGGGATCCGGCCTGCTCCCCAGAAGCACCGCGGCCCGGTCCATCACCCGTTGAAGGTTGCCGCGCAACAGGTCGCGCACGGCGCCCCCCGCCGAGCGCCATGGCGGGCGGCCCAGGTACATGGCACCGTTATCGGCGTCCAGCGTGGCTGTTTGGGTGTAGGTGCGGCGCAGGGCCGGCAAACGCGGATCTTGCCTCCGCCATGATTCGGCAAGCACATAAAGCCATTCATCCACAACGGGCCTGTGCAAGTAGCCGTGGCGGGCCCCGTGCAGCGATGCCGTCAACGGCCGGCCGTGCAGGTCGCGCGGTACGGGCCCGTACTCTTCATAACGCGAAAGCAGGAAGAAGGCGCCTGCCACTGGATCATACGAAAGATCGCCGTGCCCGCCCGGAAAGAGCACCGGAACCGTGTCCACAACCGACATCGCCGGCTCCACCGGGTTGGTGTCCGTACGCTCCAACAGGCCTTGGGGGATGATCTGGAATGCCCCGGCCACAGGCCCGGTACCGTACAAGAGCTTGGGGCCCTCCACCGAGCGGAACCGGTCCGGATCGGAAACTTCCACTGCCTCCCAGCCAGCCATTGCGCCCAACACATGGGACAGCGCATAGCGTGCCCTGGCACTTGGCCGCTCTATATGGTAATGGACATCGGCCATGCAGCAACGGTGCAAGGTACGCCTGCACCAGGGCTTCAACCCCGTGCCTCCAGCAGCTTGGTGCAGATCACCTCCGCGGCATGGCCATCGCCAAAGATGGGCGGGCACTGAGGAACTCCATGCCCAATGAAGTTTTCGGCAGCTGATGCGATCCGCGCGGGGTCGGCGTCCGCCAGCACGGCCTGGCCCTGTTCCACCAGTTCCACCCATTCCGTTTCCGGGCGCAGTACCACCACCGGCCTTTTGAAGAAGTAGGCTTCTTTCTGCACGCCCCCACTGTCGGTAACCACCAGCTTGGCATTCCGCTCCAGGGCGATCATGTCCAGGAAGCCCACCGGTGGGATCAGGTGGAAGCCCTTGGTGGAGGCCATGGCCTGCTTCATGTCCGTGGCCAGCAGGCTTTCCATCATCTTCCTGGTGCGCGGGTGCACGGGCAGCACTACGGGAAGTGCATGCCTGCGGTGCATTCCAAGCAGTGCGCCGAAGATGGCGTTGAGCCGTGCAGCATCGTCTGTGTTGTGGTCGCGGTGCACGGTGGCCAGCATGAACCCATCTTCTTTCAGCCCCAGATCGGTTAAAATGGAGGAACGTTGCCCTGCAAGCGCCGCGAAGCGCATGCTATTGTCGTACATCACATCGCCGCTGGCCACCACATGGGGCTTGTCCACGGTGGCGGGGGCATCCGTGCCCAAGGCAAATCCTTCCCGCCCCAGGTTCTTTACCGCAGTCTCCGTGGGGCAGAACAACCAGGTGCTGCAATGGTCGCACACAATGCGGTTGATCTCCTCCGGCATGGCTTTGTTGAAGGAGCGGAGCCCTGCTTCCACATGGGCCACGGGAATGTGCAGCTTGGCCGCGGCAACGGCACCGGCCAGGGTGCTGTTGGTATCGCCGTAGAGCAGTACCACGTCATACTTGCCGCCTTGCAGTTCGCGTTCTATGCCTTCGATCATGCGTGCGGTTTGAACACCGTGTGCGCCGCTCCCCACGCCCAAACTGATGTCCGCCGGGGGAATGCCGAGTTCATCGAAAAAGACCTGCGACATGTTGGGGTCGTAGTGCTGGCCCGTGTGCAGCAGGGTTTCCGTGATGCGGCCCTGGAACTTGGTGCGCACGGCACTGCTGATGGCCGCAGCCTTGATGATCTGCGGACGTGCGCCAATAACTGTGAGAATGTGCAAGGGTGCGGGCATTTCAATGCAATTGGCCATTGTCCGCGAAGCTGTAATAGCCGGTTGCGGTGATGATGAGGTGGTCCTGTACGAAGATGTCCAGCATGCGCCCGCCTTCCACCAGTTTACGGGTAAGGCGGATGTCTTCCTCGCTGGGCCGCAACTGGCCGCTGGGATGGTTGTGCGCCACAACGATGCAGGAGGCGCCCTTCTCCAGCGCATGGCCGAAGATGACCTTGGGGTCGGCCACGGTGCCATGGATGCCGCCCTTGCTGATGGGCTGGGCTTTCAGCAGGCGCATGCCCCGGTCCAGGAGCAGCACCCAAAATTCCTCGATCGCTATGTCGGCCAGCTTGGCCCGGAGCTCTTCGTAGGCTTGGGCACTGGTGCCGATGCGCGGCCGCTCCTGCGGGGCTCCGGCCCTGCGGCGCATGCCCAGTTCCAGGGCAGCGAGGATGCTTAAGGCCTTGGCCTCCCCCACTCCCTTGCACTTCATCAATTGGGCCGGCGTGCAAACAGCAAGGGCGTTCAGGTCGTTGCCCACTGCATTCAGTATTTGCCGGGACAGCTCCAAGGCGCTTTGGTCCGGTGTGCCGGATCGGATCAGGATGGCAACAAGCTCCGCATCGGACAAGGCTTTGGACCCGTGCGCCAGCATGCGTTCGCGCGGGCGGTCGCTGCTGTCCCACTCCGGGATGCTGAGCCGCCGCTTGGATCTTTCCCCTTTTTGCCCCATGCGTGCCAAAGATGCCACGGATCCGGCTATCGGCAGGGTGGAATACCAATTTGACATTCAATTCCGGCCAAATATGCGCAGCTATGCTTTCGTTGGGTGATCCGTGGGGTGCGTTGCAACAGTGCCTGCGGAAAGCATGGCACGAAGAAGCCACGAGGTAAATGCTTCATCCCGGTTGCGGGAAGAGCAAGCAGGGATATTGAATGGCCAACTGGCATAAAATGCGTACAGGCCCCCGCAGGGACCTGTACAAAGCGACCGGAAGGCCACCGGGCTCACTTCAGGGTGGCCACGTGCTTCTGGATGCTGCTCTTGAGGTTCGCAGCCTTGTTCTTGTGGATCACGTTGCGCTTGGCCAGCTTGTCCAGCATGCTGCTCACCTTGGGCAGCAACTCTTCCGCCTCCTTCTTGGCCGTGGTGGCACGGATGGCACGCACGGCATTGCGCGTGGTTTTGTGCTGATAGCGGTTGCGCTCGTTGCGGGTCTCCGTTTGGCGGATGCGCTTGATGGAGGACTTGTGGTTGGCCATTGTTCCTTTTCTCCGATAGGGGCGGCAAATATAGCCCTTTTGGCCGAACCGGCAATTATTCAAGCGAAAAAGGCCGGAACGTTCCGGCCTTTCTCCCTGAAACCTAATCAGCCTCAATAGGCCATTTCGTCCTTTTTGAACATGTTGGTCACGGTTTTCACCACGATCTTCAGGTCCAACTTGAAGGACCAGTTCTCCAAGTACCAGATATCCAGTTCCACGCGCTTTTCCATCAGTTCGGGGGTGCGCGTTTCCCCGCGGAAACCGTTCACTTGGGCCCACCCGGTGATGCCGGGCCGCACAAAGTGGCGGACCATGTACTTGTCGATGATGTCCCGGAACTGGTCGTTGAGCTTCAACGGATGCGGTCGCGGTCCCACTACGCTCATCTGGCCCAGCAGCACATTGAAGAACTGGGGCATCTCATCCAGGTTGCTCTTGCGCAGGAAGGCCCCCACCCGCGTGATCCGCGGATCGCCCTTGGTGGCCTGTTTGCTGTCCGCCTCGGCGTTCATGCGCATGCTGCGGAACTTGTAGCAGGTGAATTTCTTCTTGCGTTCGCCGAGCCGCACCTGCTTGAAGAACACCGGCCCTTTGGACGAGAGCTTGATGAACAGCGCCAACAACGGGAAAAGCCAACTGAACACAAGTGTGATCACCAGAAAGGAAAACACGATGTCGAAGCTGCGCTTCAGCAGCCGGTTGCCTTTTCGGTCCAGGGGTTCGTGCCGCAAGCGGCTCACGGGCACAGCCCCATGGAAGATGAGGTCCGTGGTGTTCACCACGGGGATGAAACTGTCCGGGCTGGGAATGATCCGGAACCGGATGGTGTTCCGCTCGCAGAACTCCATGAGTTCGGTGATCTCTTCCCTGTAGCTCCCTGGAAGCGCGCAATACAGGATGTCGATCCGGTTCTGCACGGCGAAAACCTTCGCCGCCTCGATACCGCCCAGTTGGCGCTCCGCAAGGGGGCCTGCAAGTGCATGGTCGTGGAAAACCCCGCGGAAACGGTAACCGCGCACCGTTTGGTCCTCACAATACTGGAAGATCTCTTCAGCGGCAGGCCCTTCACCCACAATGATCAGGTCCTTCACGGAGGTGAGCGGCTCCAATGCCATTACCTTGTTGAGACCGTGCTGCACATTGTGGAGCTGTTGCCTGCTGGAACGCAGCAACGTGGCCAATTCATGGTTCAACTCCGTGCGCGTGGCACGAAAGCCCGTTGACAAGGCAGGAGCCGGGTGAGCAATGGCTTGAGGGTCGATTTTTTCCATTGAACGGATGGCGATGCGAGGGGACAATGTTCGAGAACGAGCCAAATGTAGATGTTCGTCGAAGGGATTGTCAAGTTCGTCGATGTTTTTATACGACGAACGCTCAGCTTACGGGTTGGCGCTTCCTTGCCCAACGCCTAGCAACCGCTTGGCATACAGCAAGATGAATGCCGAATTGGTGATCAAGTAGCGTTTCCAAAGCCTGCCGGGCTCCAAGGCCAGCCGGTAAAGCCATTCCATGGAGGCTTTTCGCATCCATAGCGGGGCCCTGGTATCCACGCCAGCATAAAGCAAAAATGCGCCACCGACGCCCAACATCACCGCAGGTACTCTTCCCTTCATCGCGGCCATCCATTTTTCCTGCCGGGGGCAGCCCAGGCTCACCATTACGATGTGGGCGCCACTTTGGGCAATGCGTTCCACTTCGGCGGCACGCTCCTGTTCGGTGGCCTCGCGGAACGGCGGTGACCAACTGCCCGCGATCTTCAATGCGGGATAGTCCTTCGCTGCCCTCGCCAGGATCAGGTCCAGCACTTCTTGCTGGCCGCCGTGAAGAAAAACGCCCAAGCCTTCACGCTCCGCCGCAGCCATCACGGCGGGCATCAGGTCGTTGCCAGCCACGCGTTCCTGCCGCAATCCGCGGAATCTGTTGAGGCTTTTCAGGATGGGCATGCCGTCCGCAGTGGCGAGGTCCGCGCCGTTCACCACGGCGGCAAAGGCCGGATCGCCCTGGGCCTCCATGCACATGTGCACATTTACGCAGCACACGTAGGAAGAACGGTGCGCCCTGCCCAAGTCCAGAATGGCATCCACGTGGCCCTGGAACGTGCCTGTGCTGAGCTGCAGCCCAAAGACCTCCGACTTGGGCAATGCGCTCATGCTTCCGTTCCCTCCGTGCGGCGGGTATCTATCAATTCCGGCTTTCGGGCGGAAGCGCTTTCATGATCGTACCAATCCACCGTGGCCTTTACACCGGCCTCCAGGCTGTATGGGGCTTCGCCCAGTGCTTCCACGGTTCTGTCCATGGGCGTGATGTAGTCACTGGTCATGCTGCGGAACCTGCCGCTGGTAATGGGGAAGGGAATGCCCACGGCCTTCAGCACGTCCCCGCCCAAAGCCAGGCTGCGCACCAACCAGGTGGGGATGTAGCGCACGGGTTTGTGCACCAGCTCCCGCGAAACAGCTTCCACCCATACCCGCAGGTCCATGGGGTGGTCGCCCACGTAAAACACATTGCCGTTAACCACCTGCGGGTCGGCGGCCAGGATGCGTTCGATCTGCCAGACCACATTGCCCACGTAGCCGTAGGAGCGCACCACTTTCCCTTTCCCCGGATGGAAGTAGAGGCCCTTGCGCATTACTTTGAACATCACATCCCGATAGCGCAGGCTCCAAGGCCCCCAAATGGTGGTGGGCCTGATGATGCTCCACGTGCAGGCCAACCCCGCCCCGCGCGTGGCCATCTCGCAACGGCGCTTGGTTTCACCGTAGAGCGTGAACGGCTTGAAATCCTCGTCGTGCTTGGGCTGGTAGCCGGCCTCGCACACGAACTGCGTGCTGGTGACCACCAGCCGTTGTACGGATGGCGCGGTTTTCACGGCTTCCAGGAGGATGGCCGTGCCTTCATGGTTCTGCCGGTAGGCGTTGATGTCGTCCTGCACGTCCGTATCCGTGCGGGCGGCCAGGTGCACCAAGTGCGTAGGCCGGAATTCAGCGAGGAATTTGTCCGTGGCCGCGCGGTCCATGATGTTCCACTCGCGCCACCAGGGTGCATGGGCGGCCTTCAACGGCGGGTTCCAGTCCAGATTAAGCACTTCAAAGCCCTTGTCCAGGGCACTTTGCACCAGGTTGGTGCCGATGAATCCGGATCCCCCGGTGATCAATAGCCGCATCCGTTCAAGACTGTTCCGCAGCGGCGAGCAGCGCTGCTTCCATGTTTTGTTGGAACCGTTCCAACGTGAAACGCTCCGCAAAGATGCGCCGGCCCGCCTCCCCCATTCGGCGCCGCAAGCCTTCATCCCGGATCAATTGCAACAGGCGGCCGGCCACTGCGGCAGGATCTTCCACGGGCACCAGAAAGCCGTTCACGCCTTCGGCCACCACGGATGGAATGCCCCGCCAGTTGGTGGAAACAACGGGCTTGGCGAACTGCATGGCCTCCAGCAGCACCAGGCCAAAGCTCTCCGCCTCAAAGTGGCTGGGGAAGCAAAAAATATCGCAGCCGGCAAAGTGCCCCAGCTTTTCCTTGTCGCGCTTCACGCCCAGGAAACGGACTTTCCCGCCAAGGCCATGGTGTGCCACAAATGCTTCGCATTCTTGCTGGAACGCGGCATCGCCCCAGCGGCCCATCAGCTCCAGGCGGGCATTTCCGCCCTGCTCCACCACTTGGCGAAAGGCTTCCAGGAGCACGCGCACGCCTTTCGACGGGATCAGCACACCGGTAAAAAGGATCACCAAGGGCGATCCCGGAGCCGCCGTCCCTTCCGCCACCTGCCCGCGCTCATCGGGGATCCCATTGGGCACCACCACGCCACGCTTCGCCCCCAGCAATTTGCCGTCCTCCGGGTTTTGGGGTGCCGTGCGAATGGCCATGGAGGCATTGCGGTAGGCCAAGCGGAAAAAGGGGCGCAACACCCTCGGCAACTCAACCGCAAAACCTGACACGCCGCCGGCGTGGTAATGGAAAACCGTCCACTTGAACAGCCATCGCGTGGCGCAGAGGAACACGATGTCCCGCAGCACGGGCACCATGTTCGGCCCGCTGGGCGGGTAGTAGAGCATGGGCGTTCGGTGCTTGAACCTGGCCCACCAAACGCGCAGGATGGTGGTGAACAGCACCCACACCTTGCCTATGGCAAACTTGCCCACGCTGTCCATGTCGTCCGAGTAACGCAACCGGACGTGGAAGTAGCGGGCTCGCTGCGGGTTTGCCCGCAACAGCGCATCGATCATCACCGCCTGGCCGCCGAATGGCGGGGGCGTTTGCCCAACCACGAGCACACGCAGCGGTTCGGGGACTGGATGTGCCGGGGCGTTCATGCAAGGGGCACGGCCATGCTCACCAATAGCAGCCTCCTTCCACCAAGGCCGCTTTGGCAGGGGTTTCGTCCAATGCGGGCCGCACCCAGTGCCCGTTGATGAGCGGGTTGCCTTCCCAGCGCTTGCCGATGATGCCGAACATGAACTGCGTGGAGCCGCCCAGGTGCACCGCTTTCTTTCCCATGCGCTTGATGTGCGCGGCCAGCGGCAGGCCATAGGCTCCGCACCCAAGGATTGCAATGTCAAAATCCGTCTGCTCGATCCGATCCTCCATGTGCCGCAGCGCATGGAACCAGGAAGGAAACTCCGAAGGCGTGTTCGCTATGGTCTGCACGGCTTTCACGGTTTTCAGCTCAAAATCAGGAAGCAGCCGCCGGTCCTTGAAAAGCAACGCGCGCTTTTTGTATTGCTCCACGATGGTTTTCTCGTAGGGATGTACCACCAGCACTTTCTTCCCTTCCAGCACCGTGGTCCACGGATCCACATGGCCATGGGGCTCCAGGTCCGGCAAAGGGACTTTCACCGCTTGCTTCAACTGCGGGGCCACAAACCATTCCTGGCGATGGCAGGTGCCCAGGATGTCGATCAGGGGAATGTCCGCCAGCATGCGCTGCGCAAACCGGCCCAGCGCCTCGGTGGTTCCTGGGAAAAAGCCCGCGTTGTTGGGCATGCTCCGCAAAGTCTCCGCTTCCCAGCCGTAGGAATGGAAGCGCCCGGAGATGTATCCCAAATGGTTCCACAGCGAAGGCTTCCGCCCCACCAGCGAACCCTTGTAGTTCATCACCGCGTTCAGCTCCACAATGCCAATGCGGGAGATCATGCTGGCCTTGGGGGCCAGCAACTCCTTTCGGATCAATTCACCGGCGGCCTCCCCTTTTACCTGGGCCTGGTCGTAGGTATAGCCGAACCGTGAGCTCCAAGGGAACAACCTCGACCAAACTTTCCGCCCGAAATGCAGCCGCTCCAACACATTCGGGGCCACAGGCCCCGGTTCTCCAGAGTTTATTTTCATTGTACGCACGCAAAGGTAGCCCCGCTTCCCGCCCATTTTAAGCCCGGTGCAGGAGGTACCGCGCATTTGAACTTCTACGGAAAACAAACCGAAAAGGATAGCTCATGGGGCGTTCGCCCGTGTTCGTCGAATGTTCTGAACCCTGTTCCCGGATCCCGGTTGAAGGGTGTGAACAATCGCGACAGACATGGAACATTCTTGCGCATCCGCCCTTGCGAAAGCACTCACCACGGCCTTCCTGGCCATGGTGTTCTCCGCTGCCTCCGCCACCAATTACTATGTGGCCCCCACGGGCAATGATGCCAACAACGGAACTTCCGAGGCCACGGCCTGGAAGACCATAGACCGGGTGAACCAATCGGCGTTCACCTTCCAGCCGGGGGACAAGATCCTCTTTCAGCGCGGCGGCACCTATCGCGGCGAGGTGATCCTCGGTGTCTCAGGCACACCTTCCCAACCTGTTACCATCGGTGCATACGGCACCGGCAGCAAGCCCGTGATCAAGGGCAGCGTGCTGGTGTCCGGCTGGAGCAACTACCAAGGCAACATCTGGCAGGCCGATGTGGCCGGGCAAGTGGACCAAGTGTATGTGAACGGCCAGCGCATGGTGCCCGCCCGCTTCCCGAACACGGGCTGGCTGCGCAACAGCCAGGGCGGCGGCACCCAAATACAGAGCAGCGACCTTACGCAACCTGACGGCTATTGGGATGGTGCCACAGCCGTGGTGCGCAGCTCCAGCAGTTCCTTCGATACGCTGCACGTGTCCAACTTCTCCGGCTCAACGCTCCACTTCACCAGTTCCACCTTGAACTTGGGCAATGAGGCCTGGGGCTTCTTCATGAAGGGCAAACTCTCGGAACTGGACATGGCCGGTGAATGGTACTTTGACCGGACGGCACAAAAACTCTACCTCTGGGCACCAAGCGGCGCTGATCCTTCCGGCCTCACGGTGGAAGCCGCCGTCTACCGTGCGGGGGTGAACTGCTATTGGCAGCGCCATGACCTGAAGGTCCAGGACATTGCATTCCGCCACCAGCGGCTTGCCGGCCTCTTTAACGACGGGGCCGACCATGTAACCACCTCAGGCTGTGATTTCAGATATCTGTACCACGGCATCCGCAGCGCAGGCACTTATGACAACTGCAGCGGGAACAACTTCAAGAACACTTACGCCACCGCGGCCATGCTGTTGGGCGACAATGCCCTGATCGCCGACAATACCTTCAGCGACATTGCACTGGTGGACGGCGAAGGCGAAAGCACGTGGGGCTATTTCGGGATCCGCACCACAGGGACCGGCACCATCATCCGGCACAACGAACTGGACACGATCGGATACATCGGCATCATCGCCGAAGCCAATGCCCTTGTGGAGAAAAACATCGTGAAGCACACGCTGGCCACCATGAACGACGGTGGTGGCATCGCCATTGACCATGCGGACGGGCTTGTGATCCAGGACAACATCGTGGGCGACCCCATCGGGTCCTTCGCCAATGGCGCACTGCTGGAGGCGCCGCACAATGTGCACATGGGCATCGGCATCTACTTCGGCAACACCTCCATCAAAAACACCACGGCCCAGCGCAACACGGTGTACAACTGCCCGCAGTCCGGCATCCACGTGGACCACACCATGGTAACCACGGGCCTGCAGATCAAGGACAACGTATTCTTCAACAACGGCGTGCAGATCACGGTGTCCGACTACTCCAATGCAACCGGTGCAGGCGCCACGCCCCCGTACTATTTGCCCAATTACAACGACGTGTACAGCGGAAACGTGATGTACTGCCTTACCAAGGACCAGCTCTGCATGCTGCAGTACAACACGCACGGCGCCAACCCCGTGGATTTCGGCACCTACAGCAACAACCGCTATTTCAACCCCTACAACGAGCTCAGCATCAAAGTGATCAACTTCGTATCAGGCGCGCCGCGGTTCTACACGCTGGAACGCTGGCAGGCGGAGAAAAACGAGGATGCGGGCAGCACCCGCAGCACCGAAAGGCTCGTTGCCTTTGCCACGGTGGATGAACTCTCCGCCAACCTGGTGCAGAACGGCAACTTCACCAACAACGTGAACGGCTGGGCCGGTTGGCCCAACAATGCCCAGGTCACGCACGTCACCAACCACTTGGACAACGGCGCGCTCAAGGCCTTTCTGCCGGACAACAGCCAGTACCCCAACTTCACCATGCACAACCCGGACCTCTTCCCCATCCAAGACGGGGCCTGGTACCGCGTGCGTTGCAGCGTGCAGAGCAACACCCCCGGCGATGTGATCGTGGGCATCAAGGGCGAATCCACCTTCTCCAACCCCTACACCACGTGGGAGCGTGACATTCCTTTTGATGCAGAGCGGCGCGACCTGGAGATGTATTTCCAAAGCGACCTCACGGACCAGGCACAGATCCAGTTCATCAACCAATGGACCGAGCCGATGTATTATCTGGACAATGTGGAAGTGGTGAAAGTGAGCGTGCAACCCGTTGACCCCTTGGACCGGAACAAGCTCTATGTGAACGAAAACGCCGCCAGCCAATCATTCACGCTCCCCGCCGGTTGTTGGGGCGATGTGAACGGCACCGTGCTGAACGGGGCGGTTGACGTGCCCGCCTTCAGCTCCATCACCGTGTTCCAGCTGCCCGATGATGTATGCGGAACAACCACCGGGGTGAGCGGACCGCTGGCCGAAAGCAACGTCGGCGGACTGTACCCCAACCCCGTGGACCGCGGCACTTCCATCCACTTTGCACCCGTGGGCAACGGCCGGTTCACGTTGACCGACTTGCGCGGATCGCTGGTGATGGAGCAAGGGCTCGCACGGGATGCAGGCTCCATGGCAATTCCTGCATCGCTTGCTCCGGGGCTCTACATCGCCCAAGTCCAAGGAGATGCCGGCCGGGTGGCAAAGAAGATCGTGATCCGTTGACCAGCATTTCACCGGAACCCATGGGGCGCGAAACATTGCTTCGCACGGAGTGGGGCACCACTACCACACCCCGGTGACCCGATGTTGGTCATTCAGCCAACATTCGTTCA
>JAFDZG010000231.1 GCA_018267065.1 Bacteroidota bacterium
ACCACCGCGTTTCCGCATCATCCCGCATGCTGGAAGGCTATGTGAGCCCATATAGCGCTACTGCGGTGGAGCGGGTGGCGGCGGCGGATGCCGTCATCATTGGCCGCACCAATTGCGACGAGTTCGCCATGGGAAGCAGCAATGAGAACAGCGCATATGGGCCCGTGGGGAACCCGGTGGACCCCGCCAAGGTGCCCGGCGGAAGCAGCGGTGGTGCCGCAGCATCCGTTGCCGCAGGGCTTTGCCACATGGCCTTGGGCAGCGATACCGGCGGGTCCATCCGGCAGCCGGCTTCCTTTTGCGGAGTGGCCGGATTCAAGCCCACCTATGGCCGTGTAAGCCGCTACGGCTTGATCGCATTTGCAAGCTCCTTTGACCAGATCGGGCCTTTTGCCCATGATACCAAGGACATTGCCGCGCTCTACCAAGTGATCGCAGGCCCTGATGAGCGCGACAACACCTCCAGCCATCGGCCGCCTTCGTCTCCGTTGGAGGCCGGAAGGAAGTTGAAGATCGGGTACTACCGGCATTGCTTGGAGCATCCTGGCATGGACCCCGAGATCAGGGGCCACATGGAAGAACGGATTGAAAAGTTCCGGGCCGAGGGCCACGTGGTGGAAGCCTTGGAATTGCCCATGGCCGACCTGTTCGTGCCCACATACTACATCCTATCCACGGCCGAGGCCAGCAGCAACTTGGCCCGGTATGACGGCATTCGCTATGGTCACCGCGCAAAGGGGGCCGGGGGTGTGGAACAGACCTATGAAAAAAGTCGCTCCGAAGGGCTGGGGCCCGAGGTAAAGCGCCGGATCTTGCTGGGAACGTTCGTGCTGAGCGCGGGCTATTACGATGCCTATTACGGACAAGGCATGCGTGTTCGCCGCATCATCCGGAACAATACGCTGGAAACCCTCAGCCGCCTGGATCTGGTGGTGACGCCAACCTGCCCCACCACGGCATTTGGACATGGGCACATCAGCGACCCGGTGGCCATGTACCTTCAGGATATTTTCACCGTGCAGGCCAACCTCGCCGGCATACCGGCCATCTCCATCCCCTCCGGCAGGCATTCCAATGGCCTGCCTTTTGGTATGCAACTGATGGCCAAACCGTTCGATGATGAGCGGTTGTTGTCCATCGCGGAACGATTCTCGGCGGCTTGACCGGGAGTTTGGTCGATCGCACGGGGCCATTCATGCTTCCCACGATCGATCGTTGGCGATCGGTGGGCAACAATTCGCGTTCAACCGCGTAAGAATCAAGATATTCGCACATCCATGTCCATCCGCCAACTTCTTGCCGCCCTTGTATTTGCCCCCTGTACGCTTATTGCACAGGACAGCATTGCACCGGGCGACCCCGTGCTGGAACGCATTGATGAGCTCAGCCAGCTGCCTTGGTTGAAGAACGACCCGTTCACTGCGGATGTTTCACGGCTGAACACCCATGGCTTTGCCCCGGATGCCGTGCCTTCCTATCCTGCGGAAGTGTACCGCCAACGGCTTTTGGCACTGGATGAACTGACACCCTTCAAGTTGACCTACAACGACCAAGTACAGGCTTACATAGACATGTATGCCGTGCGGAAGCGGGAGCAAACAGCGCGCATGTTGGGCTTGGCGCAGCAATATTTCCCGGTATTTGAGGAGGCGCTGGACCGCTACAAGCTCCCCCAAGAGCTGAAGTACTTGGCCGTGGTGGAGAGCGCCCTGTATCCAGGGGCACGCTCCCGGGCTGCTGCCGTGGGCCTCTGGCAATTCATGATCGGCACCGGCAAATTGTACGGCCTTCGCGTGGACAGCTACGTGGACGAGCGCTGCGACATTTACAAGAGCACGGATGCCGCATGCCGCTACCTGCGGGACCTGCATGAAATTTTCGGCAATTGGGAACTGGCCCTGGCGGCATACAACTGCGGCCCCGGTAATGTGAACAAGGCCATCCGCAGGGCCGGGGGCACGTTGGACTATTGGAAGATCTATGACCACCTTCCGCGTGAAACGCGTGGCTATGTGCCGGCCTTCATTGCCGTGAACTACATATTCAACCAAGCCTCCGCCCACAACATTTACCCCGTGATCCCCAATTATTGTGCGTACGAGGTGGACACGATCCAAGTGGCGTATCCATTGGACCTGGACAAACTTTCCGCCATTCTCAAGGCCGATTCCGGGGAGATCCGGGACCTGAACCCGGTTTATAAGCGGGGGGTGGTGCCCGCCATGGACAAGCCTGCCACAATTTACATTCCGCAGTCGCTGGTGTCCGCGTTCATCCAGCAGGAGGACACAATATCACGATCCTATGTTCCGGACCTGAGCACGCCCGCGCCCGCCACTGCGTATGCCAGCAGTTCCACAAGCAAGTCCTCCGTTGCGAGAACCCATACACATGTGGTTCGGCGCGGAGAATCTTTGGGCATGATCGCCCAGCGCAACAAGGTGAGCGTACATGACCTCCGCAAGTGGAACCATCTGCACGGAGACCGCATCCATGCCGGGCAACGACTGGTGCTTCGTTATGAGGAAGTACCTGCCAAACCCAGCGGTGAGAAGGTTGACAACGAAGCGCGCACCGCCCCGGACACCGGGGTGGAATACATCTACCACACCATCCAACCAGGGGACACGCTTTGGGGCATTGCCCAAAACTACCCGGGGGTGAGCGTGGAAGACCTGAAACGCCTGAATGGGGAAATGAACACCCGGCATCTGACCGTGGGCGAGAAGATCAAGGTGGGCGTGGAGAAGGGTTGATTTTTCCGGTGTGGAGCAGGCGGTGTTTTCAACGATCCGGCAGTTTTTGTTGATGTTTTGATCCCACTGGGGGCGTGCCATCGGTTTACCTTTCGGTGCAAACGAAGCACCATGGGCTTGCCGAACTTGCGCGAATTCGTACACGCCCCTTGCCGTTTCCGCCTGCGTTCCGGCAGGGAGGTGTTCGGGGTTGTTTGGGAGGTTTGCACCAAGGACGGTACAGATCTTTGGTTTGCAACCGTGGGGGATTACGAACGCTTCCGCCGCAATCCCCATGGACCCCTTGCCGCAGTTCCCGTGCTTCCGGAGGAAATCCTGCTGGCTGAGCGGTTGGCCGTATAGCCAAGCAACCGCGGTATCGCCTATGTCCCTGCTTGGGGAAACGCACGGCCGAGAAGGAACGCGTATATCCGCGCCACCTCAGTGAGCCGCTCAAAGCGCCCCGAAGCCCCGCCGTGGCCGGCCTCCATGTTTGTCCACAACAAAATGGGGCGCTTCCCCTGCTGGTGTTCGCGAAGCCGTGCCACCCATTTTGCCGGTTCCCAGTATTGCACTTGGCTGTCGTGGAAGCCCGTGGTGGACAAGATCGCCGGATAGTCGGCATCGTGGATGTTGTCATATGGCGAATAGCCAAGGATCCGCCGGTATGCTTCCGGTTCACGCGGGTCTCCCCATTCGTCATACTCGCCCGTGGTGAGCGGCAGGTCCGCGTCCAGCATGGTGTTCACCACATCCACAAAAGGAACTTCCGCCACGGCACCGTCCCACAGGTCCGGGCGCATGTTAAGCACCGTACCGACCAGCAGGCCACCAGCGCTTCCGCCCATGCAGTACAAGCGTTTCGGGTCGGCATATCCTTCTTTCACCAAATGTTCGGCGCAGGCAATGAAATCCGAGAAGGTGTTCGCCTTGTGCTCCATGCGGCCGTTCTCGTACCATGCACGGCCCAGCTCCTCGCCGCCGCGCACATGGGCAATGGCAAACACAAAGCCCCGGTCCAGCATGCTGACCCGGTTGCTGCTGAATACAGGCTCCACGTTGATGCCATATGCGCCGTAGCCATAAAGCAGCAGCGGCGACCGGCCCCTTAAGGGCGTGTCCCGCCGGTATACCAAACTTACCGGGACACGCGTGCCGTCCTGCCCAGTGGCCCAGATCCGTTCGCTCACATAGCGCTCCGCGTCAAAGCCGCCCAGTACTTCCTGTTGCTTCAAGAGCACGTCGGTGCCGCCCCGAAGGTCGTGTTCAAAGATGCTGGTGGGCGTGGTAAGTGATGCGTAGCCGTATCGGAACTTGGTGGTGTCCCACTCCGGATTGGTGCCGCTGAAGGCCACATAGGCCGGGTCGTGGAACGCCACCTCATGTTCACTGCCGGTGCTGAGCTGCACGATGCGCAAGTGGGATAGCCCCGCCTTGCGTTCCGTGACAACCAGATGTTCCCGGAAAATGTCCACGTCCTCCAACAACACATCAACCCGATGGGGGATCACCTCCGTCCAAAACTCCTTGGCCGTGCGGTTTTCAGGGCATTCCATCAGGCGGAAGTTCCGGGCTTTCCAATTGGTCAGTATGTAGAACTTGCCCGGCATGCCACTCTCGCCGCCGCCGACGTGCATGATGCTCATTTCGTGCTTGCGCCCGCGCGGGAACAAGGCTTCGAACTCGCCGAAAGGATCGGACGTGCGCAACAGCCGGTGTTCGCTGGAAAGCGTGCTTTCCGTGGAGATGATGACATAGCTGTCCGACCGGCTGCGGTAAACCTCGCAACTGAACGCCCGGTTCTTTTCATGGAACACCTCCACGTCCATGGCCGGATCGGTGCCCACCATATGGCGGAACACGCGGGCATTCCGAAGGGTACGGTCCTTGCGCACGTAGAAGAAAGTGCGGTCGTCCGCAAAAGCCCCCCCATCGCCCGCTTGTGTGATCACATCGGCCAGGTCCTTGCCTGTGGCCAGGTCGCGGAACCGGATTTCATATCGCCGCCTGCCCACGGTATCCACGCTATAGGCCATGAGGTTGTTTCCGGGTGCGACCTCAAAATCCGCGAGGTCGAAGTAATCGTGCCCGGCGGCCATGGCTTGTTCATCCAGGAAATCGGTGAACTCCGCCGGGATTTCCTCCCTGTTGGGCAATACTGGCGCACGCATGTGCACCGGATATTCCGCCCCTTCGTCGTACCGGTATCGGTACCAGAACCCGTTTTCCCGATAGGGCACGCTAAGGTCACTTTCCTTGATCCGGCCCTTCATTTCCGCGTACAGCGCGTTGCGCAGGCCTGCCACGGGGGCGAGCACTTGCTCCGCATAGGCGTTCTCTTCGGTCAAGTGGTCGATCACCCGCCGGGTTGCTGCATCCGGCGTTTTCGCATTGCGCTGCTCCTCGGTGAGGCGCATCCATGCATATTCATCCGTTCGCTCCACACCATTCACCAGGGAACTCCGCGGGTCCCGAATGGGCTTTGGCGGGGGCTGTATGGTTTTTGGGCTCATCGGTTCAGGACAGGCAAGCCTTGTCCGGTCAAGGCGGGCGAATTTAGGCTTGGGGGCGATAGGGCTTAATGCAACAAGGCGTGCAGCACTTCGGGTGAGCGCAATTGGCCAAAGCCCTCCACGTGCATCCTGAAAAACACCAACAACTGGTCCAGCAACTCCCTTCGGGCCGCACCGCCGATCAGCGGGTCATCGCCGTTAATTTCCGCGCGCAACAGTTCGGCAAGCACGGAAGCGATCGGCGGTTCCATGCAGTGGGCATGTGGTGCCGGGCCCCGGAAGAACCATCCCTCCTGCATGTCGAACCGGTCCTCGCCCGGCTGTGGAAGCTCGGGCAGAAAACCCAGGTGCTTGGCCAGGCGGAGAAGTACCAGCAAGGGAAGCATTCCGGGCCTGCTACCGGTGTCCACCTCCGCCAACAGTTGTTCCAGGCAATTGAACAACGCGGTATCGGGAGACTCTTCCCGCAAGGTGCGGTAGAAGACTTCCTGCATGAAAAGGAGCACCGCCGCACGGGCCTGGTCCGTATGGGAATCGCCATAGGGAAGGCGCAACCGGGCTTCTTGGATCCTGTGCATGTCCCGCTCGCGGCTTTCGGTAACCACAAGCTCCACGCGGGCCAGGGGCTGCAGGTATGCGGGCCTCGCCGCACCACGCTTGCCGGTGCGTGCCACATAGGTGCGCGCACCAAAGGCTTCCGTGTAAGCTTTCAACACCACGGAATTGTCCCCGTGCCTGAACGCCCGCAATACTATGGCCCGCGTGGTGTGCAAGGGGCTCATGACGCATTATTGCCGGCCGGCGCCGGCCTTAACGGATCACGGCCACTTTTGTGTTGCATTTGCGCGTGCCTTCCGGATCAACGGAAAACACAAGGTACACACCGGTGCTGACGCGTTGTCCGTTCATGTCGGTGGCGGGCCAAATGGCTTGGCCGCCGAGCGAGGTGGTGTGGAACACCAGGTTGCCCGCCACATCGGTAATGCGCACGTCGCTGCCCCGCACCAGCCCGGTGATCGCCACGGGCCCGGTGAATGTTTCGCGCACGGGGTTCGGGAATACGGTGGTGCAGTCCGCGGTTTTGCCGCCTTCGGTGGCATCGCTCCGGTAGCTCACGATCCCCTGGTCCGTTCCGATGAACACTTCGCCCGTGGCGCCATCGATGGCCAGGCACGTGATGTTGTCGCTGGGCAAAGGGCTGTTCATTGCCGTAAAGTGTGCCAGCTGCTCCGTTCCATCCGCTGATACCAAGTACAGGCCGCTGCTTTGCGTGCCCAGCCATTTCCGGTTGGCGCCGTCCACGGCGATGGCACTTACGGCCTCCGTTTCCAGCAGGATCTGCCAATTGCCGTCCTGTTCGATGAGGATCTGCTGGGCATCGAAGTTTCCGTCATTGGCGAAAATGGCGTCCGGGTTGTAAAACACGGCCACGCCTTTGCCCGTGCCCACCCATACTTGGTGGTCCTTGTCCTCGGCAACGCTGAACACATCGTTGGAGGGCAGTTTGCCCTGTCCCTCAAAAGTGGTCAACGCCATTGCCTGGTCATCATCCGGAACGGTGGGCGTACCGCTGTCCGTGAAGACGAGCAGGCCTGCACTGCGTGGCCGGATCACCCATTTGTAACCGTTGTCGCCCACCATCAGGTCGGACAATAGCGGGTTGTTGCCCAGCGCCGATCCAGTGCCCATGCTGTACCAATTGCCGTTCTTCAAACGAACGCTGATCGGCTTGCTGCAATTACTGTTTGACACCCAGAGATTTCCGGATTTATCATAAGCCACCCCCCCCACCTGGGTGGGAGTCCCGTCGGAGGAGCTGTTCTGGTAGCGCTGCAGGGAGCTGTTGTCCGCACTGTAAAATCCAGTTACATGCCCGTTGCGCATTTCCACCAGGCCGTCGTCCCAGCTTCCTACAAAGGCATGGTTCCCGTCCTCGGGGTCCACCTGAACCGGCATTACGTCGTTCAGTGAACCGGCATAGCCGTTTCCTCCGGAGGCGTAAAGCGGGTCGTTGTGCATGTCCGTGGTGTTCCACGTTCCGTCAATGAAGTAGTGCACGCCGTCCTTGCGGTACTCATTGCCCCAGTTGCCTGATGGCCCGCCCGTGGTGACGTAGAGCGAACCCTTTTCGCATGACATGCGGTAGGCGCTGTTATTGGAAGGCCCGTTGGGGTAGTTGGTGGTAAACACATTCCCGCTGGTGAAGTTCACCAATCCATTGCCGTCAGAGGCGATCCAGAACCCGCCTTGTGGCCGCGCGACCGCGTCCCTGGCGGCGACAAGGTTGCTTCCGATGTCATATGCATAATCGACCTGCTGCAGCCCCGCATTGAACTGCTTCACCACCTGCCTGCCGGTCACCACAAGCGATGTGCCGTCCGCAGACACGCGCATGTTCCGGTTGAAATCATGGCCAGCCGCGGTCATCACCTGCCAGCCGCCATCGAAGTAGTAGATGGTATCCAGCTCCAGAACCTCGTTGTCGTTCACCCTACGGTTTACCATGAGCTTGCCATTGAAGGACACTACGGCGGAGAACTTGCCGTTCGCACCGGGCACATCCGTCCGCTTATGCCAACTGGTGAATGCCGCGAGGTTTGCCTCACCCGTCCATGCCGCGTAGAGCCCGGCTTCGGTTGCCGCATAGATGGAATCGTTCTGAAAGGCGATTCCGTTTACTTGCAAGGGCGCTGCGTTGGGGCCGATGAACCAGGTGTCCTTCACTTCCTTGCGCGACAGGTCTGCAACCACGATGCCGAAGCCGCAACCCAAGTAAGCCAGGTTGTCGCGGCCCACGATGCAATAAATGCCCTTGTCGCCGATCACGGAACTTCGCTTGATGTCGGACATGTTGATCGCGCTGCCCTGCGAGATCAGGTCCAGGTTGCCGTTGCGGTAGCCCACCACCAGCGTGTTGAGCAGGCTGTTCCAGCCCAAGCTTTGGACATTTACGTCGCTTAGGGCGTTCACCTTGGTGTACCGCTCCATTTCCCCCGACTGCGGGTCGTATTTGAATACGGCGGTGGTGGTGGCGCAATAGACATTGGAATTGCCTTGCACCAAGGCAATGGTGTGCTTGTACTGAAAGTGGTCGCGCCACTTGCCGATGGCAGGTTGTGCCGGCGCTTCACCGGTGAGGCCGGAAAGGATGGCGGCAAGGAACAGGGTGGGGACGAGGCGCATGCAGGTGAAAGCTACAAGGGTTCACAACGCGGCGGAACGGAGATCGGTATGCCGGGCACGGCCAGGGCCGAAAAGCGAAGCGCCCCGAGGATGGGGCGCCGCAGGGAGGTCGCGTGCGGACTCGAACCGCAGTAGCAGCTTTTGCAGAGCTGTGCCTAACCACTCGGCCACGCGACCTTGTTTTTCCTGTTTTAAAAGGCCAGAAGCCCCGAACAGGGCCGCGAAGATAACGGATCGGGTTTATCCCTCAACGGTGTAGGCCACGCTGTCCACGGCGCCCGCAATGGGGGGGTGTTCCTTTTCCAGCCTTATGCGCCAGCTGAACCCGTGGGGCCACTCCTTTTTCAATTTGTCCAGGATCCGCGCGGCCACGTGTTCCACCAAATGGGAGCGCTCCGCCATTTGCTCCAGTACGATCGCTGTGACGCGGCCGTAATCAATGGTGTCCGTGAGCTTGTCCGTGCGTTCGGCGCGCGCCAAGTCTCCCGTTACGGCCACATCCACGCAATAATGCCCGCCGATGCGCCCCTCCTCCGTGAGGCAGCCGTGGTAGGCATACACGCGGATCCCCTTTACTTCGATCAAGCCCATGATGAACAGTGTTCGATTCCGGCGTTAAGCCGTGCGGTCAATTCATCCATGCCCAGCAGTACGCTCACATCAAACATGCCCGGGCCCTGCATGCGGCCGGCAACGAACAGCCGGTAGAGCGGCATCACTTGGCCGATCTTCATGCCGTGTTCCGCCAGCACTCCATTGAAGACCTGCTCCAGGTCCGCGGCCTTGGGTGCATGCAGTTGCGCCACCTTGGCGATGTAAGCATGCAGGGCCGGGGCCACTTCTGGCCTCCAACGTTTCCGAAGCTCCTGCCCCGCAGTGTCATTTCCTTTCAATGGTGATCCCTGCGTGAACAGGTAGCTGCCTTCCAGCATGTCGGCCGGAAAGGTGGCGCGCTCCTTCAGCAAGGCTACGGCCGCAACGGCTTTTTCCGTTGTCGTGGAAATGCCCAAGCCCTTCAGGCCCTCCAGCAATTGCCTGCCCAGTTCCGCATCCGGGCGCATGCGCAAGTATTGCTGGTTGAACCACTTGGTTTTCTCCGGATCGAATTTCGCACCACCCTTGTGCACGCGGGCCAGGTCGAACTGGGCAATGAGCTCGTCCATGGACATGATCTCCTGGTCGTTGCCGGGATTCCAGCCCAAGAGGGCCAGCATGTTCACGAAGGCGTCCGGGTAATATCCGCGCTCGCGGTAGCCTGAACTGCGCTCGCCACTGGCCGGATCTTGCCAATCCAAGGGGAACACCGGGAAGCCAAGGCGGTCTCCGTCGCGCTTGCTCAATTTGCCGTTGCCGTCCGGCTTCAGGATCAAGGGGAGGTGGGCAAACACGGGCCGCTCCCAGCCAAATGCCTCATACAGCAGTACATGCAGCGGGGCGCTGGGCAGCCACTCTTCCCCCCGGATCACGTGGGTGATCCGCATCAGGTGGTCGTCCACGATGTTGGCCAAATGGTAGGTGGGCATGCCATCGCTCTTGTACAGCACCTTGTCGTCGATGTTGGAACTCTGCACCGTTACCCAGCCCCGGATGGCATCCTCGAACCGCACCTCCGTATTGCGGGGTACTTTCAGGCGCACCACATGCTCATCGCCACGGGCCAGGCGCTCCGCAGTTTCGGTGCTGCTGAGCGTCAAGCTGTTGCGCATGTGCTCCCGTGTGATGGCATTGTAGGCAGGGGCGGTGGAACCTGCGGCCTTCAGCCGCTCCCGCATGGCCTCCAGTTCGGCGCTGGTGTCGAATGCGTAATAGGCTTTGCCGTTGCGCACCAATTCTTCCGCATATTGGCGGTAGAGGTGCTTGCGTTCGCTTTGGCGGTAAGGCCCGTCCGGTCCTCCGTTCCACGGCCCCGCATCAGGCTGCATGCCGCACCAGGCCAATGCCTCGCGGATGTAATCCTCTGCTCCCGGCACGAAACGCGCCTGGTCGGTGTCCTCTATGCGGAGCAGGAACTCCCCGCCGTGCTTGCGGGCAAAAAGGTAGTTGTACAGTGCGGTGCGGACACCGCCCATGTGCAAAGGCCCCGTGGGGCTGGGGGCAAATCGGACTCTTACGGACATGTGGTTCGGACAGCCGCACCGGCACGGTAAAGTCCGTGGCAACAGCGGCGGCGCGGCGCGAAATTAACTGTTCGGAACAGGGCTCAGACCTGCACGCCCTTCTCCACGATGCGCTTCCATTCGGGGTGCTCGCGCAGATGGGCGGTAACATGGGCGCACATCGGCACCAACTTCAAGTTGTTTTCCTCGATATACGCGAAAACCCGCTCCACAATGGCCGCCCCCACCCCCATGCCGGCCAAGGACTTGGGTACGCTCGCATGCGTCAGGAACATCTTGGTGCCGTTCAGTTCATATTCCACCTTGGCCGTACGGCCCTCCACTTCCATTTCGAATTGGCGGGAACTCTTGTCGTTGATCAACGGTATAGCGTTAAGGTCGGTCATTTCTTGTCGTCTAGTTCCTTGGTGCCCAATGCGGAGGCCGGGCGTGAAAGCGTGCAAAGATACGAAGACCGGGCCTGGGTGGCGGAGGTTCCACTTGCGCCCACCGTGCCAACGCCCATCCGGGTGATGTGCCGCGATAACCAACTTTGCGGCGCATGGCAACGGACATGGAATTGAAGCACCGCCGAAGACCGTGGCGGAAGATCGCGTACTTGCTCACGGGTTTGTTGCTCTTGCTGGGCTCCACCGCGTATTTCCTGCCGTGGCTGTTGAAGCGGTACATCGAAAAGCACAGCGTGGAGTGGATCAACCGGAAGGTCTCCATCGACCGCATCACCCTCAACCCGTTTACGTTCACTTACGCAGTGGACGGAGTGAAATGTTTTGAGCCGGGCAGCAATGACCTCTTTGTCTCCTGGCGGTCCATTTCGGTGAGATCCGACCTGTGGGCCGGTTTCAAAAACAACCACTGGCAATTCCGCGACCTAAGGATCCGGGACCCCTACTTTCACATTGTGCAGCGTGGCGGCCACTTCAACTTCAGCGACCTGTTGGAGCTGGGAGGTCCCGATACGGCCGCAGCCACCGCTCCAGACACTTCGTCCGTGCGGTTCAGCATGGAGAACATCCAGCTTACCGGCGGACGGGTCGCGTATGCCAGCGATGTGCTCAAGGCGCCCATCAGCATCTCCGGCCTGAATGCCAATTGCACGCGCATTACCTCAGAAAGCGCACGGATGGACTTCAACCTCCACTTTGAAATTGACGGAGGCGGGGAAGTGGGCGGAACTTTCAAGATCGACACGCAGCGGAGCCTCTACGCCGTGAACGCCGACCTGCTGTCTTTTTCCCTGGCACCCCTGCTGCCCTACCTGCAGGATTTCATGCACACCACCTCGTTGCAGGGAAAACTGGACCTGGGGCTGCAATTGGAGGACAGCTGGGCCGATACGGCCGCATTGGCCGCAAGCGGAAATGTGGCATTGAGGGAGTTTGCGGTCAGCGATGGAACAGGTGCCCACCTGATCGGCATGAAGCATGGGATGGTGGTGCTGGACACGCTGAATGCGCGCAACCATGTCTTCAAGATCAGCCGCGTAAATGTGGACGGCCTCTCCACCCGCTTCCAGCAATGGGCGGACGGCAGCAACACCTGGACCAAAGCGCTAAAGCTGGACAGCACGGAGACTGACAGTGCCGGGGCCGTGCTTGCGGCAAGCCCCGCCAATATTTTCGTGATGCTCGCGGATTATGTGCGCATGCTGGGGCAGGAATTCGTGGCCAACCAGTACACGGCCGACAGTCTTTCCGTGGTGAACAGCTCCGTGCAATTCGAGGACTTCACGCCGGAAAAGCCGTTCCGCTACACCTTGGACCAATTGGCCATCAACAGCAGCCGCATCACCACGGCCGCCGGCACCGCTGATTTTGCCGCATCCGCGCGGCTGAACGGGCGTGGCGAACTGCGCAGCACCTTCAAGTTCGACCCGAAGAACTTCAAGAACGTGGAGGCGGAGATGGAGGTGAAGGACCTCTCCCTGCCCGACCTGGACCCCTATAGCCGCTGGTATGCCGCCTATCCGCTTACCTCCGGAACGCTTGCATATAACGGCATCACAACCATCCGCGACGGTAAGATCGACAGCAAGAACCACATGCAGGCGGATAACCTGCAATTCGGCAAGAAGACCGAAGTGCACGATACCGGGATCTACATCCTGCCCCTGCGCTTGGGCGCAGCCCTGCTCAAGGACGTGCATGGCAAGATCGACCTGGACATCCCCGTGGAGGGTGACCTGAACGACCCCACCTTCAAGCCATGGCCGATCGTGTGGAAGGTTTTGAAAAACTTGGTGGTGAAGGCGGCGGCGGCACCAGTGAACCTGGTGGCCGGCATGTTGGGCAATAAGGATGATGCAAATGCGGAGGAAGTGCGCTTCCCCCAGCTGGGAGCCGCCATGGGCAAGGAGCAACGAAGCGCATTGGATGCATTGGCCACCCTGTTGAAACAGAAGCCGGAGCTGAATGCGGCCCTGGTGCCCGTAACGGAAATGCAGCAAGAATCGGAAGCATGGGCCGCAAAGACCATGAAAATGGAATTTCTTGGGCTGCATTCGCCGATGGCCGCCGCCGACAGCCTGCGCATGGAGGGGCTCAGCTTGCGCGACAGCGGTTTTGCAGCCTTCCTCAGCGGTAAAGTGCCCGGCACCGCAGGGACATCCGAAGTGCAACGTTGCGTGCAGGCCGTTGGCGCGGACCGCGCGCGGCAAGCCGCAGGCACCATGGAGACAATGCGCCAACAAGCCGTTGCATCTTTCCTGGAACAAGCAGGCGTGCCCGCGGACCGCATAACCTTCAGGCCCGGCACGCCGGAAGAACTTGCGGGACACACCGGATTGCCGGGCTACCGGTTCGTGGTGGACGTGCGGCCATAAGGGTGGTTCGAAGTACCTCGCTCCGGCGGCACGACCGGGCATGAAGGTTCTTTTGGATGCTCGCCCTCGTTCGCTCATGCAGCTCCCGCGAACGGGATGTGCCAGTTGCAGCTCATCCGGATACTTCGTTCCAGTATCCTCGCTTCGCTGCGCCTTGTCTGAGCGAACGATTGCTTCGCGTGCCATCCGCCTGCCTGCGGAAGGCAGGTTTGAGATACTTCGAGCCAACCATAATGCAAAAGGCCCCAGCAATTCGCTGAGGCCTTCCTGCTCCCCGGGTTGGACTTGAACCAACGACCCCCTGATTAACAGTCAGGTGCTCTAACCAGCTGAGCTACCAGGGAAGGTTCCCTTTTTGGAAAGGGAGCGCAAAAGTAGGAACAACGGGCACTTCCGCAAGTATGGGCGGATTCTTCACCTTTGCGCCCCCAAGAACACCCTGCTGCATGAAGCTTGTTACCGTTGGCACCGTAGCCTTTGACAACATTGAAACGCCCTTTGGCAAAGCGGAAAAAGTGGTGGGCGGCGCCGCCACCTATATCTCCTTGGCCGCCTCCTTCTTCCTGGAGAAGCAGGGCATCGTGAGCGTGGTGGGGGAGGATTTTCCGCATGCCATGATGGCCACCCTGGACAGTAAAGGGGTGGACCTCGCCGGTCTGGAAGTGCTCCAAGGAAAGGAAAGTTTTTTCTGGAGCGGGAAGTACCACTACGACATGAACTCCCGGGACACCCTGGAGACCCGCCTCAATGTGCTGTTGGAACTGGACCCCAAGCTGAACGGAGAGTACAAGGCTGCGGAATACCTGATGCTCGGCAACTTGGACCCCAAGGTGCAGGCGAAGGTGCTGGACCAAATGGAGGGCACCGCACTGGTGGTGCTGGACACCATGAACTTCTGGATGGACAGCGCCATGGAGGAGCTGAGGTCCGTGATCGCCCGCGTGGACATCCTCACCATCAATGATTCCGAAGCGCGGCAGCTCAGCGGCGAGCACAGCCTGGTGAAGGCCGCCCACGC
>JAFDZG010000232.1 GCA_018267065.1 Bacteroidota bacterium
ATCACCGTGGTGGCTCCCTGCACCACATCGCCGATCTGCACGGCAATGGACGCAGTTTTAGGAAGGAACAGGTCCACGCGGGACCCGAACTTGATGAAGCCGAGCTCAGTTCCCTGCACCACCGCCCCGCCCGGTTCGGGATAGGTGCAGATGCGCCGTGCCAAGGCCCCGGCGATCTGGCGCACGAGCACTTCCCCGTGGGCGGGGTGCTTCACCACCACGGTGCTGCGTTCATTTTCGGTGCTGCTCTTGGGGTGCCATGCCACCAAATACTTGCCCTTGTGGTATTGGCGATAGGTGGTGGTCCCACTGATGGGGTGGTAGTTCACGTGCACGTTCAACGGGCTCATGAAGATGGAGACCTGCACGCGTTTGTCCTTGAAATACTCAGGTTCCTCCACCTCCTCGATCACCACCACCTTGCCATCGCAGGGGGAAAGCACCACGGCATCCTTGGGCACTGGTCTTCGCGGGGGTACGCGGAAGAACCAGACCACCACGCCCAACAGACCGGCGAAGAGCGCAACAAAAGGCCAGGCCGCAATTGGAGGCAGCCCATGCAAGGCGGCGAAGCCAGCGAAGCAGCAGAACGTCAGGACGAGCAGGATGGTAGCGGTGCCTTCGCGGTGCAGGCGCATGTTCAGGAGGTGGCCAAATATAGGGGAGGGCGGAGCGGATGGGCCGCCCGGAGACTTCAGGTACGCACGATGGCCACGTATGCAGCCATGGCCGGCAATGCAAGCAGGAAGCCGTCAAAGCGGTCCAAGATCCCGCCGTGCCCGGGCAGAATGGTGCCGGAGTCCTTCACGTCCGCGCTCCGCTTGAAGGCGGATTCCAGCAGGTCGCCAATGGTGGCGGCAATGGAGACCACCACGGCACAGGCAGCCCACTGCGCCGGGGCCAAGACCGGCCAGAAGCGGGACAGGAGCAGGGCAACGCCCATGGAGAGCACGATGCCGCCCAACAAGCCTTCCACGGTTTTCTTGGGGCTGGCGCGGGGAAGGAGCTTGGTGCGCCCGATGGCCTTGCCAACCAGGTAAGCGCCGGTATCATTGGTCCACAACAGGATCATGAATCCCAGGAAGAGCCAAGGGCCGCCTGAAAGCAGCCAAGTGGTGAGGCCGAAAGGCAAGGCTACATACGCCAGGCAGATCAGCAGCAGGCCCACCCGCAACAAGGGTTGGTTGCGCCCTGCCGCCAGTACCTCAAGCACGCCCGATGCGAACGCGGCCACTGCCACGGCCGCTACCCATTCCGGGGGAACGCGGCCCATGCCATGGCCGGCCACGGCCAAATAGACCACGAGCGTGGAGAGCAGGGGAATGGTGAGCGGCTGCCTTGCGGCACCATACGCCAAACGGTGCATTTCGCCAACGGCCAGTGCGCAAACAGGCAGGAAGAGCAGCGTGGTGGTGAGCGGCCCGGCGAGCGCGGCACCAACGGTGAGCGCCACGTAGGCCGCGCCCGTCAGTGCGCGTGTGGCCATTTCTGTCATGGGTGCCGTGGCTCAAGCCTCCGGGGTGCCGTCTTTTGCCGTGCCCGGTGCGGTGTGTTCTTCCTGGTGCAATCCGCCGCCATTGCCGTTTGTGGCGGAAGTTGGCGCAGCAGGCTCAGCTTTCGCAAACGGGCGGTCCCCGAAGATCTTCTCCAGGTCTTCCTTGAAGATCACCTCCTTCTCCAGCAACTGGGTGGCCAGTGCGGTGAGCTTGTCCTTGTTGGTGGTGAGGATGTGCTTGGCCCGCTGGTACTGCATCTCCACGATGTTGCGCACCTCCTCATCAATGGTTTGCGCGGTGTGGTCGCTGTACGGCTTGGTGAAGCCGTACTCATTCTGGCCACTGCTGTCGTAGAAGCTGATGTTGCCGATCTTGTCGTTCAGGCCGTAGACGGTGACCATGGCATAGGCTTGTTTGGTCACCTTTTCCAGGTCGCTCAGCGCGCCGGTGCTCACCTTGCCGTAGATGATGTCCTCTGCCGCGCGTCCACCCATGGCGGCGCAGATCTCATCGAGCATCTGTTCCGCCGTGGTGAGGTGCCGTTCATCCGGCAGGTACCAGGCTGCACCGAGGGAGCGGCCGCGTGGCACAATGGTCACTTTCACCAAGGGGGAAGCATGCTCCACCAGCCAGCTCACGGTGGCATGGCCTGCTTCGTGGAAGGCGATGGCGCGCTTCTCCTCGTTGGTGATGATCTTGTTCTTCTTCTCCAGGCCGCCGATCACGCGGTCCACGGCATCGAGGAAATCCTGCTTCTCCACGGAGGTCTTCTTGCGCCGCGCCGCGATCAGGGCGGCCTCGTTGCAGATGTTGGCGATGTCCGCGCCGCTGAAGCCCGGGGTTTGGCGCGCCAGGAATTCCACGTCCACGGCGATGTCCAGTTTCAAGGGCTTGAGGTGCACCTTGAAGATGGCAATGCGTTCGTTGAGGTCCGGCATGTCCACGAAGATCTGCCGGTCAAAACGGCCCGGGCGCAAAAGGGCGCGGTCCAGCACGTCGGCGCGGTTGGTGGCGCCCAGCAAGATCACGCCGGTGTTGGTGCCGAAGCCGTCCATCTCGGTGAGCAGCTGGTTCAGCGTGTTCTCGCGCTCATCGTTGCTGCCCATGTTCACGCTGCGGCCACGCGCGCGGCCGATCGCGTCGATCTCGTCGATGAAGATGATGCTCGGTGCCTTTTCCTTGGCCTGCTTGAACAGGTCGCGCACGCGGCTGGCGCCCACGCCCACGAACATCTCCACGAAATCGGAGCCGCTGAGCGAGAAGAAGGGCACTTGGGCTTCGCCGGCCACGGCCTTTGCCAAAAGCGTTTTGCCGGTGCCGGGCGGGCCCACCAGCAGTGCGCCCTTGGGGATTTTGGCACCGAGGTCGGTGTATTTCTTGGGGGTCTTCAGGAAGTCCACGATTTCCTGCAATTCCTCCTTGGCCTCATCCAG
Organism: Bacteroidota bacterium; assembly: GCA_018267065.1. Classification (GTDB taxonomy): domain Bacteria; phylum Bacteroidota; class Bacteroidia; order Flavobacteriales_F; family PHOS-HE28; genus PHOS-HE28. The sequence goes on from JAFDZG010000232.1 coordinate 2,930, forward strand.
GCCGGCCACGTCGTTGAAGGTGACATCGGTGCTCTTTCCGCCCTCGAACACCTGGGCACGGCTCTTGCCGATGTTGAAGATCTGCCCGCCCGGGCCGCTGGGGCCGCCCATGCGGCGCATCACGAACATCCATACCAGGATGATGGCGCCGAAGAACAGCAGGCCTTGGAGGAAGTCCTTGCCAAAATCATTCTGGGGGTCGATGCGCACGTCCACCTTGTGGGCGCGTGCGTCCTCGATCACCTGCTGCTGCATCTGCGGGCTGTTGCCGATGTAGAAGGTGTACTCCGGTGTTCCGGGCTCCGGCGTGGTGCCGGCAAGCTTTTTCTTGTGCACCTCCTTCTGCAGGCTGTCTTTTTTTATCGTCACCAGCACGGCATCACCGTTCACGGCAATGCC
>JAFDZG010000233.1 GCA_018267065.1 Bacteroidota bacterium
CTTGGCGCGCAGTGCGAACAGTACCTCGGCACCGATGGCAACAACGACACCACGTACTACTGGCGTACCGACCAGCACCCGAAGCTCTTCGCCGACATGCAAATGTGGGCGCCGTGGCTGTGCCGCGAAGGCGAACTGGAATTCCTCACCGCACTGTGCGCCAAGCCCGTCGGTGCGAGCCTGCGCGCGGCATGGACGAAGCGCAAGTACAGCACGGGCGCAGGAAGCATCGAAGTGGTATCGGTCACGCCCGGTGCAGCGCCCATGCCCACCATCGATGGCGAGCCCGGCGTAGTGATGGAGCAGCGCTTCCTGTGGAACAACAACAGCGGCATCGGCACCCTGCCCGCGTGGATGCGCGCGTACGTGAGCGACCTGAAGCCCGACACGCTGCCCGCGCTCTTCACACCGACACCGGTGAAGCGCAACATCCCCGACAACCAATTCGTCGGCACGCTCACCGCGGAAACGCCTTCCATGGTGATCGGCCTGCCCGACAAGAAAACAGGCCGCGATACCACGCACCGCCTCGCCAAGTACACCTACTGGGCCGATGCCCGCCGCGCGGTGCTGATCATGGACGATCCCGACGATGAAGGCTACCTCTTCTACGCCGTGGACCTCGATGCCGACGTGGTGATGGCCACGCACAACGAGATGAGCGGGCACGTGATCCCGAAGCTGTACATCAGCACGCTGCAGAACGTAGGCTTGAAGGAGTTCGGGCGCGGGCTGGACATGCCCATGACGGCCACCGAACACACCCGCAAGATGCTTGGCCGTACTTGCACCCTGTACACCACGAACGAACGTTTCCTCAGCCATTTCTGGATCCCGGAGAAAGAGGTGTTGAACCCGGTGTTCGACATGCGCCACTGGATGGTGCAGCGCATGGGCCAGAAGATGAAGGACCTGCTGTTCTTCGGCGTGGCCGACAAGCCGATGCCCATGGCCGTGATGGGCACGCACCTCACTACCTACAAGCGCGGCAAGGCCAAGCCGCCCGTGGCCGACCTGCGCTACTACCGGGTGCGCGATGAACGTTTGGTGGAACGGCGCAGCCCGGAAGTGAAAGCCAAACCGGATGTGCGGATCCGTGATGTGCGCGATATGGAGATGCCCAGCATGGAAGTGGATCCCGACCAACGTGGCACGGACAGGGTGCCCATCAGGGAAATACCCGTGGAGTCGCCGAGGGACATGACCCGCATGGTGGAGGCCACACCGGACATCGAGATGCGCATGCCTGCCGATGAGCCCAAGCCCGTGATGATCAACGTGGCCCCGGGCGATGCGGGTATTCCGCCACCACCCACACCGGCGCCACCGCCCATGCAGGCAGGCATTACCGGCAGCCGGACCACCACAGGTATGGGCACCGGGCAACCACCTGAGATGGCCCTCTCGCCGTACTTGGATGAAACGATGGCCCTGCGAACCAACCGTTTCATCGGCACTGCGGTACTGGAATACACGAAAACGAATGCCCGAGGCCAAACAGAGCAATGGCAGGTACGCTACGCCAGCGACAGCACGCGCATGCTCGTACTTGGCATAAGCAAAACCGATGGCTTCATTACCTACGACCGGGCTTATCTGATCGATCGGCAAGCGGGTACCGAGCAGTGGTTCAGGTTGAAGGCTGACAGCACCGTCACCACTCAGGATGCCACCATTCTGGATCGCCATCATCGCTTCTTCCATGCCCCGGCCCAACCGGACTCCGTGATCACCGGCACACGCAAGCTCTTGGGCCTCGATTGCGAAAAACGCCTTTACGAAATCCCCACCACGCGCCGCATCAGCTGGGTGGACCCGAGCCTGCCATCACTTTTCCATGATGTGCTCGGCGCGCGCAAGAAATGGGGCGGCATCGAGATCCTGCTCCTCGGCAACATGGTCACCAGCACCACACCCGGCATGCCCTTGGAAGTGGACTACACCTACCACGGCGGCGACCATGTGGTGATGAAAGTACTGGAGTTGAAGCCCGGACCAGTGGATGAGGAAATGCTGAAGGTGAACCGGGATTCATGGAAACGGTAGAACCGGATATCGCCCTTGTGGTTCCTTGCACGGACCATACGACATCCCGTCCGATCCACGTTTCATGTCCATGACCAAGGTGGTTTTGCTTGCTGCAAGCATCGTGCTCACCGCGACGGCCTACGCACAGAGCTGGCGTGACGGAGGCGTGGTGGGCGGGGGTGGCCGCACCTCCTTCAGCTTCTTCAATGATGGCGACGGCAAGGGCATGGGCAGCGGCGTGGGCGGGCAATTTCGCATCGCACTGGATGAGCGCGTGATCACCCAATGGTATTACGACTACCTCACTGCGCCAATCGGCAACTTCGCCCACCGGCAGGACCAGCACATCGGGTGGAGCGTGCTGTTTCATGTGTTGCCGCCGCGTGCCGGGCTTCCGTTGCTTCAACCCTACATACTGGCCGGCCATTGCTTCGACCACACCCTGCAATTGGCCAATGCCGATGCCACAAACCGGGCAGAGCGCTGGAGCAGCGCGGTACAGGCCGGGGCAGGCACGCACATCAATCTCTCCGAGCGCTTCGATCTCTCCATGGAGGGCCAGTACATGATCCACTTGGGCACCGACATTCATGCGGACAACCATGACGGGATCGCAGGGTTCCACCAAGCGAAAGGCGGTAGCCTTGAAGGGCACCTGCTGGCCCACCTCAGCTTCAACTACAAACTCTTCCACGCATGGTGAAGGCATGGTGGATCATCGCAGTGTGGGCCATGCCCGTGGCTCTCACTGCCCAGAATGGCCTTCCGTTCACCGGTGCCGGGCTCTTGCGTGCCTCAGGCGGCATCAGCCCGGGTTTTCTGCTGTATGGCGGCAGCACCAACATCTACTTGAACGGAAAGTTGGAATACTTCCTGGAGGACCGGATCAGCATGCGGGGCGAAGGCTTTTGGTACGTGAACAGCCGACAACATCCCGCTCCATTGGACCAAAACAGCCAACTGGCCTTCGGGCCGTTCCTGCACTGCATCAAAGGCCGCTTGGACCTTTCGGCCGGTGTGGAAGCAGGCCTCTCGTTCGTCCATCCGGCCAACAATTGGATGGCTCCCCTGTGGGCACCTCAAGATCCCCGCATGGATCCTGCGCCGATGCGCGCGGTGCCCACCGTGGCCCTGTGCGGCAGCCTCAACTATGCCGTGTGGGACTACCTGCACTTCTTCCTGGACCTTCGCATGGTGCGCTCCCGCTATTACGGCTCACCTCTTGGCACGCTCAACCTGGATGAACTGGTCCCAAGCGCGGGTTTGGGCTGGCAGTTTCCCGTGAAACATGTTGGCCCTCCTTCGGACTAAACAACCACGGGTAAAGAAGTTTGAACCCCGATGTGCGCATCAGGCCAAAGGTGTGGTTACTTTGGCCGTTGTTTCCAAAAACCACAACCCATGCGCTTCACGATCCCCTTTGCAGCGGCATTGCTGGCTCTGCCCGCAGCGGCGCAATCCGATGCCCTGCAACACCAGCCCGACGGCATTACAACAAGCAACAACGTGGCCCCGGTGCGGGTGGAGGATGACAACGATCCGTTCAAGCCGAATGCGTTCACAGGCAGCTTCCGCATGGAAATGCACCGCTTTGCGGACGGCGTGGAAGATGCCAATGGACCGGTGAACATGCACTACTGGAGCAGCCCGGACATGACCTTGATGCAGATGGCCGCCCCCACCGCCAAGGGCGGTGCCCAAACCGACATGAAGATCCTCACGGACCTGAAGGGCAAGTGGACCTACTTCCTGATGACGGACCCCAGGGGCAACAAAACGGCGATGAAGAGCCGGAAGAAAAAGGTGATCGTTGATGGGGAAGAGGCCGAAGGCCACCGCGAATTCACGGTGACCAAGGAAACCAAGATGATCGATGGCCATAAGTGCACCAAGGTTGTGGGCACCACGGAGGATGGCACATGGACGGGCTGGGTGGCCAAGGATATTGCAGTGCCCTTCGGCGATGTGGCGAACAGCATGAGCCGCAGCACCATGCAGCGCGGCCATCAGGACTGGGAGGGTCTTTCCGGCTTCCCGTTGGAATTTGAAACAGCTGACAAGGACGGTAAACAGACCATGCAAGCCTTTGTAAAGGACCTGCAGGTAGGCGAAGTGGACCCGTCCGTTTTTTCCATCGCGGATTACAAAGTGATGGAAGTTCCGGGCATCCAGCGCACGGAGGAGAAATAGGCTGGTACTTCGGGTAATTGGTTCCGTGTTGGGGTGAAGCGGGGAAACCCGACCTTTGCGCGCCTTTTTCGGACGGGTGGAGACCTTTCCGGGGGCGAAAGCACACCTTTCCATGAAGAAGATCAGCGACAGCCGCAAGCTCCTTGGGGCCACGGGCACCACCAGCCTGAAGGACCTTAGCACCCTGTACAAGGGCCTGATGAAGAGCCATCATCCGGACCGCTTCCCCGATGACGAACAAAAGCGCAACGAGGCCGAGGAATTCAGCAAGCACCTGATCGACGCGTACAAATTCCTGGAGAGCATCCATCCGGAGACGCACGCTAAAGACAGCGAATCATTTGAGCGCACGGTGGCCAGCAACATCTCCAACTGGCACTACAAATCGCTCACGCTCCACATCACCTTCGGCGACGGCAGCAACTACGAATTCTACGGCGTGTCGCAAAAGGTGTACAACAAGTTCGTGGGCACGGACGGCAATACCCGTTTTGCCCGGCGGCACATTTTCGAGGCACACACCTTCCGCAAGGCAAGCGGGCCTACGGCATTGTAACATTAGCGCACCCGGCGTTCGGCCGGAGCCCGGCATGGATCTTCCTGCACTGCATGCGGGAATGCCTGCCTGCCCCCATTATGGAATGGCAGGCAACTGGGCCGCAGCCCATTTCGTCTACTTGGCACTACATTGACCCGTATTTTTACTCTCCCAACCATGAAGCATCACCAGAGGAGTTTGGCCTCTGTCGGCATTGGCCTCTTGTTTGCCGTGCTGTCCATGGCGCCTGTTCACGCGCAACAGTTCAGCATTTCCGCAGGCTCCGTGACCAGTTGCTCCGGTGTGATCGAGGACACCGGTGGCCCTACGGGCACCTACGGCAACAACGAAAACTTTACCCTGACCATCTGCCCGGACGTACCCGGGGATGCGATCTCACTTACTTGGGTGGTATTTGACCTGAGCCAACAACTGCCCAACCCGCTGGACCGCATGCGCATATGGGACGGCAACAGCACCGCCGCCCCGTTCCTGGGGGAATACACCGGCACGCAATTGTCCGGCCTGGTCAGTTCAGCCACCATTTACAACACCAGCGGCTGCCTCACCCTGCAGTTCACCTCCAACGGTGGTGGGGTGGGCAACTTCGCAGCGGGCATCACTTGCTATACGCCCTGTGAACGGCCCACCGCCGTGGCCACCATGTCCGACCCTGGCAATCCGGCACTGGTCTGCGTTGGGGAGCCGATCACCTTCGACGGAACCGCGTCCTATCCCGCCGCTGGCTTCAACATTGTGGATTACAACTGGATCTTCGACGACGGCGATACGGTGAATTCGCCCACGGCAGTCCATAGCTTCAGTGCTCCGGGGGAATACATGGTGCAGTTGAACCTGGTGGATGACAACGGCTGCGTGAACTCCAACGTAGTGGACCTGCAAGTGCTGGTAAGTACAACGCCATCCTTTGCCGGCACCATGGAAAGCGTGGAAACCTGCCTTGGGGCCACGGTGAACCTTACTGCCGTTGCGAACCCGGTTACATGGACCGGGATACCCGAAGCCAACTTCGGAAGCGGGGTGTACCTGCCCGATGACCTGGGGATACCCTTTACCAGTGATCTGGTGTTCACCCAATTTGATCCCGGCCAGGTGGTGAACACCACCGATGACCTCCTTTCAGTTTGCGTCAACATGGAACACAGTTTCATGGGCGACCTGGTCATCCAAGTGGCCTGCCCAAACGGCCAAACCATGATCATGCACCAGCAAAATGGGGGCGGCACGTACTTGGGTGGGGCAAATGATACCGACAATGGGAATAATCCGGTTCCCGGAGAGTGCTGGCAATACTGCTGGAGCCCCACGGCCACGTTGGGTACATGGGCCAACTGTTCTTCCTTAGGCCCCACCCCGAACGTGATGATGGGCGGCACGCCACCAAGCAATTCCTTGATCCCGGGCACCTACACCCCCGTACAACCGTTCACCAACCTGGTGGGTTGCCCGCTGAACGGCACTTGGACCCTGACGATCACGGACCTCTGGGGCGCGGACAATGGCTTCCTCTGTGATTGGTCGTTGAACTTTGACCCCAACATCATTCCCGATGCCACGCAGTTCACGCCCAACTTGGGCAGCACCATTGATTCCGCGTACTGGTCCGGGCCGTCCATCGCAATAGACCCCACCAATCCGCTCATAGCCCAAGCCACCCCCTCGGCCCCCGGCACATACGATTACACCTTCACAGTGACGGACAATTTCGGTTGCACCTATGACACCACCGTCAACGTTACAATTGCGCCGCAGCTGGTGGTTGATGCGGGCCCGACGATCACGCTCTGCAACGATTCCGTGGCCATGGCCGGACTTCTTGTCGGGATTCCCCCTACTTGCAATTGGACGATCACGCTTTATGATTCTTGGGGAGACGGATGGAATGGAAACGGATCGGTAACGGTGACGGTGGATGGAACAAGCACCACCTACAACCTTCCCACGGGATCCCAACAAACATTCCCGATCACTGTGACCAACGGCTCCACGGTGAGCATCACGTACAATCCGGGTACATTCAACAATGAGAATTCATTCACTTTGTTCAATGACATGGGCACTGTGGCTTATGCGTCGCCCACCAACCCGGCTGCCGGAATAAACTGGACCGGAACCGCAAATTGCGCGGGCAGCACCCAAAACACCTTTTCGTGGTCGCCCACCTTGGGCCTGACAGACCCCTCGGATCCCCAAACCATGGTATGGAACACGGATTCCACCTGGTACTTCCTCTCCGCCTATCCGGCCGGCCACCCGGAATGCGCCGTGACGGACAGCGTGTTGGTTGCTCCGCCCGCCTTGCTGGACCCGGGCGGGGACGGTACCGCCATCGCCTGCGAATCCTCCCCTGCCTTCCTGATGACGGATTCCTTGGGCGGCACGCCCAACTTGGGCGGTGCATGGACCTTGGCTGGAGGAACGGAACCCGGCACCTTCACGCCCATGGGCCATTCACCGGGCACCTATTCGTTCACCTATACCGTTACCGGCCCGACAGGATGCATGCGGAGTTCCACCCTTGATGTCACTGTGATCGCGGACACAAGCGCCATTTGCTGCGGAGTTCCGGATGCGGGGCCGGACAACTACTCGTGCACCCTCTCCATTGATCTGCATGCCACTCCGGGCAACACCGGCGTGGGGGAATGGAGCGGGCCTCCCGGTGCCGTGTTCGTGGACAACCAAAACCCGAACACCACGGTGACCATGCCTGTTGGCGGGGGCGGCTCCCATTGGTTCTATTGGCGGGAAAATGACGGCGTGTACTGCAACACGGTGGACAGCGTGCTGATGACCTTTACCGATGCCATCAACATCACCTTCACCTCTTCTGATGCGGTGTGCTTCGGTTATTGCAATGGCGCTGCACAGGCCATGGTGACCGGAGGGAATGCCGCAAACGGCTTCAACTATGCATGGAGCGGCGGCACGGCCGGTGCCGCACCGGACAGCGTGGGCGGCCTGTGTGCAGGCCAATACACATTGACCGTTACCGACGACAACGGCTGCACGGCCACTGACAGCCTGACCATCACGGAACCGGTGCTGCTGGAAATTGATTCCACTTCCATGGTGCCGGTAACCTGCTCCGGTGATTGTGATGGGCAAATCGCGATCCACGACGCGGAAGCCGTGGAATGGAGCTTTGACGGGGGAACCACATGGGTGGATTCCGCCGTGAAGGCGGATGCCTGCGAGGGCTTGTACCATGTGCGCATCCATGACGCAGCGGGATGCCTGGGCGTGAGTTCGTTGATGGTAACCGGGCCTCCACCGGTTGTTGCCGACTTTACGTGGGCACCAATCCCGGCAAACGTGGACAACCCGACCATTTACTTTCACAACACGAGCACAGGCGCGCAGCGGTATTTCTGGAATATCGACAGCACGGCATACAGTATCAGCACCGACACCGTGTATGTCTTCTCCGACCGGGAACCCGGGGTGTACACCGTGTGCCTAACGGCGTACAACTACAACAACTGCGTGGACACCATTTGCCATGACGTTACCATCGATGACGTACTGGAGCCCTATGTGCCCAACGCGTTCACGCCCAACGGGGACGGGCACAACGACGTATTCTTCATGAGCACCAACATCCGGGTGATCACGGACTTCGAGATGTTGATCTATGACCGTTGGGGCGGGCTGATCTTCCGTACCACAGACCCCTACCAACCTTGGCTGGGCAGCCGCGGCAACAGCGGACCCATTCTTCCTACCGGAGTATACGCATACAGGATCCGCTATGAGATCGAGCGCACACAGACCAAACGGGAGCTAATGGGCCACGTGACCCTGCTGAAGTAACACTTCATTCCCCTACCATGCAGAACGGCCGCTTTCGGGCGGCCGTTCTGCATTTCGCTCAAAGGGAGTTCAGCCTTTCTTCGCGGCCTTTTTGGCAACCCTTTTGCCCTGGGGGGACTTTGCCCCCGCTTCACGCCATTCGGCGAGCTTTTTGGTGGCTTTGCGTTTACGGATCTGTTGGGTCCTTTGGTCCTGTGGCATCTTGGTTTGTTTTCGCGGCGAAAAGTAGGCTGATCCCCCGTAGCCACCTAATCCTCCGGTTGGCCGCGCATACCGATCTCGCAAGTAATTGCGTTGATCGCTCAAAGAAATTCATGCGTCATTCCACGAAGCTGTTCATCCTGTGCGTATCCATGGCCGGGCTATACACCTTCCTTTTCCATGGAGTGGGAATCGGCATCAACCTGTTGCTCTTTGAGGCGGCCGTGGTGGCAACTTGGTTAAGCCTGCGCCGCGTACCTGCTTCCCGCTTGTCCATCCTTTCCGTTGGTGGCATGTTGTTGACGGCGGCAATGGTGGCCTTGCACGGTTCCACCATGACCATCGTGGCCAACCTGATCTCCGTCGGGTTCACAGTGGGGGTCTTGCTGGCTCCTGGCATGAACGCACTGCATCGGGCGGCCGTAGCCAGTCTGGTGCACTTGTGGGCAGTACCCATGGCCTTGGTCCGTTCCAGCCCGTTCCTGAGGGGAAGAACTACAGGCGGCGGTTCATGGGCCACCGGGCTGCTCAAGGCCTCCGTTGTGCCCTTGTTCCTGCTCGCATTTGCCGGGATGTACCGCATGTCCAATCCCTACTTCGACGGATTCATGGACCATGTGCTGGCGATATTCAACCGTCTTGACACCGCACTGATCGGCAGCTTCCTCGTCGGCCTGTTGGCCAGCGGTTACCTGCTCCTGTCCACGCGCAGTGCGGCACTTTCCCGTTGGACAGCACCACGCAGCGATCTGCTCCAGGCCTGGCCGGAAGTTGCGGACGGGCAATTCATCCGCAGCGAGATCCGCATGGCCACGGTGCTCTTGGCAGGATTGAACCTGTTGCTGCTAGCCGCCAACGTGCTGGACATCCGGTACGTATGGCTGGACTTCAAGTTCAACGGGCAATACCTTAAGCAATTCGTCCACGAAGGCACGTACATGCTGTTGCTGTCAATCGTGCTCGGTGCGGCCATCGTGCTCTACTTCTTCCGCGGAGACCTGAATTTTCACAAGGGGAACCGGATGCTCAAGTTGCTTTGTTATGCTTGGCTGGGCCAGAACATGGTGTTGGCACTTTCAGTGGGCATGCGCAACTACTGGTACATCCATTACTACGCGTTGGCCTACAAACGCATCGGCGTGGTGTTCTTCCTGCTGGCATTGCTCATCAGCTTGGTACTGGTGCTTGTGAAAGTGAAGCGGGGCCGCTCAGTCCACTTCCTGATGCGAACAAGTACTGCCGCCGCGTACTGCATGGTCCTGTTGATGTCCCTTTTCAACTGGGACGGCCTCATCGCCAAATACAACATGGCCCAGGCAGGCCGGGCGTTTGTTCACTTGGATTTCCTTGCCACACTTTCGGACAAGGCATTGCCCTACCTGGTGCAACCCCATGGAAAGTTGGAGTTGATCGCGACGGGCAACGCGCGGCTGATCAGCGGTGCCGAGGGCTATAGTTGGACCAAGTACATGACACCCGAAGAATTTGGGGCGATCATTGAAAACCGCTCAGACCGTTTCCTGCATGCATGGCCCCGGCGGTCCTGGAAGGAATGGAACTGGGCTGAGGCCCGGGCTTTCCAGCGGTTGGGCTTCATGGGCGGAAAGGGCCAATAACCAAAAGCTTGGCGGGCATACAGGTCCATTACCCGGGATTGGGCGACTTGCTATATATCTTTGGGAATTCTAAAGTTATACTTTAGATTCCTCAATGCGCTACACTCCACGCGACATTAGCCCGATCCTCTTGAAGGCGGCACGCTCCTTCCCCGCCGTGGTGCTTACCGGGCCGCGCCGCGCCGGCAAGACCATGTTGCTGCGCAAGCTGTTCCCCAAGGCATCCTACACCTTGATGGAAGACCCGGACGTGATCGCCCGTGTGCGGGCGGACCCCCACGGCTTTCTGGACGGGTTGAAGCTCCCGGCAGTGCTGGATGAAGTGCAGAACGTGCCCGAGATCTTCTCCTACGTGCGCTCGCGGATCGACAAGAACCCGCGCCGCACGGGGCAGTGGTTCCTCTCCGGCTCGCAGGATGCCCCGCTGATGCAAGGGGTCACCGAAAGCATGGCGGGCCGTGCGGCCATGCTGCAATTGTACCCGCTGTCCATCACCGAATCGCCCAAGGTGGACCTCTTCCTGGGCGGCTATCCCGAAGCGGTGGCGCGGCCATCGGGTGCTTCCCTGTGGTTCTCCTCCTACGTGCAAACCTACCTGGAGCGCGACGTACGGGCGGTGACCAACGTGCGGGACCTGGCCTCCTACCGCCGCTTCATGGCCATGCTGGCCACGCGGCACGGGCAGCTGCTCAACCGCACCGACCTTGCCGCGCCGTTGGGGGTAAGCGTACCCACGATCAACCAGTGGCTCAATGTGCTGGAGACCACCCAGCAGATCCTGCTGGTGCCGCCCTTCCACGGCCATTTGGGCAAACGCCTGGTGAAGTCCCCGAAGGTGTACTTCATGGACAGCGGGCTGGCCTGCCACCTGCTGGGGATCGCTTCGCGCGCGGAGCTCGCGCGGTCACCGTTCCTGGGTGCGCTCTTCGAGGGCTTCGTCGCCTCGGAAGTGGTAAAGCGCCAGGTGAACAAGGGCATGCGCCGCGAGCTGTACCACTACCGGGATGAACACGGGCTGGAGGTGGACTTCATCGTTCCCGGCAAGGGCGGCGGCCTCCTGCTGTTGGAATGCAAGGCCACCCGCACGCCTGTCCCTTCCATGGCATCGCCCTTGATGCGCGTTCGCGATGTACTCTCTGAAAAAAAGCACGAAATCAAGCGACCGACGGACCTTGCGATCGTGTACCGGCCTGCAGCTCCAAAACCTTCTGTAAGCCTTGGTAAATCAGTAAAAGCTATGGACCTGGCCACGTGGTTGAACAAAGCCAAGTAGTCATGTTGGTTTCGGGGATTTTAAAGTTGCACTTTAGAATTCCCAAAGTTCAACATCCCAGTCCCGGGTTTTCGGCCCGCCTTATCCGCGCACCAGTTTGCGGTACTTGAGGCGCTTGGGCACGATGTCGCCCACGCGCTTTTTGTAGTTCTCCTCGTATTCGCTGAAGCCTCCTTCGAACCAGTACACCTTGCTGTCGCCCTCGAAGGCGAGGATATGGGTGCATACACGGTCAAGGAACCAGCGGTCGTGGCTGATGATGACGGCGCAGCCGCTGTAGTCCTGGATGGCTTCCTCCAGTGCGCGGAGCGTGTTCACGTCCAGGTCGTTTGTCGGTTCGTCAAGCAGGAGCACATTGCTGCTCTGCTTCACGGTCATGGCCAGGTGCAGGCGGTTGCGCTCCCCGCCGGATAGGATGCCCACCTTCTTGTTCTGGTCGTTGCCGGTGAAGTTGAAACGGGCGAGGTAGGCACGGGTGTTCATCACCACGTTGCCGAAGGTGATGTTCTCCAAGCCGCCGCTGAGCACCTCGAAGACGGTCTTCTCCGGTGAGAGGTCCTTGTGGCTCTGGTCCACATAGGCCATCTGCACGGTATCGCCGATGGTGATGGTGCCGTTGTCCGCCTTCTCCGAACCCATCACCATGCGGAACATGGTGGTTTTTCCAGCGCCGTTTGGCCCGATGATGCCCACAATGCCGGCGGGCGGAAGCGTGAAGTTCACATCCTCGAAGAGCAGGCGGTCGCCAAAGGCCTTGGACACGCCTTTGAACTCGATCACCTTGTCGCCCAATCGTGGACCATTGGGAATGAAGATCTCCAGTTTCGCCTCCTTCTCCTTCACGGTCTCGCTCTGCATCCGCTCGTAGTTCTCCAAGCGGGCCTTGCTCTTGGTGCGCCGTGCCTTGGCATTGCTGCGCACCCACTCCAATTCCTGCTTCAACACACGTTGGCGCTTGCTCTCCTGCTTTTCCTCCTGGGCCAGGCGGGCGGTCTTCTGTTCCAGCCAGCTGGTGTAGTTGCCCTTGTACGGAATGCCCTCGCCGCGGTCCAGTTCCAGTATCCAGCCCGCCACATTGTCCAGGAAGTAGCGGTCGTGGGTGATGGCGATCACCGTGCCCTTGTATTCGCTGAGGTGGTGTTCCAACCAGGCCACGCTTTCGGCATCCAGGTGGTTGGTCGGTTCGTCCAGCAGCAGGATGTCAGGGGCTTGCAACAGCAGGCGGCACAAGGCCACGCGGCGGCGTTCACCACCGGAAAGCACGCCCACTTTGGCATCGGGCTCGGGGCAGCGCAGCGCATCCATGGCCACCTCCAACTTCTGGTCGATCTCCCAAGCGCCCTGCGCTTCGATCTGATCCTGCAGCACGCCTTGGCGGGCGATGAGCTTCTCCATCTTGTCCGGGTCCTCCAGTACTTCGGGATCGGCAAACTTGTTGTTCACGTCCTCGTACTCTTTCAGGAGGTCCATGATGGGCTGCACACCCTCGCGCACGATCTCGATCACGGTCTTGCTTTCATCCAGTATGGGTTCCTGCTCCAAGTGGCCAATGCTGTAGCCCGGCGTAATGTGCACATCGCCCTGGAAGTCCTTCTCCTTGCCGGCGATGATTCGCATGAGGGTAGACTTACCCGAGCCGTTGAGGCCCAGGATGCCGATCTTGGCCCCGTAGTAGAAGCCGAGGTAGATGTCCTTGAGGATGGTCTTGCCGGTGGGCAGTGTCTTGCCCACTTGCACCATGTTGTAAATGACCTGACGTCCTTCTTCCGCCATGAGCAAACTTGTATTTCGTGGTTTCCCGGCATCCGCCCCAGGCGGATTTTTCGGGCTGCAAAGGTCCGTGATCTTTTTGGAATGCCGAATCACGGGTCTCGGGCAACGGGCTGGATCAGGCCGAACACCTTCAGCGGTTGCTGAACATTTCCAGCCGCTTCCAGCCGGCCACTTGGTGCAATTTCACCGTATCCGATCCAGCAATCCCCGAATCCGCCATCACGCCTTCGGAAGTTTGGCCTTGCCCCGGCCCAACAACCACGTAAATGGATCCACTTCCACGGGGTCCATTCCCCAGCAGATCGGCATTGCCCCCTTGGCTTCGCAGCTCAAATTCCACCGGTGCATCCCAAGGCATGGCCGTACAAACCCGGTCACCCGCACGGACATTGTGAATGATCCAATCGGCCGCTGGTGCTGCTTCCGGGTAGCGTTCCACCGTGTCCCCTTCCCCCTTTAGGCCGAACCATCCAAAGGTGAGCAGCACAAAAACACTGGCCACCAATGTGCGGTTGGCCTTGCTGAACCCCGGAACCACCTTGTCCCGGACCAGCTTCATCAGGTAAAACAAACCGATCGCCAAGCCCAAGTTCAGCACGAACAGCGAGTAGACCCACACCGCCGGGGGGGCAACCACACGCTTCAACAATACAAGCGGGACGGCCGTAAACAGAAAGGCGAACACCAGCAGCCTGTATTTGAGACTGGTATATGCCGCATAGATCACGGCCACGGCTGCGGCAAACGCAAGGAAGGTGGATGCACTGTCGGTGAAATAGGCCCAGATGTCAAACACCCGGTCCTGGTGGGTGTTCATGAAATTGGCCCATGTGTTCTCCACGTCGGAGGGTGGATTGAGAAGTTGGTCCAAGCTGTGGCGGATGATCACCGGCAGGTAGAGCAAAAAGCAGAGCGCCAGTGCCATTGCAAAAGATGCCGCCAACTTCATCAACCGCTGGCGCGCCGTGCTCTTGTACCGCATCGCCACCATCAGGGCGGCCCAGGCAAAACACATCAATGCGGGATAGATCATGTCCGGTGTGGCCAGCATGCCCAAGGAGCAGGCCAGGGCCAGCAGCACGGCGCTCCATGAATTGTTCGTTTTGACGAAATGCCTTGCGGCCAGTAGTCCGCACACAAGGAACAGCCATGCAAGGCTGTATCCGCGCGCCAATGCCGAATACTCCACGAAGGGCCCTCCCACCGCTACCAAGCACAGCACGATCACCGCGATGTGGCGGTTGAACACAGCCCTGGAAAAGGAGTAGAACAAGGGCAATACCAGCATGCCGGCCAGGAACGCAGGCAGCCGCAATGCCCAGGCATGCACTCCGAAAACAAGCGTGCATGCGCGCGCCAGTGCAGTATAGAGGATATGGTTGCCGGTGAACCCAAGATCGCTGAAAACAAACCCGAAGGACCGGTTTGCGAAGTGCACGCACGTAAGTGCCTCGTCGTAGGTCACGGGATCGTTCATCCGCAAGATCCGAAGCACCGCTCCCACCGCGACCACGGCGATGACAAATCGCTTGTGGTCCACGCTTGTGCCTTGGCGGAACCTGCGGAGCGAGGAGGACAGGTCGCTGCGCAATCCGGCCCAACCGGGCTTTGGGGACTTCCTGTGGCGGTGCCGGGAACCTTCGGGCATTGTGGCGGGCAGCCCATCCGGGCAGAACCACCGGCTGGGAGCACCGCCAAAAGTAGCGGAGCGTTGCCAACGTACGGGCCGCGCTTCGCAACTTCGCGGCATTCCGCCCCACGGCATGGCACGCATCACAGAATCCCCCTCGCATTACGATCATCTGGAACAAATGGGCACCGGCGAACTGTTGCGGGGCATCAATGCGGAAGACCGCACCGTTCCCGAAGCAGTGGCCCTGGCAATTCCGCAGATCGGGCAATTGGCGGATGCCGTTGCCTTGCGCCTTAAGGCCGGCGGACGCCTATTTTACATTGGTGCGGGCACCAGCGGCAGGCTGGGCATCGTGGACGCCAGCGAATGCCCGCCCACTTTTGGCGTGCCCCATGGCATGGTGGTAGGCTTGATAGCCGGTGGGGACGGCGCCATCCGGAAGGCCGTGGAATTCGCCGAAGACAACCCTGACCAGGGCTGGAAGGACTTGCAGGAACATGCCATCGGCAAGGAGGATGCCTTGGTGGGCATCGCCGCAAGCGGAAGCACCCCTTACGTGGTGGGGGCGTTGCAAAAAGCCCGGCAAGAAGGAATCCTCACCGGTTGCGTCACCTGCAATCCGGACAGTCCGGTCACAAAAGCCTGTGAGCACCCCATTGTGGCGGTGGTGGGCCCCGAGTTCGTTACGGGAAGCACCCGAATGAAGAGCGGCACGGCGCAGAAGCTTATCCTGAACATGATCAGCACGGTGGTGATGATCAAGCTGGGGCGGGTGAAGGGCAACCGCATGGTGGACATGCAACTGAGCAACAACAAGCTGGTGGACCGCGGCACGCGCATGGTGATGGACGGCCTGGGCATTGATTACGCCGCCGCAAATGCACTGCTCAAGCAGCATGGATCCGTGCGAAACGCCATTGCGCACGGACGCGGCAGGGAATTCTGACAGTACGCCATGCACGCCATCGAGCCCTTTTTCAATTGGCGCCACCTTTACATGGCGGAGGATGACGAGCGATCCCCGTTTCATGGCACGGAGCACAGCGAATTCGAATTCAGCCATGCGGTGTATGACCACGCCATCCATCCGCAGTGGGATGCGTTCGGGAGCAGCACGCTTTACATGAAAGTGCTTTTTGCGGACTATGACGAAGGCTTTGCGGTCATTGAGTTGATCGGGGAATGGAACGACTTACTGCACAACGACATCATGTACTTGAAGCGGGATGTGGCGGAACCGATGATGGCGGAAGGCATTTTCAAGTTCATCCTTATCGGGGAGAACGTCCTGAACTTCCATGCCGGGGAGGAGGATTACTATGCCGAGTGGTTCGATGAGGTGATGGACAAGGGCGGCTGGATCACGCTCCTCAATTTCCTGCAGCATGTGCGCGAGGACCTTCAAGCCGCAAACTTGGACCAATACCTGCTGTTCGGGGGCAAATTGGACAAGATGCCATGGCGCACCCTGGATCCCGGTGAACTTTACTCCCGCATTAACGCCATGGTGGTGAAGCGACTGGGCTAATCAAGACTTGATCCACCCTGTATTTGGGCCAGGTCCTTCAGGTATTGGTCCACGTAGTTGTCCCAGGACATGTCCTTGGTGGCCGCGTGCGCGGCCAAGGCTTTCCTTGTCCAAGTGTTGTTGTCCGTGACCAGCGCCTCAATGGCATCCGCCAGTTCATCCGGCAAGTTGGAGGCAAGGGCAGTGCCCACGGTGTTGACATCCCCGAACGTGCGCTGGAACTCACGGTAGGGAAAGATCACCACCGGGGTGCAGAGGTAGAGCGCCTCGCAGGAAGCTGAGAACGCGGCCCATTTGGGGTTCGGGTTCACATAAACGCGCGACCTTTCCAGCACTTGCTTGTACAAGCGGGCCTGTTCAGGTTTGCCCTTGTCCAAATAACCGTGAAAGTGCATATTGGGCGGCGCGTCGTGCAGGTCCCCATGGTCCATGCCGATCACGTTCACGGTAAGCCAGTCCATGCCGCGGCTGTTCAGGATCCGAACCGCTTGCCCCAATCTCTCCAGGCCTTCCTTGTATTTTCGGTTTCCGATGAACACGATCTCCCGCGCATTCAGCTTCCGTTCCAGCAGCTCTTGAGGGTCCACGTTCATGGTTGCCGAGTTCACCACGTTGCCATAATACTTCACTTTACTGCCGTGGTATTTTTCCAAGCTTTCCGCCACCTCCGGAAACAGGGCAATGATCGCTGATGAAGCTTTCATCACCTTGCGCTCAGCAAGGATGGTAGTCATCTCCAAGCGGTCCGGTTCGCGTTCGTCAAAATAGGCGATGTGCTGGGCGAACGTTTGATCGCAGAACAAGGTATAGGGCCGTGAAGGACCGGCGCCGAAGGAAAATGTCATGAAGACGCAATGGCCCGTTGGGAATCGGTGCAACGCCCTGCGGATCTTGGCATTGGTGACCCGCCTGTTGTATCCGGTGCGCAAGAACGTGTACCGTGTGTGCCTGCCGGTCAATTTGCAATAGGCTTTCCAAGTTACATCAAACGCCAATTGCAGAATGCGCGCAGGCCCGATATCCACATGCTCCACCCGGTAACCACGCCGCTCCAAGTTGGCCGTGAAGAAGTACGGCACATTGGACCAGGTACTTGGTTTGCGCGAATCACCGATGGAAAAAACGATGAAGTCGCGGTTTGCCCGGGTTTCCTGGCGGGAACTCATTTCTTGTCCTGTATGGAACAGCAAATTGGCGGGCCCAAAGTTCATTTACTGATCCACTTCTTCCAAGGTTTGCTGGATTTGGGGGGAACATGTGGGCATTTTATGCGGCAAGTTCCGATCAATGATCAATTTCGCGATGGAATGCAGAGGACCCGCCCTTTAACTGGTTTTCCTTTGCTGTGAGGATCAACCGCATGACAACGCGGTCTATGGGCAGTTGTACGTCCGTTTCCTTCGCTGCGGCCAGTGAAAGCCACCGGAACCTCTGGCCAGCGGAGGCCTCCTTGCCGGCAGCCGGTGATC
Source organism: Bacteroidota bacterium (assembly GCA_018267065.1). Classification (GTDB taxonomy): domain Bacteria; phylum Bacteroidota; class Bacteroidia; order Flavobacteriales_F; family PHOS-HE28; genus PHOS-HE28. Next base: position 18,084 of record JAFDZG010000233.1, read on the forward strand.
CGTCCTTCAAGGATGACGGATCATCCACGGTGAATGTGTAGTAGATGCTCACCACTTGATCGGCTTTGCGGTAGGCGCTTTCCTGAAAGAAGTCGGTGGTGTAGAAATGCACCAGGTGCCTTGCCTCCAGGCCCATTTCTTCCATGACCTCCCGCTTGAGGCATTGAAGCGTTCCCTCCCCGGGCACCATGCCGCCGCCCGGGAACTTGGTGATCCTTTCACCGGCAACAAGTTCATCCGATACGAGTACACAGCCTTCATGGAACAGCAGGCCATAAACCCGGATATTGAACCTCTTGGCATTCATTACAATTTGACCGCCCTCAACATTTCACGCTTTCCGGGGGGGCCGGGCAACCGTTCCACCCGGAATCCTGCATGGACCATGGTTCGGCGCACTTCACCTTTGGAACAATAGGTAACCAGCACACCACCGGCCCGCAACGCACGGAACAACTTCCGGAACACGTCCAAGTTCCACATTTCCGGCTGGACCCCTGGCGCAAATGCATCGTGGAACACCAGATCAAAGCTTTCAGTTGCATCCAAGCTCTGCACCCGCTGCGGCAGGAACTGGAAACTGTAATGGCCGGAAAGCGTGATTGGTTCACCGGGTGCGGCGCTCATTATCCGCCGGTAGCCCGGCTCCAATTCCCGGAGTCCCATGGCCCCAGGGTGGTCCAAGGAAGTCCAGAGGCTTTCCGGCACTGGGAATGGTTCCAATGCGCAGTACCTGACTTCCTTGCTTCCGGCTTCCGCCTCATGCCATGAAAGCAGTGCGTTCAAGCCGGTGCCCAATCCAACCTCCAAGATGTCGATGCGCCTTTGCGGCAATGATCGCAAGCCGTGCCCCATGTACACATGCAGGCTTTCCGTCAGTGCACCGAAGGCTGAATGGTAATGCTCGCCCAGAGAAGCGCTGTCCAACGTAAAGGACCCGTCTGCCGTGCACACGGCACGCCAGTCATTGGCCGGGAAATCAAGTTCTGGTGATCCGGACCCTGCCATCATTGGGGAAATATGCACCTGCCCAACAAGAGAAAGCAATGGTGATCCCAAATCTACCCCGGAAAGCAGCAATCCCGGGTTCCATCATGCCCCCGTGCGGTCCCGCGGGAAACCGGGTCGGCGGTGCTGGTATCATGCAATGCGCTACAGCACACGGATCTCCGTACGCCGGTTCCGTGCTTTTCCCTCCTGGTCCGAATTCGGCGCCAATGGCTTGCTGTCCCCATATCCCTTGGCCTCCAAACGCTCCGGCGCAATGCCATGTGCCACCAACCAATTGAGCACTACATACGCACGCGCCTCACTGAGCGGCTGGTTCGGAACCGGGCCCACATCGCTGTCGGTATGGCCGCCAACTTCTATTCTAAGCGCAGGGTGTTGCTTCAAGAAATCAGCCAGTTTGGCCAATTCCATGGTGGAACTGGAATCCAACTGGTAACTGTCCCGGTGGAAGAACACATTGCGCAACACTTCGGTGCTGCCGGCGGTCATGGGCTTCATGTCCATATCCATCCGGACTTCCCCGCCTCGATCGGTCACATGCTCCGAGTGCAGCAGAAACCCGTCCGCAGTAACATGCACGGCATATTCCTTGCCTGCGGGCACCACGGCGGTATATTCCCCTGTGCCCGGTTCTGCACGGAAACTGGCCTTGAACGTGGGATCCTGCATGCTCATGAGCTCCACCACCGCTTCGGAAGGCGGCATCATTTTCAAGCCTTTCACAAATCCGGCCAAGTTCATCCGGCCCTCATCGGTTCGCATCGGCACCGCATTTGCCGAACTTGCCAGCATGGCTGTTTCATCCACTTGTGCTTTCGGCGTGAACTGCACGCGGTAGATGTCGTCCTCCCCCATTCCCCCGGCGCGAACGCTGTTGAAATAGCCGGTTGTGCCATCCGCGCTGAGCACCATGAACTGGTCGTCACCGGGTGAATTGATGGGCCAGCCCAAGTTCTCGGGCTTGGACCATTGGCTCCCGTTCAGCGTGGTCTTGAACAAGTCATAACCGCCCATGGAGGTATGGCCCTGGCTTGCAAAATAGAGCGTCTTGCCATCGGGCGTCAGGTACACGCCTTCCTCATCATAAATAGTGTTGATCACCGGGCCCAAATTCTCCGCTGTTCCCCACGTATTGGCATTTGCCACCCAGGAGCTGCGGTAGATGTCGCTGCCGCCGATGCCGCCCTCCCGGCTGCTTACAAAATACAACCATTGACCGTCCGCGGAACGCCACGCACTGCTCTCCTGGCCCGTACTGTTCACGGTGGGTGGCAGTGGCACGGGCGTAGTCCATCCCTCCCCGGAACGCTGGCAGGAATAAAGATCGCCGCCATTGGTTTCGTCGCGGTAGATGATCATGTGCTGCCCATCTGCTGAAATTGCCACGGTGGCATCATTCCGCACGGTGTTCATCGGCTCGGGAAGCGGTTGGGGGACAGACCAACCATTCACACCCCATGAACACGCATAAATGTCCTCAAACCAGTTGTTGGTGACCTTGTTGACCTTTCCTCCGGTGGTTTCCAGCCTGCGGCTGGTGAAATACATCTTTCCTTTTCCGTCCAGCACGGCACCGTACTCACTGGCCCGTGTGTTCACGGTAGGCCCAAGGTTGAATACCTCCGCAGTTGCTTTGGTAGCCATAAAGGCCTTGCCGTAGTTGCATTCGGAGATCCGTTTGTCCACCATGTTGAAGGTGCGGTCCGGATCGGGGTTCAGGCGGATCACCTCTGCATGGCGCTTGTACTCGGCGATGGCCTCATCCCACTTAGCGTTCAATTGAAGGGCATAGCCCGTGAGGTAATGGATCCGCGGCAGGTACTGATCCAGTTCCAAAGCATGTTGCAAGTAGGGTGTGGCCGAGGCCGGTTGGGCCCCGTTGAGCAGGCATACGCCCAGCTTCAAATTCAGCTCGGCATTGTCCGGATTGATCTTAAGCGCTTCGGTATAAGCCTCAATGGCGGCTTTTTGGTCCAGCCCGCCTTTCGCAGCCAGGGCATCACCTTTCTTAATGGCTGACAAGGCCTGTTTCAGCAACCCCGGATCAGCAATATGAGCCCTGTCAAACGGGGTATTGGAACCACCGTGCGCCGATTGTGCCATTGCGCCAATGGCGGTGGTGGCGAGGCAGGTGGCGAGCAACATGCGGAAAGACCTGGTCATGGGGCCTGGATATTTTTTTGCGATCGGGCTGTTCATACGAAATGCCGTCCCGGATGGTTCCGCCCCTGCAAGCCGGGTAGTTTAGCGCCGCCCAATAACCAGGAGCCAACAGTACACATGGCCAAAAAGCCCACTCCGAAAAAGCCTGCGGCGAAGAACCGCCCCAAGCTGCCTCCCGCCCAAGCCAAGATCAACCTTGGGGCATCTTCCATGGCCTTCATGGAGCGATACCTGAACAATGCCAGCCCCACCGGGTTCGAAACCAGCGGACAGAAGCTTTGGCTGGACTACATCCGCCCCTGGGTGGACAGCACCTTCACCGACCCGTACGGCACGGCAATTGGCGTGATCAACCCGGCAGCCGCATACAAGGTGGTGATAGAGGCCCATGCGGACGAGATCAGCTGGTTTGTCCACTACATCACCGGCGATGGTTTCATCTACGTGCGCCGCAACGGGGGCAGCGACCACATGATCGCCCCCAGCAAACGGGTGAACATCCACACCGACAAAGGCATGGTAAAGGGCATCTTCGGCTGGCCTGCCATCCATGTGCGCAACGGCAAGAACGACCCCGTGCCTTCATTGGACAACATCTTTCTGGATTGCGGTTGCGCCAACAAGGAGGAAGTGGAGAAACTGGGGGTCCATGTAGGTTGCGTAGTGACCTACGAGGATGAATTCATGGTGCTGAACGGCAAGACGCTGGTGGGCCGGGCGCTGGACAACCGCATGGGCGGCTTCATGATCGCCGAAGTAGCACGCCTGTTGAAGGAGCAGAAGGTTAAGTTGCCCTTCGGGCTGTACATCACCAACAGTGTGCAGGAGGAAGTGGGCTTGCGCGGCGCGGAAATGATCGTGGAACGCATCCGGCCGGACCTGGCCTTGGTGACGGACGTGACGCATGACACCCAGTCGCCCATGATGAACAAGATCCAAAGCGGCGATGTGGCTTGTGGAAAAGGCCCCGTGCTTTCATACGGCCCGGCCGTGCACAACAACGTGCTCCGCAAGGTGATCGCGGCGGCGGAGCGCGAAAAGATCCCGTTCCAACGCGCGGCGGTAAGCCGTGCCACCGGCACGGACACCGATGCTTTCGCATACGGGGCGGCAGGTGTTCCGAGTGCCTTGATCAGCTTGCCGCTGCGCTACATGCACACCACGGTGGAAAGCGTGAACAAGCAGGATGTGGAACATGTGATCCAGTTGATCCTTGCAACGATCTGCTCGCTGAAGGCGGGCGAAGACCTGCGCTACATCAAGTAAGCCCACCGGAGTTTCATGCGCTTGCGGCTGGACGATAATGAACGGGGCGCCTTCAACTACCTGGCCGGCGGGGTGGTCATCGTATTGGCACTTCGCGGGCTGGCATGGGCAGCCGGTGCCATTGGGCCGGCCAGTTCCGAGGACGGTGCCATGCTGCAATCTTTCCAGTGCGGCTATTTGGGCATGCACAACCAAATGGCCGTTGCCGATGCCTCCATGGGTTTGACCGGAAGGATCGTACTGGCCGTGGTGTTGGCCGTGGGCGCATCCTTCGCAACAGCACTGTTGCTCACTTTCGCCGGGCGTTTGCGGGGAGGTCGCCCCTTCCGTGCGGGGAGCACGGTTACCCGCATGGTGCTCGTGGCATTTCTGGCCTGGGGGGTATTTGCCGCGTGCTACGTACCGGTCAGCGAAACACGCGTTACCGACGGCACCCTGGTGGTTTATACCCGAAGCCGCCTGGCAGGTGACATTCCGCTCCCATTCTCCACCCGTGAGGAGCGCTGGGGGCGCGAGGACATCGCGCAAGTATCCGCCGGGGAAACCCCGCCCTCAAAGGGTTGCAATGGCTCGGTGGCCCTTTGGGTCCACTTGAACAGGGTAGACCGGGCAAAACGGATCGCAGGGTTGGACGGCACCTGCCCGGAGCACCGCATGAAGCGGCTGCAACAAGCAAGCGGAGCGGCCGCCTTGATGGAACGGGAGTTGCGTTGAAGCGGCTTCCACACTGCTACTTTTAGCGCCATGTCCGGGAGTAGCCTGAAGATCCGGCTCATCATGCCGCGGGAAACGCACCTTCTGCGGCAGCAGGTCCTTCGGCCATTGCAAAGCGTTGAGGAAATGGATTGGCCCGGCGACCAAGCAGCCGGCAGCTTTCATGTAGGCGTTGATCACGGGCCGGTGCTCGTTGGCGTGGGCACCTTCATTGCAGAAATGCATGCAGCCCTGAACGGAGCGAAGCAATACCGCCTTCGGGGAATGGCCGTTCACCCTGAACACAGGTCCAGGGGGATCGGAGGCATGATCCTCGGGTTCGGGATCGCCCAATTGCGCAATGGGAGCGCCGATCTGGTATGGTGCAACGCCCGTGGCACGGCATTGCCGTTCTATGAGAAGGCCGGTTTTTCCACGGTTGGCCTACCTTTCACCATTGAAGGAATCGGCATCCACCACCTTATGTACAAGCGGATTTGAACTCCCCGCATCCAAGGATCCAATATGGGGCTGTAACAGTCCTGCTGGCGCTCAATTTGGCCTTGAAGCTGAACTGGTGCGGAGCGAACGAATTGGCCGGTGACGAGCCCTTCACCGTGTATTGGGCGCAGCGCCCGCTCGCCGACTTGTTCGGCATGCTGCGCACGGAAAATAACCCGCCCCTGTATTTCCTGCTGATGCACTATTGGAGCATGTTGGTGCCCTTGGAGGCGGCTTGGCTCCGCGTTCCGTCGGCGGTGTTCAGTGCCTTAACGGTTTGGCCCCTGTTTCTGCTTGGGAAGCGGATGGGGGGCAATGCCGCAGGGTTCACAGCTGCCCTGTTGTTCACTTTCAGTCAGCACAGCTTTCAGTTTGCCCACGAAACAAGGGCTTATTCGCTGCTGGTGTTGGCCTGTACATGGGCGGTATGGCAACTGGTGCGGATGGCGGATTCCCCGCGTCACCCCTCCTTGAGGCCTGCTTCCATCATTTGGTTGGTGGCTGCCAACACGCTGGCCACTTGGGTGCACTACTTCGGATGGCTGATGGTAGGGCTGGAACTGGTAATGGCATTTGCGGTGGCCTCCCTCAGGCCGGCACGGGCCAAGATGCTCGCGGCGGCAGCGATCACCGTGGTGCTTAACATCCCCCTGCTCGGGATCCTGTCAGCACGTGCCGGAGCCAGCCTCGGCCATGGCACATGGCTGCCAGCACCCACGTGGGAGGAGCCTTACAACATGATCCTCCGCTGGAGCAATGCCCCGGTGGTGGCCGTGATCTTCCTGTGCGTGATCGCGTGGGCCTATGCCGCCCGCCGGTCCCGGGCCTTGGGCATGGCCGCGCTGTGGTGCGCGGTTCCCCTGGTGTCCATGTTCCTGGTCTCGTTTGTCTTTCCCATTTACCTGGACCGCTACCTGCTCTTCGCTTCCATCGGCTTCTATCTGCTGCTGGCACAGGCCTCCTTTGGCTGTATCCTTCCGCGTCTGCCAGTTTGGACCATCCCGGCCGGCTGCGTGATCGCCATGGCGGCCACATTTGCTCCATGGCGTGCAAATTCCCTGCATCCTTCCCGTGTGGCAGCCCAAGTGGGGGCATGGAGCACGAAAGGCACGGCCGTGATCATCCAGCCGGATTGGTACGGCCTCACATACGCCTGGGCCTTGTCTCCGCAGTACTTTGTCGGAGCAGCTCCGGTGGACATCGCCCTGAAGGAACACGGCATCTTTCCAGTGACCGGTACGGCCATGCCCAAAATGGACAGTTCCTGCACCAACGTAGTGCATGTGGATGCCTGGGCAGCCCTGAGCGACCCGGAAAATGCCGTACTGAGGGAGCTCCGCGCCAGATACCAGCAAACAGATTCCGCCGAGGCGGATAAAAAGGTCCTTGTACGGCGCTTCCAAGCTCGATGAAAGGACGCTGTGCCCGTCGGCAATAAAATGATGCATGGCCGGGCACCGTGCATTCCCATACTTTCGTCATAAGGCAACCGAAGCCCTACCCCCAAGAACCCGGCTAGTCGCAGTCCAACCAGTCCCATGTGCAAACTACCCCTTCTGCTCACGGCATTGATCAGTCTTCCCGTGTACTCGCAAGTGGTGATCAACGAGGTGAACACCTCCAACATGAACGGCTTGGCGGACAGCTTTGGCGACCGTGAGGACTGGGTGGAGCTTTACAATACCACCGCTGCCGCCATCGACCTGAGCGGCTGGTACCTGAGCAACAAGGTGAACAACCCCGCCAAATGGGCCTTTCCCACAGGCGCAACAATTCCTGCCAATGGCCGGTTGGTGGTGTTTTGCAGCAAACGCAACACCGTGGCCGGGAGCGAATACCACACCAACTTCAAGCTCAACCAATCAGACAATGACCACGTGGTCCTCTCGGACCCCTCGGTGACCATCGTGGACGACTTGCTGTTGGACCCGCCCACAAAATTGGACAACAGCCGGGGGCGGACCACGGACGGTGCCAGCACATGGTCGCTGTTCCTAAGCCCTACGCCCAATGCGCCCAATACGGGGGCCTCGCAGGAATATGCTTCCCGTCCGCAGCTTTCACCGAACGCCGGTTTTTACAGTGCCGCCGTGAACGTCACCATGTCCAACACGGACGGCAGCACCATTCGCTACACCTTGGACGGAACTGAGCCGACGGCCACCTCAACGATCTACTCGGGACCGGTGACCATTAGCGCCACCACGGTGGTGCGCGCGGGATCATTCAGCGGAACATCCGGCGTGCCGCCCAGCTTCCTTGAAACAAACACCTACTTCATCAATGCCACGCATTCCACCGCCGTCCTCAGCGTAGCTGGCGACCAAGTGGACGACCTCTTGAACGGCAACGGCAGCCTGGAGCCCTACGGCTCATTTGAATACTTCGGGCCGGACCAGCAATTGCGCGATGAGGCAACCGGGGAGTTCAACGAACACGGAAATGATTCCTGGGCATACGGGCAACGCGGCTTCGACTACATCACGCGGGACCAGACCGGCTACAACGATGCCATCCACTATCCCGTGTTCCATGCCACACCACGGAACAAGTTCCAGCGGTTGATCATCAAGGCTGCCGCCAACGACAACTATCCGTTCGAGGACGGGGCGCACATCCGTGATGCCTATGTGCACAGCCTGGCCCAGGCCGGCCATTTGAAGTTGGACGTGAGGACCTACGAGCCCTGCGTGCTTTATGTGAACGGCCAATACTGGGGCGTGTATGAGATCCGTGAAAAGTGCGACGACCATGACTACACCAAGGAATACTACGACCAGGACGAGTATGACCTGCAGTATTTGAAAACATGGGGGGCGACATGGAGCGAATACGGCGGGCCCCAGGCCCAAACCGACTGGGATGCGCTGCTGGCGTACATCATGGGCAACAACATGGGCGATCCCACTGCATTTGCATACGTGGACGGCCAGTTCAATTGGAAAAGCTTGGTGGACTATGCCGTGCTGAGCAGCTACACCGTTTGCACCGACTGGTTGAACTGGAACACCGCTTGGTGGCGGGGATTCAACCCCAATGGTGAACATAAAAAATGGGGCTATGCGCTCTGGGATGACGATGCCACCTTTGGCCACTACATCAATTACACGGGCGTGCCGCAAACCACTCCTGATGCTGACCCCTGCAACGCTGAAAACTTGCCGGATCCGGGTGGCCAGGGGCATATCCCCATTCTGCTGAAGCTGATCAATGAGAACCCAACGGTGCATGACTATTACGTGAACCGCTACATCGACCTGGGCAACACCTTGTTCAGCTGTCAATATATGCTTCCTTACTTGGACAGCTTGATCAACCTGATCACCCCGGAAATGCCTGCGCAGGTTGCCCGTTGGGGCGGCACCATGGCCCAATGGCAAGCCAATGTGCAACAGTTGCGGGACTTCATCACCGCCCGTTGCACCGACATCCAGCAGGGACTGGTGGACTGCTATGACTTGACCGGGCCCGACAGCGTAGTGTTCAAGGTGGCCCCCCCGCTTAGCGGCAACATCCAGATCAACTCCATCACTCCGGCAAGTTATCCCTTCAGCGGACTGTACTATGGCGGCATCACCACCACGCTCCAGGCCGAGGCCGCGTCCGGCTGGGTGTTTGACCATTGGGAAACCATACATGCCAGCCCGGCCCCTTCGCTTACAGACAGCCTGGCAACCGTCAGCTTCACGGGTACCGACACTGTGATCGCACACTTTGCGCCTCCGGTGAAATATCCGGTGGTGCTGCTCACGGACCCGCCGAACACGGCATCCATCCTCTATAATACGGATCTCTACACGGCATTCCCCACCACGGTGGAACGCATACCAGAGTCCATTGATACGCTCACTGTAATCCCCAACATGTACTACACCTTTCTGTACTGGGAGTTCAAGTACAACACGCCCAACCAGAACGACACAACGATGAAGAAGATCCCGGTGACGATCTTCTTCCCGGACACCATCATTGCCCATTTGGAGCCCCAGGATTTTGCCTATTACGGCCCCAATGCGTTCACGCCAAACGGCGACGGAATAAATGATACGTGGCGGCCCATCAACAACGTGGTGGACATTGACCGTTATGAGCTGGAGATCTACGACCGCTGGGGGCGGGTTGTCTTTTCCTCCACCGATCCTTTTCAGGAATGGGATGGTACTGCCGGAGGAAGCTTGGTTCCGCTGGGGGTGTATGCCTACCGGGCACGGATGTACGATGCCATCAAAGGTGACAAGCACAACGTGAGCGGACATGTGACCGTAGTGCCTTGAGCGGGATCGGGCCCCGATCGCTACATTCACGGCCGTGGAGTTCCGGGGATGAGCTTACGAATGTTAAAGGCACACAGTGCGAGCTGACCAAGGGGGGCTTGGTCCTGAAACACATGCAGCTGGCATGAAAGCGTGGTTTGCCTTGACCTTGCTGCTCGCGGGATGCAGAACAACACCGGAGGTCCAGTTTGTGAGGGACCGAACAGGAACTGTACGTGCCAGAGTGACGCGCACCGCAGGGGAGAAGGACGGGCCTGTGCAGTTCTTTTCGGCTGACGGGACTCCCACCACATACGGCACCTATGTACATGACAGCCGAAACGGCATTTGGACCACCGTGGACCGGGAAGGTGACACCTTGGCCATGGTACAGTTTGACCGTGGCCGGAAGAACGGACTGCAGGCCTACTGGGCCCCCAATGGCCAACTGCTGCGAATTGAACGCTTCCGGGAAGGGGTGCCGGATGGTGAGCTCTACCGCTTCTTTGCCGATGGCTCACCACGGCAGATCACTTGGTACCACCGTGGCACCCCGGAAGGACCCTATTTGGAATGGTACAAGGTGGACAGCACGTCCGTGGCACTTACCATGGGGCAATTCCACGAAGGTGAACGATCGGGGCAATGGACATGGCTCTATGGCAACGGCCGTGTGAACAAGCAAGGCCGGTACACGGCCGGGAAAGCAACCGGCACGTGGCGCTATTGGGATGCAAGCGGGCGGCTGGCCAACCGCGTGGAGCATGCCCGTGAGTGATCGCACCCCGCCGGTTGAAAAGGGCCTTTGCCTTCAGGGCAGCACTTTTCCCGGATTCATGATCCCTTGCGGATCGAACACCTTCTTGATGCCGCGCATGATGGCCAACTGCACCGTATTGAAGGCAATGTCCATGTACGGCCGTTGCACCAGGCCAATGCCATGCTCCCCGCTCAAGGTGCCACCAACGGAAACGGTGTATTCAAAGATTTCCCGGATGGCCACGGGCAATTCGTCCCTCCACTTTGCATCGGGCATGTCACCCTTGATGATGTTCACGTGCAGGTTTCCATCGCCGGCATGGCCATAGCACACGCTTCGAAACCCGTACCGGCCGCCCACTTCCTTCACTTTCGCCAACAGGTCCGGCAAGGCATAACGCGGCACCACGGTATCCTCTTCCTTGTAAATGCTGTTGCTTTTCACCGCTTCGCCCACCCGGCGGCGCATCTTCCAAAGAGCATCCTTTTCAGCAGGTGTTTCGGCAAAAAGCACTTCCTGGCAATCGTAGCGCTCCATCACTTCCATGATGGCCTCGCAATCGCGCATCAACGCATCGGGGTGGTTACCGTCCACCTCCACCAGCAGGTGTGCCCGTGTTTCATCCGCTATGGCAATGTTCACGCCTTCCACGTACCGCAGGGTCCAATCAATGGCATCACGCTCCATGAACTCCATGGCACTGGGGGTGATGCCGGCGCGGAACACCGCGGCCACCGCCTCGCAGGCTTTATGTTCATCACGGAAGGGCACCAGCATCAGGCGCGTTTCCTTGGGCAAAGGAACCAAGCGCAGCACGGCCTTCGTGATCACGCCCAGCGTGCCTTCACTGCCCACGACCAATCGCGTAAGGTCGTACCCGGTAGCATTCTTCAACGTGTTTGCCCCGGTCCAGATCACCTCTCCATTGGGCAGCACGACCTGCAAATTGAGGACAAAATCACGCGTTACGCCATACTTCACGGCCCTTGGCCCGCCGGCGTTTTCCGCCAGGTTCCCGCCAATGGTGCAACTGCCGCGGCTGCCGGGGTCCGGCGGATAGTACAGGCCTTTTGCGGCAACCGCCTCCTGAAGCACCTGGGTGATCACACCAGGCTCCACCGTAACCTGCAAATTGCGTTCATCGATCTCCACGATGGCGTTCATGCGGTCCAACGCCAGGCCCACTCCGCCCTTGACGCTCAAGGCCCCCCCGCTCAAACCCGTCCGCGCGCCGATGGGCGTTACCGGGATCGCATGGTTGAAGCACAGGCGTACGGTCCGCGCCACCTCGTCCGTGGTGCGCGGACGCACCGCAACTTGCGGAGGGAAGCTCAGGTTCTCGGTTTCGTCGCTTCCGTAGCGCAACAGGTCCTCTTCGCTGCTTAGCACGGCATCGCTTGGCAGCGTTTGTTGGAGTTCCCGCAGGAACTTTTCCGGAAGGGTGATGATGCCCGAGGTGTGGGATGCCGGCATGCGCACAAAGGTCGGCATGGCACCGCTTCACCGGCATGTCCGGGCAATTGTTCATGGAAACTGATCGGCACGCATACTTCCATGGTCATTTCCCACTACATTGCCATTGCTGGTGCATGGACATACCAATTTGTTCAAGCAATGAAGATCCGGACCCTGCTTTCATTGGCCCTGACGACAGTGCTCTACCAAGGAGCTTCCGCCCAAAACATCGGCATCAATGTGAATGGTGCGGCGCCTGACGCCTCTGCGCTTTTGGACATTGATGCGGGCGCGCTTCCTGCGGCAGGCAAGCGCGGCCTGCTGATGCCGAGGATCGCCCTCACCGCACGCAACACTGCGGCTCCCGTGGTGGCCCCGGCCGCGTCGCTGGTTGTATACAACACGGCCACAGCGGGTACAGCACCCAACAACGTGCTGCCCGGCTTCTATTATTGGAGTGGCACGGAATGGTTGCGCATGTTCAACGGCAAGGATGCCTGGGCCACCTCGGGCAACTATGGCACCACGCCTACTGCCAACTACATCGGCACCAACGACGCGAACGACTTCGTGGTGAAAACCGGGGGGACCGCTGCTTCCAATGAGCGCATGCGGGTACTGGCAGGCGGACCCGTGGTGCTGAACCATGCCACTGCCACCGCCGGCGATGTGTTCTCCGTTTACGGCACCGGAACCACCGGCGCCATCAACGGAACGGGCGATTACGCAATCAATGGCTACGCGGGCTCAGGCGTAGGCGTGTATGGCGCTTCCACGTCCACCGGCACCACGGGCGATCTGACCGGCGTTTTGGGCGAAGCTGCCTCTTCCTTTGGCACCGGCGTGCTTGGGCAGGTAACCGGCGACTTGGCATACGGCGTTGTGGGCTCTTCATCCAGCACCACCACCGGCCAGCAGCCTATCGGGGTGTTCGGCATCGCGAACAACGCCACCGGCATCGGGGTGCGTGCCAGAAACCTGAGCACTTCGGGCACCGGCGCGATCCTGGCCGGAAATAACCTTGCGGGCATGTACCTGTTGAACGGCAGTGGCGCTTCATTAACGGGTAACGGCGTTGGCGGCCTGGGGATCGCACAGACCGCCGCAAGCGGCTGCGGCTTGGTGGGCGCCGGCAACAACAGCGCAACCATATACACACCGGTCAGCGGCGCTGGCGTGGTGGGAACGGGGAAACAGTACGGGGTGGTGGGTTTTGCAACCTCCGTGGTAAACACCAATCCTGCGAACAACAGTGCCACGAACGGTGCCAATGGCTCGGCTGGCGGCTACTTCGAAGTGCAGAACGCCGCCGGCATTGCCCAAACTTGGTCGTACGTCGCCGTGCGTGAAACGGGTGGAGCCGGTGGCCTTCGGAAGATCATTGGGCCGGGCACGGTAAATACGATCGTGCGGGACATGGACGGCAACAGGGTGGCCCTTTCCTGCCCTGAAGCACCCGAGAATTTGTTCCAGGATTATGGTACCGGCCGGTTGGATCGCGGGCGCGCCCGGATAACGCTGGACCCGGTCCTGGCGAAGAACATCATTGTGGACATGGACCATCCCCTGCGGGTGTTCATCCAAGTGGAAGGTGAATGCAATGGGGTGTACGTTACCAATAAAACGGGGGAAGGTTTTGATGTGGTGGAACTCTCCGGGGGCACTTCCAATGTCCCGTTCACGTACACCGTTGCGGCCAACCGCGCGGATGAAGTGCTCCCGGACGGTTCCATGGCCCGCTATTCCGTGGAACGTTTCCCGCCTGCGCCAGGCCCCGTGGAGAAACAACGGCAGGACCTGCGGGAAGCCACCAATCCCGGGCCTGCGTTGAAACAAGGCAGGCAAGCAGGAAAATAGGGGCAATACCGCGCGGCCTGGATTGCCTGCGCTGCCCTTATTTTGGCCCCAATGGGAAAACTACTGCAAGCCGCCTTATTGGCGGGGCTGATCGCGCCCGCCCTCCACGCCCAAAAGCCCCTCACCAACGAGGCCATCTGGTACAGCAACACCTTCAGCAGTGACTACATGCAGGGCCTGCTCAGCATGCAGGACGGCCAGCATTACACCGCCGTGGACGACGATGGCGGCGACCTTGCCGTGAACGTTTACGAGTACCGGACCGGCAAGCGCACGGGCACCATACTGAAGGCCGGCGACCTGGTACCGCCGGGCAGCAATGCCCCCGTGGAAATGGATGACTACGAGTTCAGCGGAGATGAGCAAAAAGTGATGGTGCGTACCGCCACGGAACCGCTGTACCGCCACAGCTACTACGCATTCAACTATGTGTACGACCGGGCAACCAAGGCCGTAAAGCCGCTCAGCGATACAGGCAAAAGCAAGCAACGCGTGGCCACGTTCAGCCCGGACGGCACACATGCGGCCTTCATGCGCGACAACAACTTGTTCGTGGTGGACCTCGCCACGATGCAGGAAACCGCCGTCACCACGGACGGCGAATGGAACAAGGTGATCAACGGTGCCCCGGACTGGGTGTACGAGGAGGAATTTGAGTTCACGCAAGGCTATGCCTGGAGCCCTGATGGTCAAAAGATCCTGTACCTGCGCAGCGACGAAAGCGCAGTGAAGGAATACGACCTCACCTACTTCCGGGGCCAGCTGTACCCCAGCGAGTACAGCTTCAAATATCCCAAGGCGGGCGAAGCCAACAGCCAAGTAAGCCTGCACGTGTACAACCTCGCCAACCACGGCACTGCCACGGTGCCATTGGGAACCACCGACACGGACATCTACCTGCCCCGCTTCGGGTTCACGAACGCCAATACCGTATGGTTCATGCGCATGAACCGCCTGCAGAACGAAAAATTGATCTACACCTGCGACGCGACTTCGGCCGGTGCAGCCAGCCTGAAGCTGATCTACAAGGAAACCAGTCCCACGTACATCGAAGTAACGGATGACCTGAACTTCCTCCGGGACGGAAGTTTCGTCCTCACCAACGAACAGGACGGGTGGAACCACATCGTATGGAACAGCGCGGACGGCAAGGTGCAGCACGTGCTCACGCCCGGCAATTTCGACGTGCTTGCAGTTAGCGGCGTGGACGGGAAATCCAGGCGCGTGTTCTTCACGGCAAGCAAACTGGACCCATCCCAACAGGAGGTGTGGTCGGTGGGCCTGGACGGAAAGGGGTTGAAACAGCTAAGCCCTGCCGGCGGGGTGAACGATGCGGACTTCAGCACGGGCTTCAAGTACTTCATCAACACGCGCAGCACCGCCAACGATCCCGGGAGCACCACCCTTCATGACGGCAACGGCAAACTGGTAAAGACCCTGAAGGACAACAGCCGGCTGCGCACCACCCTGAAGGAATACGGCCTGCAACCCAAGGAATTCATCACCATTGCCACACCGGGCGGGCAAGTGCTCAATGCCTGGATGATCAAACCGCCAAGTTTTGACCCGTCCAAGAAGTACCCGGTGTTCATGACCCAGTACAGCGGCCCCAACAGCAACAGCGTGCTGGACCGCTGGGGCGGGCGCGACTTCCTCTGGCACCAGCTGCTGGCGCAAAAAGGTTATATCGTGGTGTGTGCCGACGGGCGCGGCACCGGCCACCGCGGGCGCGATTTCCGGCATGTTACGTACGGCCAATTGGGCAAATACGAAACGGAGGACCAGATCGGTGCGGCGCAATGGTTGGCCCATTTGCCGTATGTGGACGGCAATCGCATCGGGATCCAGGGGTGGAGCTACGGCGGCTACATGAGTTCGCTGTGCATCACCAAGGGCGCGGACACCTTCAAGGCTGCCATCGCCGTGGCACCGGTTACCAATTGGCGCTTCTATGACAGCATCTACACCGAGCGGTACATGGGCCTTCCGCAGGACAATGCAAAGGGTTACGATGACAACAGTCCCATCAACCACGTGGACCTGCTGAAGGGAAAATTCCTGCTGGTGCACGGCCTGGCGGATGACAACGTACACTTCCAGAACAGTGCCGAAATGACCACTGCCTTGGTGAATGCCAACAAGCAGTTCACCGAAATGGTATACCCTGACAAGAACCACGGCATCTACGGCGGCACCACGCGCCTGCACCTCTTCACCTTGATGACCGACTTTTTACTGGAGAAGCTCTGAAGCTCAATTTGCCAATTGGCGAATTGGCGAATTGGCGAATTGGCCAATTGGCGAATTGGCGAATCCTCTACCTTGCCGCGCCGAAAAAGCCACCGGTAACCACCAGCCAACCACCCATGGAACCAGCCACTGCCTCCACCAAAGGCCACCCCAAAGGACTGTACCTGCTCTTCTTCACCGAGATGTGGGAGCGGTTCAGCTACTACGGCATGCGGGCCATCTTCATCCTGTTCATGACCAAGGCACTGCTGATGGACAGTGCACGGGCCTCCAACGTTTACGGCAGCTTTACGGGGCTGGTGTACCTCACCCCCTTGCTGGGCGGCTACATCAGCGACCGGTTCTGGGGCAATAGAAGGAGCATTTTGGTGGGGGGCATCCTAATGGCCCTCGGCCAATTCATGCTCTTCTTCAGCGCAAGCTTCGTCACCGAAGGAATGCAGAGCACCTCCGCGATCAGCACCATGTGGGCCGGCCTCACATTGCTGATCATCGGCAACGGCTTCTTCAAGCCCAACATCAGCACCATGGTGGGCCAGCTCTACCCGGCAAACGACCGCCGCATCGACGGGGCCTTCACCATCTTTTACATGGGCATCAACCTCGGCGCCTTGTTCTCCCCGTTGATCTGCGGCGGCCTTGGCGATACCGGCGACATCTTCGATTTCAAATGGGGCTTCCTCGCGGCCGGCATCGGCATGGTAATGGGCACATTGACCTTTGAACTGCTCAAGGGCAAATACTTGGTGGACGCCCAAGGTGGCGCCATCGGCATGCCCAAGCAGAAGATGGACGGCAAGACCATCATCTCCATCCTGGGAAGTGTAGCATTGATCTACGTTCTGATGAACTTCAGGACCTGGTTCAATTCAGAGCTGGACCTCATCGGTTACCTGATCTACGGTGCCATGATCGCCATGCCCATCATCATCTTCAGCGACAAGAGCCTGGTGAAGGATGAAAAGCAACGGATCAGTGTGATCTTCATCCTGGCCTTCTTCGTGATCTTCTTCTGGTCCTGCTTCGAGCAGGCCGGAGCCTCCCTCACTCTCTTCGCCGACCAACAAACGGAGCGGCACATCGGCGGCTGGGAAATGCCCGCCTCCTATTTCCAAAGCGTCAACCCCATCTTCATCATTCTCCTGGCACCGCTGTTCAGCATGCTGTGGGGGTGGCTGGGCAAACGCGGCTGGGAACCTTCCTCCCCGTTGAAAATGGCCATGGGCCTTGCCTTGTTGGCCATAGGCTACGTAGTGATCGCCTTTGGCGTGCACGGCGTGGCACCTTCGGCCAAGATCAGCATGTGGTGGTTGATCACCCTGTACGGCCTGCACACCATGGGCGAGCTCTGCCTTTCGCCCATCGGACTGAGCATGGTGAGCAAGCTTGCCCCCTTGCGCCTCTCCTCCCTGTTGATGGGAACGTGGTTCCTGGCCAATGCGGCTGCAAACAAATTTGCGGGCACGCTCAGCGCCTTGATCCCTCCCGGCGCGGGCGAGGCTGCCGCGGAACCTGCCAAGGCCTTCCCCACCTTCATGGGCTTCACCATCGATAACCTCTTCCATTTCTTCCTGGTGTTCATCGCCTTGAGCGGCGGTGCCGCCGTGCTCCTGGTGGCCATCCACAAATGGCTGCAGAAACGGATGCATGGCGTGAATTAGAGCCTGGACAGGGGAAAGTTGGGAGTGGATAATAAACAGAAGCAGGGAAATTGAAGGCAACCCGTTGAACAGGATACATCAAAGCCCCGGTGACCATGACAAACACTGCCACGGCCAAGCACCCCAAGGGCCTCTACGTCCTGTTTTTCACCGAGATGTGGGAACGCTTCGGCTACTACCTCATGCTCGGCATCTTCAGCCTGTACATGCTGGACGGCTGGGACAATGGCGGCATGGGCTTCAGCGCGCTGAAGAAAAGCGACATCTACGGCACCTACCTCGGCTTGGTGTACCTCACCCCATTCCTGGGCGGCCTGCTTGCCGACCGCGTGCTGGGCTTCCGCAAGAGCATCCTCATGGGCGGGCTGCTGATGGCTGCGGGCTACCTCACGTTGGCCGTGCATGATGTCACCGCATTTTATGCGGGCCTGTTGCTCATTATTCTCGGCAACGGCCTGTTCAAGCCGAACATCAGCACCCTGGTGGGCAACCTGTACAACGATGACAAGTACCGCGACAACAAGGATGCCGGATTCAACATCTTCTACATGGGCATCAACATCGGCGCCTTCGTTTGCAACTTCGTGGCGGCCTACATGCAGATCAACTACGGCTGGGGCCATGCCTTTGCAGCGGCGGGCGTGGGCATGCTGATCGGCGTGGTGATCTTTGCAAGCGGGAGTTCCTGGGTAAAGCACGCCGACGTGATCAAGCCGCTGCAGCCTGGCGACATACCCACCGGAAAAATCCTGCTGAGCACGCTGGTGCCCATGTTCATCTTCGGTGTGCTGGGCTACCTGATCCCGGGCAACCTGCTGGGCACGGACACCAACGACGCCTTCATCTTCGGCTGCATCCCCGTGGTGGCCTTTTTCATCTACCTCTACATGAAGGCCAATGCCGAGGACAAGCGGCCCATCGGGGCCCTGCTCGCGGTGTTCGGCTGCTTGGTGATCTTTTGGGCCGTGTTCCACCAGAACGGTGACGCGCTCACGGTTTGGGCCAAGAACCACACCGACCGGGAAATGCCCGCCAGCATCTCCAAACTTGCCGACAAGCTGAACATGGCCGAGACCGTGACCAACAGCGGCATGGGCACGGACGCCACCAGCGCGCAATACTTTGCCACGCTGCCTGCGGCGCAGATACCCCCTGAAGGGCAAAGCCTGAAACTGTATTCCACGCAGCTCTACCAGAGCATCAACCCGTTCTGGGTTGTGCTGCTCACGCCGATCGTGGTGGGCTTCTGGGGCTGGATGCGCACCAGGAGGAAAGAACCCGCCACCCCCACCAAGATCGCCATCGGCTTAGTGATCACCGCGCTTTCCGCATTGGTGATGGTGGGTGCGGTGATGGCCACGAACAACCTGGAGACCAAGGCCAGCAGCTGGTGGCTGATCGCCAGCTACGGCGTGATCACCGTGGGTGAGCTGTGCCTGAGCCCCATGGGGCTTTCGTTGGTGAGCAAGCTGAGCCCGCCGCGCATCACGGCATTGATGATGGGCGGCTTCTTCCTGAGCACCTCCGTGGGCAACAAGCTCAGCGGCATGCTCAGCGGCCTGTGGGAAACCTTCGGCAACAAATCCTGGTTCTTCCTGATGAACTTTGCATTGGCCTTGGCCGCTGCATTGATGCTGTTTTTCCTGTTGCGGTGGCTGAAGGCGGTGATGCGGGAGAAGAACATCCACTGAACGGGAATTTCCCGGAGGTTGGGTGCCAATGGTTAGACTTGCCCACCCGAATTCCAACGCGGCATCGGCAGAATTCGGACTTACTTGCAAAACCCAAGTGCACCAAGCCTTTGGGCGGTAAACCTTCCAAAACCATGGAAACACGGGCAGAGATCCAATCCTTTACCGGGAAATATCCGCGGCAGCTCTGGCATTTGGCCGGGAGTGAAATGTGGGAGCGTTTCTGCTTCTACGGCATGCGCGGCATGCTCACCGTGTTCATGGTCACCCAACTGAAGCTGGGCGACAAAGAAGCCAACCTCCAATACGGGGCTATCCAAGCCTTCGTGTACGCCTTCACCTTCATTGGCGGGGTGTTCGCCGACAAGATCCTGGGGTTCCGGAAGTCCTTGTTCTGGGGCGCCATCCTGATGATCGCCGGCGGCTTGGTGATCGCCATGTCC
Organism: Bacteroidota bacterium; assembly: GCA_018267065.1. Lineage (GTDB taxonomy): Bacteria > Bacteroidota > Bacteroidia > Flavobacteriales_F > PHOS-HE28 > PHOS-HE28. Next base: position 38,088 of record JAFDZG010000233.1, read on the forward strand.
CCGGCCAAGCTGTTCTACATCGGCACGTGCTTCTTCATCATTGGCACCGGCTTCTTCAAGCCCAACATCAGCACCATGGTGGGGCAGTTGTACGCCGACGGTGACCCGCGCCGCGACGCGGGCTTCAGCCTGTTCTACTCGGCCATCAACCTGGGCGCCCTCTTCGGCGGCATCCTGATGATCTGGGTGGGCAAGTACCACAGCTGGCCGCTGGCGTTCGGCTTGGTGAGCATAGTGATGACGATCAGCTTGATCAACTTCATTTTCACGCAGCGGCACCTGGGGCCCATCGGCATATCACCGCTTCACCCGGACATTCCGAACAAGAAGCGCCGCATGTACGAGGTGGCCGTGTACATCGGCTCCCTCATCGCCGTGCCGTTCATCCTGAAAATGGTGACCAACACGGACTACACCGACCTGTTCATGTACATCATCGGCCCGACCACCCTGGTGTACCTGGCCTGGGAGATGCGCAAATTCAACACGGCAGAGAACAAGCGCCTGCTGGCGGCGATGGTGTTCATCCTCTTTTCCATCGTGTTCTGGGCCTTCTTTGAGCAGGCGGGCGGCTCCCTGAGCATCTTCGCCTTGAACAACCTGAAACACACGCTGCTGGGCTTCATCCCCATGGACCCCAACATTGTGAACAACAGCTCCAACTCCGTCTTCGTGATCATTTTCGCGCCCTTGGTAGGCTTGCTGTGGCTGTGGTTGGCCAAGCGGAAAATGGAGCCCAACTCCGTGGTCAAGTTCGGCATCGGCTTCTTGCTGCTGGCCGGCGCCTTCTTTGCCTTCTACGCCACCGTATTCTTCGCCGACGCGGACGGTATCACTTCCCTGGACATCTTCACCCTGGGCTACTTCATCATCACCTTCGGTGAGCTGAGCCTCTCCCCCATAGGTCTCTCACTGATGACCAAGCTTTCGCCGCAGCCCATACAAGGCTTGATGATGGGCATGTGGTTCCTGGCCAGTGCCTACGGCCAATACGTGGCCGGGCTGCTTGGCGCGGGCATGAGCACCGCCGACCCCAATGCCTCCAACTACGACAAGTTGATCTCCTACACCAACGGCTACCAACAACTGGCGATCTATGCGTTGATCGCCGGGGTGGTGCTCATTGCCATTTCACCACTTGTCCGCAAGCTGATGAAGGGCGTTCATTGATCCCTTGTGAAACGGCACGATATTCGCGTACCCCCGCATACAACCCATTTCCATGCGCACCCTGCTTTTTGCACTCTGCCTGGCACCGATTGCCCTTTTCGCACAAGACCACAGCGACGCATTGGTGAAATGGACCGACGTGGCAACTGCCCAGAAAGCCGCCAAGAAGGACGGCAAACCGCTGATCATTGACGTACATACCAGCTGGTGCGGCCCGTGCCGCATGCTGGACAAGAACACCTTCCACGACCCGCAAACGGCCGCGTACATCAACAGTGCGTTCCATCCCGTGAATTTCGACGCCGAAGGCCCGGACACCGTGGTCTTCAACGGGCGCACCTTCACCAACCCGAACTACAAGCCGGAATTGAAGGGCATGCGCAACGGCACGCACGAGCTCACCATGGCCATTGCCCCGGTGAACGGGCGCGTGGCCTATCCCACCATCGTGTACATCGACAGCGAGGGACAGGTGCTTACGCCGGTGCAGGGCTACATGACCCCGGAGCAGATCGAGCCCATCCTGCACTACTTCGGCGACGGCGCCTACAAGAAGCAGGAGTTCGCGGATTTCCAAAAAAGCTTCGTGAGCAAGCGCAAGTAATACCAATTTGACATTCAGATCAGTCCAAAGGACAATCTGAATGTCTACAGTGGTATATGCCGTGTGTACAAACAAATGGTCGGATAAGGCGAAGCCGAGATCGGACCATATTGTTTGTCACAACGGTATAACTGTCAGGGCTTGGTCAGCGCACCAATTTCCACGTGCGTGGGCCTATGGGCGATTCCGCGCGCACCAACAACAAGCCGCTTCCGAGTTCATCCGGCACACGGAGGTCGAGCGTTCCGGTACCGTCCGCGCCCGCGAGCAGCAGCAAGCGCCCGTCCATGGCGTACAAGGAAACATCCGAAGCAAGCTTCAATCCGGCAACCCTCAGCATGCCGGTGGCGGCATTCCACCGGAACACCGGTCCGTTCTGTTCCTCTTCCGTGACAGCCATGGTTCCACACGGTGGAGCCTCGCCCGGCACCGCAGAAAATGCACCCGTAGTGGCGCTCCAATTCTCCCATGCCCCACCCTGCCCGGTCTGGTGGTCATTCAGGTCGAACCAATTGGCGCCGGCCGGGGTTCCCGGCACCTTGTAGGCTTTCACGGCCATGCCCTGCCTGTTCCAGGTGAGGGGGCTTCCCGCTTGGCAAATTTCCGGCCCCACCGGTGAAACACAGTTGGCGCGCAGGAAGTAGGCATATTCCTCATAATCCGGCCATTCGCCATACACGTGCGCAATGCCTTGCGGATCAACGCACACGGCCACGTACTCATTGCACGCAATGCCATACGCTGTACTGTCCCCGTTCTGCACCATGCGCGCCAGAAAGGTGAAATGCCTGCCGCGCCGGTCCGGGTTGTCATAATGCGTATCGGTGATGGCTCCCGCCATGTACGGCACATTCAGGAAGGGCGTGCAGTCCACGGCCACATCCGCATCCATGGGATTGGTCAGCGCTTCGGAAGCGGAAATGCTCCCGTACTGCGCACTGAAATAACACCCGCCCAGAATGGCCATGCCCGCGCTGGTGCCGCCGATGGCGATGTGGCGGTCGGCGATGGCGGCGTTCACAAGGTCCATCACGGGCGTGTTCCGCCAATAACTCACGTAGTTCCATTGGTCGCCGCCGGCAAACCAAATGGCCTCCGCCCGTTGGATGCGTTGGGCCACATACGGCTCATTTGCGGCAGTGCCATTGTTGAACACGATGGTCTCCACGGAATTCACCCCGCCCAGGTCGGTGTACATGTAATCGTTGTAGCCGTCCGATCCGGAAGCGCGCAACACCAGCACATCGCCGCCGTTGGCGCGGTCCAGGAACCACTGCATAGCGGGATCGAACTCACTGGCCCCGCCCATCATGCAAACCCCGCCCAGTGGGGTTGTCAGCGCATCAGCCGTGTCGCCGGTGAAATAGCTCGTGTAGTTCTGGGCAACCGCTGAAGATGCACGGAACAACAGGGCCGAACAGCAAAAGAGCATGACCTTCATGGCCCGAATATCGGCGATCTACTTTTGCCCTATGCGCATGCTCCTTCCGTTCCTGCTTCTTTTCACCCTGCAAGCCACTGCCCAAGTGCAGGACTGGAACCCTGAGCCTTACCCGGAAAAGGGCGGCATCCGCTTCCATGACGACCTGGACTTCTTCCTGAACGGCTATACCAAGGACGAGATCAAGGCGATGCGGCGCGAGGTGAACATCTGGCGGATGAACTTCGACAAGATGATCCGCGCCACCATCGCGGACATCCAGGCCTACAGCGAGGGCGGGAACATGGTACCCACCACGCATGATTTCACCCTGCCGGAAGCGCGCACCGGAAAGCCATACCACTTGGCCGCCCACAAGGGCAAGCTGCGCGCGTTCATGTTCGGCAGCATGAGCAATCCCCCTGCCCGCGCCCAGTTGCCGTTCTGGGATGTGCTGCTGGCGAAGTACGACACCTCCAAGGTTGAGCTGTTCGTGATCTACGGCAA
>JAFDZG010000234.1 GCA_018267065.1 Bacteroidota bacterium
AACGCATTGGGGGCACGCATCGAACGGTTACCCTGAAATTTGCGAGGCCCGACTGGAAGTGCAAACAGCGAACAGGTGCCCTTCCGCTTTGTTCTGGGCGAACTGAAGAGAGGAAGAGAGGAAGAGAAGAAGAGAGGAAGAGAAGAAGAGAAGAAGGAGTACAGGGAGGAACTCTTTTGCCAAAATGTGCTGATACCGGGTCCAAGATCCACGGCCCCAAGCAATCTTCGCAATATGAAAACAACCGCTACCCTTTGCCTTGCATTCGCGCTCTGCGCCACCCAAACTTCCGCCCAGCAGCGGTTGGACGGTGTGGCCGTGGGTGACGTAGCACCCGAAGTGGCCATGGCCAACCCGCAAGGGGATACACTGCGCTTGTCGTCGCTGCGGGGAAACATTGTGCTGCTGGACTTTTGGGCCAGTTGGTGCCGCCCTTGCCGCATGGACAACCCGCATGTGCGCGCCACCTACCACACCTACAAGGACACCATTTTTGCCAATGCAACCGGCTTCCGCATCTTCAGCGTGAGCCTGGACCGGCAAGGCGGAAAGGATGCATGGACCAAGGCCATTGCCCAGGACCAACTGGACTGGCCCTGGCATGTAAGCGCGGTGGAAAGCGGGGTGAACACCGCCGCCAACACCTACCAGGTGCGCTTCATCCCCACAAACGTGCTGATCGACGCACAAGGCAAGGTGATCGGCACGGACCTGCACGGCGATGACCTGGACCAGGCCCTGAACAGCCTGCTGGAGCACGATCCCGCCAAGATTGCCGCGAAGGAAAAGCAACTGGCCAAGGACCGGAAGCAGCAGGAAAAGGAAGCGCGCAAAGCGAAGCGGAAGAAAGCAAACTGAGCTTGGTGCCCGATCCCGGCATGATTCTGGTTAATCCGGCAGGCATCTTCTTAAATTAGCACCATGAACGCCCGATCCCTGATGAACAAAACCCGCATTCTTCTTGCTGCCGGCGTAGCGTTGCTCGCCGTTTACGGTTTTACCGCACGCAGCGGTGCGCCCTCGGAAAAGAACGGCACGGCCATTGGCGATACGGCACCGGAACTGGCCTACTACAATCCGGACAGCACCAAAGTGATCAAATTGTCCTCGCTGCGTGGCCAGTACGTGCTGATTGATTTCTGGGCCAGCTGGTGCGGCCCCTGTCGGCGCGAAAACCCGAACGTGGTGCGCGCCTACGAGAAGTACAGCAAGGCCAAGTTCAAGAACGGAAAGGGCTTCACCATATACAGCGTGAGCTTGGACAAGAGCCGGACGGCATGGAAAACGGCCATTGCCCAGGACAAGTTGGCTTGGCCCAACCATGTCAGCGACCTGGGTGCATGGAGTTCCGCCGGTGCGCGTATCTACGGGGTGAACTCCATCCCCATGAACTTCCTGATCGACCCCAACGGGGTGATCATTGCCAAGAACCTGCGCGGGCCGCAATTGGACCAAGCCTTGGATCCCTTCGTGAAGAGCTTCTGAGCGGCTGCACTGCCTGATCCAGGCCGCCTGCGCATTTGTCCGGGACCGTTGGCGGTCCTGTCGATCTGTCCCATCTTCGCGCCGCATTGTCCGTCCTTCGGGCATCGGCACTGTACTTGCCCCATGCGGAATCCATTCCAAAGACCCCGAAAGCCCATGCGCCAGCAATCCGAGGCCGAACCGCGTAACGATATGCGCCAAGAGACCACCGAACCGCAACTTGGGCATCCCCGCAACGAGGCGATTGGCGAAGAAGCTGAGAATACGGGAGTGACGGAACCTGTGGACGAAGCGGAACGCCTGCGTGCCGAACTGGATGCCCAAAAGGCGGAACATGCGGCGATGCATGACAAGTTCGTCAGGCTGCATGCGGAGTTTGACAACTTCCGCAAGCGCACCACCAAGGAGCGCATGGAGCTACTGATGAGCGCGGGGGCAGACACCATCAAGAGCGTGCTTCCCATACTGGACGACATGGAACGAGCCATTGCGCACAATGCGGAGGCAGGCGACATCGAGGCCGTAAAACAGGGATTTGTGTTGATCCAACAGAAATTCAGCACCATTCTGCAAGCACAGGGCGTGAAACCCATGGAATGCAAAGGCCAACCGTTCGACCCGGACCTGCAGGAAGCGATCAGCCAGGTGCCCGCATCCTCACCAGACCAGAAGGGGAAGGTGCTTGACGTAGTGGAGACGGGGTACCTGCTGAACGACAAAGTGCTGCGCTACGCCAAAGTGGTGGTTGGCCAATAAGATCATTCCGCCAACAACCAGGGAAGCATATCGGCCATGAGCAAGCGAGACCCGTATGAGGTGTTGGGCGTAAGCCGTAACGCCAGCGCGGAGGAGATCAAGAAGGCCTACCGCAAAATGGCCATCAAGTACCACCCCGACAAGAACCCGGGGAACCACGCCGCGGAAGAGCACTTCAAGGAAGCGGCGAACGCGTACGAGATCCTTGGCGACCCGGAAAAAAAGGCACGGTATGACCGTTTCGGCCATGCCGGGGCCGGTGGTGGCGGTTTCCACGGCGGTGGTGGCGGCATGAACATGGAGGACATCTTCTCCCAGTTCGGCGACATCTTCGGCGGCGCCTTCGCAGGCGGTGGGTTTGGCAACTTCGGCGGTGGCGGCCACCAGCGGCGCACCGTGAAGGGCAGCAACCTGCGCGTCCGGCTCAAGCTCTCGCTCAGCGAGATCGCCGAAGGCGTGGAGAAGCAACTGAAGCTGCAAAAGCTGGTGCGCGGCAAAGGCACCGAATACAGCACCTGCCCCACGTGCAAGGGTGCGGGGCAGGTACACCGGGTGCAAAGCACCTTCCTGGGCCAGATGCAAACGGTGACCACCTGTCCCACCTGCGGCGGCATCGGCCAAACAGTGAGCAAGCGTGCCCCGGGCAGCGACCCCAACGGCTTGGTCCGGGAGGAAAGCGTGGTGACGGTGAAAATACCGGCAGGCGTGGAAGAAGGCATGCAGCTAAACCTGAGCGGGCTCGGAAATGAAGCACCCGCAGGCGGCATTCCCGGCGACCTGCTGGTGGTGATCGAGGAGGAAGACCACGCGGAACTGAAGCGCGACGGGAACAACCTGCACTACGAAGCCTTCATCACCATGGTGGACGCGGCCTTGGGCGCGAGCATTGAAGTGCCGTTGGTAAGCGGCAAGGCCAAGGTGAAAATTGAGCCGGGAACCCAGTGCAACCACGTGTTGCGGCTGAAGAACAAGGGCCTTCCCAGCGTAAACCGCCATGGATTGGGCGACCTCTTTGTGCATGTGATGGTGTGGACGCCCACAGACCTGAGCAAGGACGAGAAGAAGATCTTCGAAAAACTCCGCGACAGCCCCGGTATGCAGCCCAAGCCCACCAATAAGGACAAGGGATTCTTTGAGCGGGTGCGCGAGATGTTCGCCAATTGACCGTGCGGCGCGATTGTCCCGCGTGGTCGGCACAGTGCACCACCCGGTAACTTTGCACGCCATGATCATCGTGCTCTTCTTCATTGCGCATTGGTACCTCTCCCTCTTCGTGCAGACCTTCTACCTGCACCGCTATGCGGCGCACCGGATGTTCACCATGAGCCCCTTCTGGGAGAAGGCGTTCCACGTGTTCACCTGGCTGGCCCAGGGCAGCAGCTACCTGAACCCCGCCGTGTACGGCATGATGCACCGCGCACACCATGTGTATGCAGACACGGAGCAGGACCCGCACTCGCCCAAGTTCGATGAGAACCCCTTCAAGATGATGTGGAAAACGGCGGGCCACTACAACGGCCTGCTGTACGGCACGCTGGCCGCGGAAGAGCGCTTCACCCGGGACCTTCCCCACTGGAAGATGATGGAAGTGATCGGCGAAAGCTGGATCTCGCGCTTTGCATGGGGCCTGCTGTACACGGCGTTCTATTTCGCCTTCGCCACTGCCTGGTGGCAATGGTTGCTCCTCCCCTTGCAGTTTGTGATGGGCCCGCTGCACGGCATGATCATCAACTGGTACGCCCACAAGTACGGCTACGTGAACTACCCAACGGATAACACGAGCAAGAATTTAATGCCGCTGGACGTGATCATGCTGGGCGAGGGCCTGCACAACAACCACCACACGCACGCGGCCCGCGCCAACTTCGGCACCAAGTGGTGGGAGTTCGACCCTACGTGGCCGGTGATCAAACTGCTGGACCTCTTGGGCGTTGTCCGATTGCGAAAGTTGGCCTGAGCCTGCGCTTGGTCCGATCAAAACATGGCGGCGGATTGTTTCCCACGAGGAAGCCATCCGAGGGTTTCGTTCCACCCCATGCAATTCCGTGCGCTTCGATCAGACATCCGCACCTTGGACCCCGCCTACTTTGGTTTGCCCATGTCCACCGGTGCCCTGGCCTTGGCCTCGCATGCCTTGGGCAATGATGCCGTTGCGCGTTTGTTCTTCGGCCTGAACACTGCGGAGATCGCGGTGCTCGGGCTGCTGCTCCTGTTGCGCATGGTCCTTTACTTCCCCAACTTCAGAAAAGACCTATCGGCCCACAACAAAGGTGCGGGCTTCCTCACCGTTGTGGCTGCGCTGTGCATCCTCGGCACCGAGCACATGGTGTTGGCCCCCAATGTCCATGCGGCCCTTGCACTTTGGTGCGCAGCGTTCATGGCCTGGGCGGTGCTGTCGTACGCCTTCTTCATCCTGGTCACCATCAGCCGCCGGAAGCCCGGCCTGGAACACGGTATCGATGGCTCGTGGCTGTTGTTCGTGGTGGCCGCACAAGCCTTGTCCATCCTGGGTTCCTTGATCGCGCCCGTGCTCGCCCCGTATTTGCGCCACGCGCTATTCGGTGCGCTCTTCCTGTACTTGCTGGGCTGCCTGTTCTATGTGGTGGTCATCGGCATGATCTTCTACCGCACCACCTTCTTCCACATGCGCGCCGATGAGTTCAAGCCCAGCTATTGGATCGACATGGGCGCCGCCGCCATCACCACGCTGGCGGGAACCATGCTCGCGGATGCCATGGCCCGTCACGGCATGTTTATGGATTTCATCCCGCTGCTGAAATTGGGCAGTGCCTTTTTTTGGGTGGCCGGCACCTGGTGGATCCCGGTGATCCTCTTCCTGGAGATCTGGCGGCACACCATCATTCCGCTGCGCTACCACGCCGGCCATTGGTCGCTGGTGTTCCCGCTGGGCGTGTACACGCTTTGCACCTGGGAACTCGCCGGCGTGCTGTCGTTGCCGGTGCTGCAATCCATTGCCTGGGTCTTCCTGCGCATGGCCTGGTCGGCTTGGGGCATCACCTTCGTGGGCATGTGCCACAGGGTGTGGCGCAGGTATGGCGCGAAGGAACACAACCAGGCAGGTGCGGAAAGGTGATCCATGGAGGTTCCTGATCGGGCAGCCTTACTTTGCGGACATGCCGACAAAATCGATCAAGGGAAATCTGGTGGACATCCCAGCGCAGCGCATGTTTGCCGCTGAAGTGACCATTGAAGGCGGGCGCATTTCGAAGATCACGGAACTGCAAAAACCGGTGCAGGGCTTCATCCTGCCGGGCTTCGTGGATGCGCACGTCCACGTGGAAAGCAGCATGCTCATCCCGAGTGAATTTGCGCGCTTGGCGGTGACGCACGGCACCGTGGCCACGGTGAGC
>JAFDZG010000235.1 GCA_018267065.1 Bacteroidota bacterium
GGCATCAGCAAGGACAAGGCGCACATCGAGGAGTGGCTGAAGGAGATCGGGCCTTCCAACGAGTTGCGCAAATGGTTCGGCCATGAACCGCCGAAATTCCCTGAGTTCAGGAAACGTTATGCGACGGAACTGAAAACGCAGGCAGTACTATTGGACCACATCCGCTCCATGGCCAAGAAACAACATGTTTGCCTAGTGTACAGCGCCCATGATGAGGAGCACAACCAAGCCGTGGTGCTGCGCGAAGTGTTGATGAACAAGCACTGACCCGATCGGTCAAAGCTTGCGGAAGTAGCCGTTGGAGTTCTCGCAGGAATACAACAGGCTCACCTTTTCGGGCTTGTCCGCAAAGAACTCGTCCACGGCGCGCTTCACGCCTGGTGATTTGTAGTGGCCCGGCAAACCGGGGCGCGGGAATACTTCTTCATCCACATATACCGCGATCATGCCGATGGCACCGGGCGACATGCGCTCGTACACATGGGGCAGCACGTCCATGGTGGATGAATAGAGGTCGCCGTCGATCAACGCGAAACTGATGCGCTCCGGCAATTCCTTCGGAACCGTATGTTCAAACCAACCCTTGTGCAGGTGCGGCAGCTTCAGGCCCAACTGCTTGAACTTCTCCACTAAGCGTTCGGCAGGCACCGCCATGTTGCCCTTTCCGTATACGCCGTCCTTGCGGTCATTCTCGCCCGGCTCCGGCAATCCTTCGAAGCTGTCAAAGGCGTGCAGCTCTTTTTGCGGGGCCATTTCGTCAAGCATCTTGCGCATCACAATGGTGCAGTCGCCATCGTTGCACCCCAGTTCCACCACATCACCGGGAACGTTGAATGCGATGGTCTGGTCCAGCAGGTGGAACAGGTTCATGCGTACCTCCACATTGGCTTGATAGGGCTGCGGTGGCGACAACTTCACGGGGATCCGCAGCTTGCGCAGCACCTTGTTGGTGAACCGCTGCCAAGCGGTGGATGAACGGTGGTCCCAATCAAAGGTGGTGGCAATGAATGCGTTGTGCATGGCGGTAGCCTGAAACAGTTTCTTGCGGAAAAAGGTTGCGCAAGGTGGCTCAAAAAGCGTGGCCCGCGCCAGACCATACTGGCGCGGGCCGCAAATTCAGTAGATCATGGATGCCTATTGCAACACCACTTGCTGCCGCTGGTGGCCTGTAGCCGTGCGAAGATCCAGGACACAAACACCCTGGAAGGCAGAGACATCAATTGCAAATTCGCCCGTGTTGGCCACCATGCCCCCGGATAATTTCCGGCCGGAGGCATCAAAAAGGCTCCATTCCTCCACCTTCCCACCGGCAGTGGATGGTTTGATATTCAAAACATCCGATGCGGGTACCGGCCATACCCGTGCACCCGGCCGCCCAATGGCTGCAACGCCAAGTGGCTGACTGGCGCATACATCCACGCTGACATCGTCAATGTACCAGCCCGTGCGGTTCACAACCGTGCTGGCCCACAGGTCAAACACGATGTTCAGTGACGCTTGGCCAATAAATGGCGTAAGGTCAACTGATTGCACAAACCAACCACCGCTGTTCTCCGTGTTGTCGTTCCTGTAAACCTCGGTACCGTTCGCGGTGATCCTCAGGTAGTCAAAGTTCACGAACACGCCGAACCAATTGGCGAAATTCAATTGGGCGGAGATCAATGAGGGATCACTCAGGTCCACGGTAAAGCCTGTGCCACTGAATGCGCCCAGGTTGTTGTAGCAGCCGTCCAGCACAGTGCCCCATCCTTTGGTCCCTGAGTGGGCACCTCCTGGCGAAGTAAATGTGCCGCCGCAATTGGCGCCGGTGATCACCACCGGGATCGACCCGTACTCCCAATCACCACCTCCACTTTCAACAAAGCCGCCGTCATTGGCCTCAAAATCGGTGGAGTACAATGTGGCGGCGAAGGAACCAGGGCATTGCGCTTGCGTGTTCATGGCCCAGGCAATGGCCGGAACACCGAACAATATGGGTAGACTTCTTTTCATGGCATGCAGTTTTATGCCATGCAAGGTAAACCGATCTGCGGTTCATCCGGGCGCAGGCACGATCACCAGGCCACCAACTCCCCAAAGCTCCGTGCAGCGGTGTTTTGGGCAAAATCTGTTTTTCCAATGCATCCGGAAAGGCACCGCCGAGTCGATGGAGGCCACCCGCATCCCCGGAGCATCGAGGTCCATGGAGCACACCTCCAAGATGGCGGCGCTGATTTCTCCACCGTTCCGGCCAAGAAGGAGTTCACCAGGTTACGCCAGCACAAGGCTCTACCCAAGGGAAGGAGCTTCAAGGAGATGCATTGGATCATCATGGTCTTCAACGGCCAGCTGCGCGGTGCGCATCACCATAAAAGGTAGCTGCTAGCCTAACTGGACGGGCACCGCTTCGGGGTTAACCGAAGTTTCATGATGATAGGCGTGTTCCAAAATTTGCTTGGCCGCATGATGCGCACGGAACATTGTCCGCACCAGTCGCCCGGTAGCCCCAACATACCACCTCAACCCACCAATTGATCAATTGCGATTACCGGAAAATCGCCACCTCCTCCCCGCCCCCGTCCATCTTGGCGCGGTACATCCCGGTGCAGTTGAAGTCCAACACCACGCGCCCCTGGCGGTCCACGGCGATCAGGCCGCCTTCGCCGTTCAGTGGCGGCAGCTTTTGGTGCACCACGATGCGCACGGCCTCCTGCAAGGAAAGTCCCTTGTAGGCCATCAGTGCATGCACGTCATGCGCGGCCACGGCCCTCAAAAAGGCTTCGCCATTGCCGGTGCAGCTAATGGCACAGGTTTCATTGTTGGCATACGTGCCTGCGCCGGGCACCGGACTGTCGCCTATCCGGCCCCAACGTTTGTTCGTCATGCCGCCCGTACTGGTGGCCGCGGCCAAATTGCCCTGCGCATCCAGCGCCACGGCGCCCACGGTGCCGAACTTCTTCTCCCCCGCGCTGTGGTCCAGGCGCACTTCTGCACTGTCCTTCACCTCCAGCCATTGGTCATGGCGGAACTGGTCGAAGAAGTAGGCATCGTCCTCCAGTTCCAGCTTGTTGCGGTGGGCAAACTCGAACGCACCGCGCCCGCTGATGAGCACATGGCCGCTCTTCTCCATCACCGTTCGTGCCAGGCGCACGGGGTTCTTTACGTTCTGCACGCCGGCCACGGCCCCCGCGCGCAGGTCGCTGCCCTGCATCACGGCGGCATCCATTTCATGCGTGCCCCCGGCGGTGAACACGGAGCCGCGCCCGGCATTGAACAAGGGCGAATCCTCCAGCACGCGCACGGCGGCCTCCACGGCATCCATACTGCTGCCGCCTTCGGCAAGCACGCCATGGCCCCGGCGCACGGCCATGGAAAGGGCGCTTTTGTAGGCTGCTTCCTTCTCCACCGTCATGGCGGTGGGATCAATGGTACCGGCACCTCCGTGCACGGCAATGGCCAACGGGCCTTGCCCGTTGCTCATTTGCGGATCAGCACCCCGTCCGCTTCAAAGGTCCAACTGGTCCTTGGCTCGGTGATGGCCGCGATCTCTTCCTTGCTCTTGCCGGCATCCTCGGCATAGTGGCGCAGCAGGGCCACATCGGTAACCTCCTTCTTTGCGCGGCCTTGGATCACCGCTTCCTTGCCCTCCAGGCCTTGCTTGGGCACAAAGAAGGCATAGTCGCGGAAGCGCACCTTCATGCTGCTGCCGTCGGCCAGTTTCACGTCCATCCAGCAGCCCTTCTTGGCGCAGCTGGCCTGGATCTCCGTGCGCAGCTTCACGCTCATCGAGTCCGCGGTGGTGGCGGCTTTTTCAAACTCGGCCAC
>JAFDZG010000236.1 GCA_018267065.1 Bacteroidota bacterium
CCGGCGAAGGAACCCATGCCCCACAACACAAAGCCTTTCAACGCACCGGCCTCGCTACCCGCCTGCAACACGCTGAGCACTGCGGAGCATAGGTAGCCGATCATCAGGCCCAGCACCAACAAGGTAACCCCGTCGCCCACCCGCCGGTCGGAGAATGCAATGACCAGCAACACCGCAACTGCACCGGCAAGTGCCGCGAGTATGGCCATCAGGTCGGCAGCGATCGGAAGCAAGCCCCAGAAGGGCGTGGCCAGCAACACCACGGCCACCCCGAGCGATGCACCACCGGTGATGCCCAGCACGCCCGGCCCCGCCAACGGATTATGGAAGATCGTTTGCATCAACAGGCCCGCCGCCGCCAGGCCGGCGCCTGCGGCTGCAGCGGTGATCACCTCCGGTAAGCGGACCTGCATGATGATGGCTCCGGCAGGGCCCTGGCCGCCATGTATCAGCACCGCCCATACTTCGGCAAGGGGAATGGGGACGCTTCCGAATGCCAAGTTGGCCAGCGCTAGCAGCAGCCCCGCACCGGCAAATGCCGCCAACCACCATTGTTTCGGCATGAGGCAAACATAGAGCCTCCCCGGGTTCCTGTGCCAAACGGCCCTCTTGCTGGCCAACACCACGGAGGCACCTGCAATTCACAAGACTTGCCAAGCTGTGACGGTCACCGGGGCACCCGTGCCGAAATTTGCGCACGCAATGTCCAACCATTCCCCCATCATCCGCAGGTTCCGCCTGGTGGCCATCCTTGAAGGCATCAGCTTCCTTGTGCTCCTCGGCATCGCCATGCCGTTGAAATACTTCGCCGGCATGCCCCTGGCGGTGAAATATGTGGGCTGGGCCCATGGCCTGCTGTTCATCAGTTACATCCTTCTCGCGATCCCCCTGTTCACACGCTTGAAGTGGCCCTCCGAACGCGTGTACGGCGTTGGCGTAGCCTCCCTGCTGCCGTTCGGCACCTTTGTGTTGGAGCGGCGCTGGCTGCGCTGATCCGGGGTTTCCGTCAATCAGCCTTGCGGATGCCTTCCGGTTTGTATTCAAGCATCAGGGCGCTGCCGTTGTTCCATCCGTTCTCCGGCCCCAGGTTTTCCATTCTGAAGCTCATGTGGAGCGGATTGGCCTGCACTTGCGCATAGTGTTGCGGAAAGTTTCCGCCGAACTGCATCTCCGCACCGATGTAATACAGGGCCACATCGTAGCCCAGGAAGGCGTATTCACCAGGTTCATTGCGGTAGCGCGCCCGGTAATGGGCAATGAAATCATTGGTTGCCTGCGCGCCCCGGTCAATGAACTGGTTGGCGGGAACGTGAACGTCCAGCTTCACCAAGGCGGACACATCAAGGGTGGGCATGTCCATCCATGCGTTCAAGCCATACACGGTGATGGCATATTTGGGCACCAGGCCCGCAAACTTGGCCAACACCGTGGTAACGAATTCCACATCCTCGCTGGGCACCACCAGGATGTTTCTTTTAACCGGGTCCAGCTTGCCCTGCGCTGCTGAGATGTCCCTTCGCGGGCATGTCACCACCAACAATGAATCCCTGAATTTTCCAGGTAACGGGGCCAATTGCGCCTTGAGTTCGGCCTCCATGGTCCGTGCCAGGTCGCGTTCACTGAAAATATCCGGCTTCACCAGGATGATATTGTCCTTGGCGTGCCTCACGGCGATATAGCGCGCCATCAACTTGAGGCGGTCCGGCCGGCTTCCAATTGCCTTGCTCACGGTGGGGTGGCCCAGCAATACTTTGTTGCTCTGCGGCACGGGGCATACGATGGGTGCGTTGCCGGTAACACGCGAGAGCGCCTCCACGGCGGCACGGTGGAAAGGGCCGATGTACAGGTCCATGCCCCGTACGGCATCGCTTTTCAACAGCGGGTTCCACTGCTCCGGCTTCATGCCCGTGTCAAACACCTGCACATCGGCGTTCAGGCCCATGGCCTGCAGCGTGTCCAGCGCCAATCCCAGCCCTGCCCGGAACTCGATGGCGGCATCGGTCACCGATGTTTGCTTGCCGGGCTCATCCGTTGCGGAGGTGGTATCCGCGCCCAGGGCGGTGAAGGGCAGCAACACGGCGATCTTCAGGTGCCTGGAGGGTGCGGGCTTGGGCACGGTGGCTGGCACGGAATCCGGCTGGACGATGGCAGCCTTGGGGATGCGGATGTAAAGGCCGGCCTTCAACCCGTCCGGCAATCCGCCGTTGGCTGCGGAAATGGCTTCGGCGGAAACGCCGTACTGCCTGCCCAATGCGTAAAGGGTTTCACCCGCCTGCACCAAGTGGAACACGGCGCTGTCCGCCACTGCGGGTTGCACGGCGGCGGGCGGTGCCGCTGTGCTCTTGGCCACTTCAACATGCAACACCATGCCCGGTTGCAATCCGTATTGCAGGTCGGGGTTCCAGCGCCGCAGGTCCTCGGGCGACACGCCGAACTTGCGCGAGATGCCGAACAGTGTTTCCTTCTTGGACACGGTGTACAACAACTCCCCGTCACTGAGCCTGGGTGCGGTTTTCAGCTCTTTCCGGGATTGGTCCTTGCGGGGGATCAGCAACACCTGCCCCACGCTGAGGCCCTGCTCCGCGCCTGGATTGGCTTCGGTAATTGCGGCAACAGGCACCGCGTAGTGCTTGCTGATGCCAAAAAGTGTCTGCCCTTTTTCAACGGTATGCACAATGTACTTCTCCCCGTTCACCGTGCGTACTTCCTGCGCTTGCGCCAAAAGGCTGATGCAGGCGGCAAGAAACAGGGCCAGGCACTTGTGCATTATTCCCATTCAATGGTGGCCGGCGGTTTGCTGCTGATGTCGTACACCACGCGGTTCACGCCTTTCACCTGGTTGATGATGTTGTTCGAGATCCGTGCCAAAACCTCGTAGGGCAGGTGGCACCAGTCCGCCGTCATGCCGTCCGTGCTGGAAACTGCGCGCAACGCCACGGCATTTTCATAGGTGCGCTCATCCCCCATCACGCCCACGCTGCGCACGGGAAGCAGGATGGCCCCGGCCTGCCACACCTGGTCGTAGAGCCCGGCATCGCGCAAGCCTTGGATGTAGATGTGGTCCACTTCCTGGAGCAGGGCCACCTTTTCGGCCGTGATGTCACCGAGGATGCGGATGGCCAGGCCCGGCCCGGGAAAGGGATGCCGGCCCAGGATGGAGGGATCCAATCCGAGCGACTTGCCCACGCGGCGAACCTCATCCTTGAAGAGGGAACGCAGGGGTTCCACCACCTTCAAGTTCATGCGTGCCGGCAAGCCGCCCACATTGTGGTGGCTTTTGATGGTGACGCTGGGCCCGTGTACGCTCACGCTTTCGATCACGTCCGGATAGATGGTTCCCTGGGCAAGCCATTTCACGTTGGTGATGCGCTTGGCTTCTGCGTCGAACACCTCAATGAAGGTGCGGCCGATGGCTTTGCGCTTGGCCTCCGGATCGGAAAGGTCCTTCAATGCGGCGAGAAAGCGGTCCTTGGCGTCCACTCCGGTGATGTTGAGCCCCATGTTGCGGTAGCTCTCCAGCACTTGGTCAAACTCGTTCTTGCGCAGCAGCGCGTTGTCCACGAAGATGCAATGGAGCCGGTTGCCGATGGCGCGCTGTAGCAGCAATGCCGCCACGGAGCTGTCCACGCCACCACTGAGGGCCAGTACCACATGGTCCTCGCCGAGCCGTTCGCGCAATCCGGCCACGCTCTCTTCCACAAAGGCACCGGGCGTGTGGTCGGTGGCACAGCCACAGATGCCCACGGTGAAATTCCGGAGCAGCTGCAAGCCGTCCGTGGAATGGAAAACTTCCGGGTGGAACTGCACGCCGAAAGTTTGTTCGCCCTTGATCCGGAACGCAGCGACAGGCACGGCATGGGTACCGGCCATCACTTCCATGCGGTCGGCCGCTTTCAGGATGCTGTCACCGTGGCTCATCCACACCTGTGTTCCGGGATGGATGCCGGCAAACAGCGGTTCCTGCACGAAAATGTTGTCCAACAAGGCACGTCCGTACTCCCGCACTTGGCTGCGCACCACTTCGCCCCCGGCCCGTTTGGCCAGAAGTTGTGCACCGTAACACACGCCCAGCACGGGCACCTTGCCCTGTAACCCGCTGATGTCCGTGTCCGGGGCACCTTCGTCAAATACCGAGGCCGGGCTGCCGCTAAGGATCACGCCCTTCACGGAAGCATCACCCTTGAAGCGGGATGCTGCACTGAACGGATGTATTTCACAATAAACGTCCAGTTCGCGCACTCGGCGGGCCAGTAACTGGGTGTACTGGGAGCCGTGGTCGAGGATGAGGATCTTGGCTTGCAAAAGGGTGTGGAATGGATGGGCGGCAAAGGTATTGGCCGCGCCGGGATGGAGGGTGGTTCAGGGAATCTTGTCCAGGCGCAGGAATTCATTCCAGTACTGCTGCCGGTCCATGTTTTCGTAATGGATGCGGTAGTAGCGGGCTTGGAATGTTTGTATCTGGCACAATCCGATCGCCAGCACCAGTGCAGCCACGTAACCCTTTCGCGCCCATCCTTTCAATTGCTGGACGGCCATGCCCATGGGTACGGCGAACAACGGCAGGTATTCCACCATGGGGCGCGCACTGAAACTGCCGCCGTACCACCAATTCCACCAGCTGCTGAGCACATACACCAGCACGGCCATGAACAACAACCATGCGATCAACGAAAAGATCGATTGCTTCCCGAGGTGGTACAACCCCAGGCAAGCCAGCAGGCAGGCCGGTGTATACAGGAACAATCCCTTCTTGTAGCTGAACAGGAAATCAACGGGGTGCGGATCCGTCCAATTGAAATGCTCCCCGGGGTAGCTGTCCACCCACCAACTACCCGTGCTGATGTAATGGATGAACGGCTGTACCAGGAAGATTCCCAGGGCCAGCAATACGGTACGGATCGCCGCCAATTTGTGCTGGTCCACCATTGCCAAGCCTGCCTGAAGCGCATGCCGTGAACCGGCCAGGAACGGCAAGGCCAGAACGATGATCCCGTTCACGGGCCGCACCAGCACGATCAGCCCGAGGAGCAAGCCCATTGACGTCAGGGGTCGTGGCCGCGGCCCCTTCATGAAACGAAGCGCGGACAGCAGAAACAAGGACACCAGCGCAAAACTGTACACATGGCTCATGCCCGGCGCCACGATCACATAGTAGAACAAATGGGTGCCGAAGAGCAGCACCGCGATCACCAGCGCTTGGGCTGGCGGCTCCACGCCAAATTTGCCCAGCATGCGTGCACACGCCCACGCACCGAGCAGTGCATAAAAAATGGCTGCCATGCACAAGGCCACAACGTATGGTTTGCCATATCCATCGGAACCATCCGCGGTAAGCTTGGCCCAACCTGATGCAACCAGGAAAAACGGGGCCTGCATCACCGCCGTGCCGCACCAATACTTATTGATAGCGCCTCCGGGGGTGTTCACGCGATAGTCGTAATGGAGGTTCGGGTTACTGCCATGGGCTTCAGCCTCCTCCAAAAACCCGAAATTCAGGTCGCTGTGGATGAACACCGCGGGCAGGTAGGCATAGTATCCCTTCGCATCCGCCTGGAGCACGGTGCGCCAATGGTCCCTGCCCCAGTTAATGTTGTTGGATACGGCCACCAACAACACGGCAGCCGCAAGGAGCACCCGGCGCATCGGGCGGCACCCTTCCATACTGGCCGGCTGTGGCAGGTACTTGGGTACTGGCATCCGTCATTCAACCTGCATTCCCGGCATGCATCAGTTGGTGGGGTAAAATAATGGCCGGGCAGCGGACCAAGCCGCATGCATGCTTGGCACAACACTCCCGCAGCTACGACGCTACGCCGCGCTCCACAAAACGGATGATCTCCCCCGCGATGTCCTTTCCGGTAGCCTTTTCAATGCCTTCCAAGCCAGGCGATGCGTTCACCTCAATGACCAGCGGGCCGCGCGAGCTCTGCAAGAGGTCCACGCCAGCCACCTTCAGGCCCAATGCTTTTGCGGCCCGAATGGCGATATCTTCCTCCTCCTTGGACAGGTCGATCAATTCCGCCGCCCCCCCCCGGTGCAGATTACTGCGGAACTCCCCCTCCTTCCCCTTGCGCTTCATGGCGCCCACAATGGCCCCGTCCACCACAAAGGCACGAATGTCCTCAGCCCGTGCTTCGGCGATGAATTCCTGCACGATCACCCGCGCCTTCAGGCTGTTGAAGGCTTCCACCACGGCGATGGCGGCCTTGCGCGTTTCCGCCAGCACCACGCCCAGCCCTTGGGTGCCTTCCAGCAATTTGATGATGCAAGGGGCCCCGCCCACGCGATCTATTGCGGCGGCCACATCCTTGCTGTAATTGGTGAATACCGTGCGTGGCATTTCCACCCCTGCCCTGCTCAGGATCTGCAGGCTGCGCAACTTGTCGCGGCTGCGCACCAATGCTTGGCTTTCGGCCGTGGTGAACACCTTCATGGACTCGAACTGGCGCACCACGGAAGAACCGTAGAATGTAACGCTTGCACCGATCCTGGGGATGATGGCATCCACATGCCCCAGCCGTTCGCCGTTCAAAAGCACGTGCGGGTCCTTGCGGGCGATCACCAAGTCACACTTCACGTGGTCTGCCACGGAGATCTGGTGGCCGCGTTGCGTCCCGGCTTCCACAATGCGGCGCGTGGAATAAAGCTTGGTGTCCCGGGAAAGGACCACGATGTTCATGGCAGGGCAAGGGGGGGCAAATTTAACTGGACCGGCCATCAACCCCATCAGGCTGAAAACCTTTGCAATTGTTTGCTCCTTGGTATCGTTGCCTGATCTACTTTCGTCCATTCCAAATCACATCCCGTGGCACGGATCATTGAAGCAAGCTCCCCATTGGGCAGCGAACTCACCGAAGAGCAGAAACGGTTCTTCGCCGAGTACGGAGTCATCCACTTTCCAGGCTTCATCTCCCGCACCACGGTTGCGGAGATTTGGCGAGCCGTGGAAAAGGTGCAGGAACAATGGATCGCCGAGGACCGGGAAAAGGTCAATGGTGTACCCATCAAGTATGGCAACGATGTGGACGGCAAGCGGATCGTGCAACGGTTCGCCTTTGCCAACCAGCACAGCCCCGTTCTGGCGGAATTACTGAAAGACCCCCGGCTTGAGGTGCTGCTCGGCCTCGTGGGCAAGGGGGCCCGCCTGGGCACCAATGAAAAGGACGGCCTGGTGGTGAACCATTATGTCAATACGGATGCCAGCAAGTTCACGCAGATGGGCTGGCACACGGACAGCGTGCGGGACATCTTCCTGGGGAAGAAAATCCTGCCCATGCTGAACGTGGGCATCCATTTGGACGACCAGGACCCGCGCAACGGCGGGCTGCGGCTGTTGCCCGGCACGCACAACCAAAGCTTGTGGAACATGCTGTTCCGCAAGAAGAGCTTCCTGGACAACGAGCCCGATCCGGCCGAAGTGGCCTTCGACATCAAGGCCGGTGACCTCACGGTGCACGATGGCCGGTGCTGGCACCGCGTGGAGCGCAGCCACCTCACAGGGGAAGCCAGCCGCCGCCGCGTGATGTACATCCCCATCATCGCGGGGAAGTACACGCCGAAATCGGAGAAGAGCCCCACCCCGCTCTACCACCGGTTCCAGCACTTGGTGAAATAAGTTGCCGGGACCATCCGCCAAGGATGGTTGCGCAGGTTGGCCAGCATTGCCCCGGCACGTTCACCTTTGCCGCATGAACATGGAAGACCGCGGTTATGCCTTGATCACGGGCGCAAGCCAAGGCTTGGGAGCAGCCCTTGCGCTTGAATTGGCGCGGAACGGCTTTGGGGTGCTGCTTGTGGCCCGCTCCGGCCCTGCGTTGGAAAGCGTGGCGCGCCAAGCTGCCGCCCTGAACAAGGGGCGCGCCCGGTTTACCACGGCCGACCTCTTCAATCCCGATGCTCCCGCACAAATAACGAGCTGGGCACTCGCACAAGAGGTTCCCATCACCTGCTTGGTGAACAATGCCGGCCAAGGCCTCTGGGGGCTCTTTGCCGATCTGCCCCTGCAAGATCAAAAGCGGATGATGCACCTGAACATGGAAGTGCCCGTGGAACTCACCCACCGGTTGCTACCCGTGCTGAAAGCGGCACCAAAGGCATTTATCCTGAACATCTCCAGCATGACGGCCTATTCCGCCATGGCCACCTTTGCGGTGTATGCCGCCAGCAAGGCATTTGTCCGTGGCTGGTCACGCTCGCTGCGGCTGGAGCTGGCCGGTGGGCCCGTCTCCGTTACCGCCGTGTGCCCCGGCAGCATCATCACGGGCTTCACCGAACGTGCAGGCATGCAGGCCATGGACGACCTCGCCCAAAAATTCGGCACGGGGCCTGGGCCGGTGGCCCAGGCGGCAGTGGGCGCCATGCTGCGCGGTAAAGCGGAAGTGGTGCCAGGCTTGCTGAACCGCATTACGGCCACCGTGCAAGGTTTGATGCCTGCAAGCCTGAACGAACGCGTGGCCAGTGCGATCTACCTCAAGCGCCTTCCGAGGAAGTAACGGCACCGGTGGCACGAAGCAACCACCGCGCCGCCGACCAGGCTATCCAAGAGGCCGGTATGGCGGCCAGCACGTCCACGGTCCAATGGACATGCTGCACAAGTACCAACAGCCCGATAATGCCCGTGGCCGCCATGGCGGCCCAACGCACCCAACCCTTTCGGGCAAGCATCGCCATCAGGGCGAGGGTGGCGGTATGCCCGGAAAAGAACAGGTCCTTCAGGAAAGGATCTGCTGCTGGATAAAATAGCTGCGTGAAGGGATCGATCAACGGGATGATCCCCGGGGGCGGTTCCAAAGTAATAAGGGCCATGCACGCCATGCGCATCAGCAGCATCAACACATAGGCCCACAGCCCAAGCATCACTTTCATGGGCTGGCGGGCAATGCTGGAGATCACCAGCAACAAGGTGCCGTAGAGCACCGCGAAGGTGGCCCATGTAACATTCTCCGGCCCCCAAACAGTCAACACGGGATCATGCAGCAAAAGCCCCGGCTTGGCTTGTATCCACGCAAAAAACCGGGGCAACACCCAAACAACCGCCAAACCGGCCAAGCAGCCTGAAGCCATGGCGCGGATAAAGGCAGGCCGCGCCACGGCCTTGCGCCATGTGATTGCATCAACCGGCATGATGGAACAATTGGGCCGAAAGTAGCCGACGCTTCAGCAGGAAGGTCAAGACTTGCATGGCTAATTTGCGCACCCATAGCCCATGCAGATCCCTGGACTTGCCGCCACGATGCGGCAGCGACCTCTTTTTTGGCTGACCATCATTGCCCTGGTGCCCCGGCTGTTGGCAACGGTCTTCTCCGGTGGATACTACGCACAGGACGATCACTTCCTGGTGATCGAGGCAGCACAGAGCTGGGTGGACGGCTTTGACTACAACGATTGGCTCCCATGGAACCAGGGCGCAAACCCGGTGCCCACGGGGCACATGATGCTCTATCCCGGGTTCCACTTCCTGCTATTCAAGCTTTGCGCGTGGTTGGGCTTCACCAGCCCGGTTGGCAAAATGGTGCTTGTGCGGCTGCTGCACGCGCTGTGGAGCTTGATCGTGGTGCGCACCGGTTACCGGATCGCGCTGCGCTTGTCCAACCCGGATGTGGCCTGGCGCTGCGGCTTGTTCCTGGCCTTGTTCTTCTTCATGCCCTTCCTTTCCGTGCGCAACCTGGTGGAAATGGTGGCCCTTCCGCCGTTGATGCTCTGCGCCTGGTGGTTGGTGCGCGATGGGGACCGCCCTGCCGCAAAAGCAGTGTTCGTAGCCGGGCTCTTCGCCGGGCTGGCCATCGACCTGCGGTTCCAAACTGCATTTTTCGGCTGTGGTGCAGGCTTGGCTCTGCTGTTGCGCAAGGATGTGCGCGGCGCACTGTTGTTCGGTTGCGGCATGTTGGTGCCCGTGGTACTGGTGCAAGCCGGCATTGACCTCTTCATCTGGGGCAGGCCGTTTGCGGAAATGACCGAATACGTGCGCTACAACCTGGCCAACTCCACCACCTACTTCGACCAACCGTGGTACAACTACCTCCTGGTGCTCGGAGGGATCTTCATTCCCCCGTTCTCCCTTGCGGTGATGTTCGGGTTCTTCAAACGGCCCAAGCCCTTGCTGGTCTGGCTTCCGGTGTTCAGCTTCCTCTTCTTCCATTCCATCTTTCCGAACAAACAGGAGCGCTTCATCCTCACCATTGTGCCGCTGGTGCTGGTGCTGGGCTACACGGCCTGGGAGGCGTTCCGGGAACGCAGCCGGTGGTGGCAACGCCACCAAGGCCTGTGGCGCGGCGTGCTGTTTTGGACATGGGGGTTGAACATCCTGCTGCTTGTCCCCCTGTGCTTCAGCTTCAGCAAACGCGAGCGCGTGGAAGCCATGCTGATGTTGCGGGACCGGCAGGTAAAAGGCTTGATCATTGAGGACACCGTGGATAAAGACCCGCCGATGCTGCCGCTTTTCTACCTGGGCCAATGGCACATCACCCAGCAAGTCCTTACGGATCCTTCCGTGGACATCCGCGCCCTTGCTGCCCAGCCAGCCCCGGCGCAACGTGCCAACGTGGCCCTTTTCATCGGCACGGACAGTCTTGCCGGTCGCGTGGGGCGCATGCAAGCAGCCTTGGGTCCCATGCAATTGATCGGTACGGCCGAACCGGGATTATTGGACCGCGTAATGCACTGGCTGAACCCCGTGAACCGCAACGTGGCGATCACCGCGTATGCAATTGATCCAGGCTCCAATTCCGCCAGCCGGTAATTTCGCGGCCCCTTGCATCATGATCCCGCTAGAACAATTGGATTTCTCCGTATTCCTGACCTCCCATGGTTGGGTGCAACTACTGACGCTGACCGCACTGGAGATCGTGCTGGGCATCGACAACATTGTGATGATCAGCATCCTGAGCGGTGAATTGCCCCATGCGCGCCAGGCGCGGGCCCGTCGCCTCGGCCTGGCTTTCGCACTGATCACCCGGATCCTGCTGCTGCTTACGCTGAGCTGGATCATGCACCTGGTGCACCCCTTGTTCCAAATCGGCTCCCTGGCGATCACCGGAAAGGACCTGGTGTTGATCACCGGCGGCTTGTTCCTGATCTGGAAAGCATCCATCGAGATCTGGCACAAAGTGGAATTCATCAAGGAGAAGGAAGGCCACGCCCGTGTGCGTTCCTCCGTGGGCATGGTGGTCTTTCAGATCGTGCTGATGGACATCGTGTTCTCGCTGGATTCCGTGATCACCGCCGTGGGCATGAGCAACGAGCTGCTCATCATGGTGCTGGCGGTGGTGATCGCGGTGATCATCATGCTGGTGGCGGCCGAATTGATCAGCGACTTCGTGAACACGCATGCCACCGTGAAAGTGCTTGCACTGGTGTTCCTGGCCATGGTGGGCATTGTACTGCTGCTGGACGGTTTCGGCCTCCACATCGATAAGAACTACCTGTACGCTGCCATGGGCTTCTGCGTGCTGGTGGAACTCCTGAACCTGCGCATGCGCAAGAATGCAAAGCGCTTGGGCAAGGACGAAGACCAGGCCTTAGGGCAATGAATCGGTGACCACCCCGGTGGGCAAATTGCCCGTTGTGGTCAGGATCATGTCGCGGTCATTGAGCGCACCGGTGTATTTCACCACTCCATCCATGTTGAAGTCCTCCGCGGCATAACCGCTGTACACCGCCGTGGGGGCCGGATCATTGATCTTTACCAGCACCGGGTCCCGGTCATTGTTCACGCCGGTATAAGACACGGACCCGTTGAAATTGGCATCACCGGCCCACAGGCACCTGGTTGTTCCCACCAACTTGGTGGAAACCGTGCCGCCTGCCAAAGCCACGCTCGCGTTGGTAAAGTCCTTCAAAGTTGCCGTTGCCGACAGCGGGATCGCCGCCGCTGTCATGACCCCCAAATGGTTCCTGTGCCGAACGGCTACATAGTAGTTGTCGGCTGGCATTCCCTGGAATTCCACATCACTGATCCCGTCTTCATCCACAATGGTTCCATTGCGGCGCAGCAAGGCGGAATGGGTGGCCAACACCACTGCCGGATTGTTCTTATTGCGCAATTCCACCACCACCCAATCCACCACGCGGTCCGCGCCTGTTACTGCAAGCACGTCCGCAGTGGTGCTTTCTCCGCCGCCAAGGCCATGATGGACATACCCCATGGCCGTGTATGGTTCACTGAGCGGCACAAGATCGCTGTCGTTCAGCCCGGAAGCCATCATCCCGGTGGATTGCACGAAAGGGCCCGCAAGCATCACCTTAAGTTTCACCGCCACGATGGGCGGCGCTCCATTCGGGTCGTAGCCGTCCAGTGCCACGGTGTTGTTCGCCGGGTCCAGCCAATCCCGCAACCGCGAAGCCGGCCCCGTGCCGCTATCCCAGTTCTCGCTGAACTTGGCGGCAAAGCTGGGTTCCGTGGTTGCCGTGGCGCAGGTCTGTTCCCCGCCAATGATGTGGCCCACCACGCGCTTGTTCTGGTCAAACAAGGGCGCACCGCTGGCACCAGCCTCAAGGATCCCGCTGTACCAATAGGTTTGCCAGCAGGGGATCTGCGCCACATCGATGGTGGTGGAAGTGGCGGGGGTGTTGTAGAAGGAGATCTTCTTCACGTCCGCCTGCGGGTTGAGGATGGAGGCACCGCTCTGCGGCGGGGTTCCACTGTGGTCCCAGCCGGCATAGTAGGCACCGAAGGAGGGCGGCGGCGGGTCATTGATCTCCATCAGGCAGAAATCACCGGGGTACAGCACGGCCCTGCGCACGCAGCCCGAGAGGGTCTGGGCGGTTTGGCCCGTATCGCCAATGCAGGTGGGGCTCTGGTAGTTGAAATAGAAGATCCATTGGTCCTCCGTGGGTTGCCAGCAGTGGTTGGCGATCAGTACGTACGGTGTTCCGTCCTGTAGCGTATTGTTGAGCAATGTCCCGTCACATCCGCGCCCGTCGGGCATCATGAACCAAAGAGTGGCATGGTTCTGGTCCTGCCAATCCGCGGCAATGGGGCAGGCCACGTTGTTATGGCAAGGCGCGCTTTGGTAGCCTGGATCAATGTCCCGCTGGGCCGCCGCGCCTTGTCGGAACATGTCGCGCCAAGCATGCGTGATGGACGATACGTGCAGGACGGCACCACCGGCCCCGGCAGGTTGCTGGTATTCCACCATGACCTCGTCGCCCGGCAGGAATGCCGTGGCAAAGCGGCCACTGGGTTGCTCGTTGGCTTGGGTAAAGCCACCGAGGAAGGTGCTGTGCGCAGCATCGTAAAGAAAAACGCGCCCCCCCGGCGGCAGGTGGAACGCGCTGAACTGCACGCTCATCATCACCGCACCGGTGCTTTTCAATCGGAAGCGGCACACGTTGCCGCCTCCGGCCATGGAGCTCCATTGGCCCGCGGCCAGTATGTCCGCAGCCATGGCCCGCTGCACGCCGAAGCGAACGCCTCCCGGCGCTCCCACCGTATCGGCCGCTGCCGTGGCGGCAGCCGGGTCCACGGGGCCGAGCTCCATGACGGGAGGGGCAGCCAACGCATGTGCCGCAATACCCCAATCCACCGGATTGCCGCCATGCGGCAATTGGGCCTGGGCACCAAGGGCGGCCAATGCAAATGGAAGGACCAAGGATCTCATCTTGGGGAAATCTTGATGAAAGATAAGGCCATTGCCCGCCGTAACCGATCACCGCCCGGTGATCACGAACGTGGTGCGGCGGTTGTTCGCACGGCCTTCTTCGGTGGCATTTGAGCTAATGGGGACGGTGGCCCCGTATCCCTTGCCCGTAAGCCGGGCGGCACTGATGCCATGTGCAGTGAGGTAATTCGCAACGGTCATGGCCCTGTTGCGGCTCAAGGCCATGTTATCGTCCGCCCCGCCCACATTGTCCGTGTGGCCCTGAACCTCGATGCGTACCGTGCGGTTCTCCTTCAGGAAATTGATCAGCTCGTCAAGTATGTATCGGCTGGCCCCGGTGATCTCCGCGCTGTTGGTGGCATACTTGATGTCATTGACCCGGTAGCTCTTGCCCACTTCGATCTTCTCCAATTTCATGTCCACGTCGGCCACGCCGCCCCGGACCGTGTCTTCCAGGCTGAATGAGCGGCTGTCGAACACATGGTCGGCCTTTTTCACGGTGACAATGACATCCGACCCGGCCTTGAGCTTTACCACGGCGGCATAGTGCCCGTCCGCTGGATCCACCTTGAGCACTTCCGTTTTCCGCGTGTCCATGTACGTGATCGATACGGATGCATCCTTTACGGCCTTTCCGGATTCATCCTTCACCTCACCTTTTACGATCATGATGTTCTCGGGGCGCGCATCCTTGGGCAGCGGGATGCCATAGATGTCCAACCCGCCCACGCCGTGGAACCGGTTGCTGGCGAAGTACGCCGTATGGCCGTCCGCGCTTACCACAAGTCCGTGCTCATCCTGCGGCGTATTGATGGGGTTGCCCAAGTTCTTCGGCTGCGACCAGGTGCCGTTGTCGTTCAATCGGCTGTAGAAAATGTCGTAGCCGCCGATGCCCCGGTGCCCGCGCCGCATGTCCTCGTTGCCGTTCTCATCCCGCGGGGGCCTGGCCGCGAAGTAGAGCGTATGGCTGTCGCTGTGCATGAACGGTGCCTTTTCATCCCCGGCCGTATTTACCGGTGCCGGAAGCGGTTCGGCTTGGCTCCACTGGCCTTTGTCATCGCGCGTGCTGGTATAGATATCGGTTCCTTTGCTGCCCGGCCTTACCGTGGCGAAATACAGGGTGCGGCCGTCCGAGCTGAGCGAGGGTTGGCTCTCCCAACCATCCGGCGTATTGATGGTTGGGCCCAGGTTTGTGAGCGGGCTCCACTCAAAGGTCTGCTTCCCCGTGCCCATGTCCATGCGCGTCTCGTAATGGGTGCGGAAGATGTCGCAGTTCTTGTATTCCTGCGATACCGGTGTGCACACGGTGACAAAAAGCTCCTTGTTGTTCAGGCTTACCGTTACGCCGCCGTAGCTGGCGCCGTTGTTGAACGGTGACGGGAGCGGTTCCCCCTGGTCAAAGTTGGCCTTTACATCCGGCCGCCTTGCCTCGGTGAGTTCCTCCACCTCGCGCGGGAACCGATCGCCCATGGCCATGTGCTTGCTGAGCCGGGTGAAGAACAGCAGCTCGTTGTCCGGGGAGAACATGGGCAGGTATTCGTCCGCCGGGGTATTTACGCCCGCCAGCGGCACCGGGTCCAACGGCTTGTTGTCCTTGAAGAAATCCGAGTAGAAGGCAAGTTCCGGAAGGATTTTTTCCACTTCTGCTTTTTCCTGGGCGTTCCGGCCGCCCAACTTGGCGGGATCACCGGTGGGGAAGTCAAGGAACTTCCGGAATGCCGAAGCCGCATCCGCATGCCGCTGCTGGGCATAGTAGATGTTGCCCAAATAGTAGTACGCATCGCTGTGGTAGTCCGGGCAACGCTTCAGTAGGTCTTCGAGGTAACCCGCCGCAGTGGCAAAGCTGCCGGCACCGGCCTTGGCCCGTTGATAGGCACTTTCGCCCGTGCGGAAGAGGCATTCCGCACAATCCGGGTTGTCGTCCAGCAAGGCTTTCAACTTCTGGTGGCGTTCGGAAGCATTGCGCATGCCATCCGCCTCCGCAAGCCCCTTCAACAGCTGTTTGTCCACTGGCCTGTCGC
Source organism: Bacteroidota bacterium (assembly GCA_018267065.1). Classification (GTDB taxonomy): domain Bacteria; phylum Bacteroidota; class Bacteroidia; order Flavobacteriales_F; family PHOS-HE28; genus PHOS-HE28. The sequence goes on from JAFDZG010000236.1 coordinate 15,620, forward strand.
AAGGCCCTGGTTCGTTGTCTTGGGCACCGGCCATGGGCACCATTGCAAACAAGGCCAACAACGCCGCCACTTGGCGCATCCGCAAGATCATTTTCGCCTTTCCTCCTTTCATGCCGTCCCTTCCTGCACCGTGTGTTCGTCGAACACGGTTCACTTTACGGTAGTATTGGTGTTTTCCGCCCTTTGCACCATGGCATTGGCTTGGCTTTGGGCGGTGGCCACCAGGCCGTCCGCCCGCTTGTCCGCCTCGGCGATGAATTTGGTTTCCTGCGCGTCAGCGGCCTGCTTGGCCTTGTCGGCGGCCAGCTTGGCCGCAGCCTTGGCAAATGGATTGGCGGCTTGGTTCACCAGATCATCCGCGGCCTTGTAGGCTTGGGCCTTGGCATTGGCGGCTTCGCTGCGCGCCTTGGCCTTGATGTCATCCGCCTGTTTGCGGGCCTCCGCCACAAGGCGGTCGGCCTCGGCGCGCGCCTTGGCAATGGCATCGGCCTTCACCTTGTCAATTTGTTCGTTGAGCTGCTGCTTCACTTCCTCTTTCACCGTTTCCTTCAAGTTGCTTCCACCACCGGCAAACACCGGCTTCACCACGGGTTTTTCCACCGTGCCCGTGATCTTGGCGGTGAGGTCAAGTTCGGCGGGCAGCTTGGCCTCCGTTCCCAGCGACCGGTTCACCTGGCCCAACAGGCCGCTCACCAATTGCCCGGCTTCAGCGCCGAACATGTCCGTAGGCACCTTGGTTTTTACGGTGTAGTCGATGGCTTGGTCCGCAAAGGCCGTGCTTCCCCCCACGTTGGCGCTGAGGCGATCGATCTTCACATTGAACGGCTTGGTGATCATTTTTCCATCCTGGATCTCGTAGCTGAAATCAACATCCTGGATCTTCGCCATGGCCAGTTGCGGCATCTTCAGCACATTGCTCATTTCCACCAGCGGCTTGAAGTCCTTGAGGGCAACGTTCTTGGTCTGCAACGTACCCTGGCCGGCCAAGGAGTTCATCACCGGGGCCATGGCTTGGTCAAGCACGCCTTTCAGCGCAAGGGTTGTGCTTAGGCGGCCCGTGCAGCTCTTGGCGATCGGTGCCATCTTGCCCACCATGTCCATCTTGGCCACCAGTTGGGCTATGTCCACGTTGCCCACGTTGAGGTCCATGTTGAAAGCGGGCTTCGCCTTGTCTGCCGTACTGTAGGTGCCGTCCATGCCGATGCGCCCATCAAACATGTTGAAGCCCATGCCGCGCAGGTCCACCTGCCGGTCATGCACGCGCAGGCTGCCCTTGGCATCGGTGAGCTTCATGTCATCATACAGCACTTCCTTCACGGCTGCGGCCATGGTGAAGTCCACGTTCTTGGGCACTTCGATCACGCTCATGGCCGCGGTATCCGCCTTGGGACTGTTGGCTGGCGCGGTGGAAGCGGACGGGGCCCCCATGAGCTCATTCAGGTCAAAGCGGTTGCTGGCCATGTTGAAGTTGCCCGTGAGCGTGCTGTCCTTCAGCCACCACTGCAGGTAATTGTCCAAGCGTCCGCTTGCCTTGATGTCGCTGCGGCCCACCTCCCCGGTAAAGTCGGCAAGGGCCAGGAACCGGGGGCTGAAATCGAAGACCAGGTTGCTGATGCCCACGGCATAAGGCAGTGAATCGCTCTTGTAGTTCATGCCGCTCAGCGCCAGTTGGCCTTGTGCCTTGAACTTTTCATAGTGCTGCGCTTCCACATCGCTCATGCGGCCGGCCATCTGCACATCGGCCTTCACTTTGCCGCTTAGTTCGTTGCCTTTTGGCAGGGGCACCACGTTCTTCACGCTGGCCAGGTCGAGGCTGGCCTTTACCGCAGCATCCACATGGGGGTCGCTGATGGGCGTTTCCAGGTGCATGCGGGCCTCCACCGGGTTGCCGGCCATGTTCAAGGCGAAGCGCCTCAGGTCCACCACCATGCCGTCCAAGTCTTTCCCTTGCGGGCTGCGGATGCTGCAGTCCACGAAGATGCCCTCCACACTGGCGGGCAGCGAGGGGTATTTGAAGCGGCCGTTGTCCACGTTGATGGTCACCCCGAAGCCGGGCATGGTGGTTTCGTTGTAGGTGCCTTTCACATAGCCGCTGAAGGCGGCCTTGCCCGTCATGTCCACGCCTTCCAGGTTGCTGGCAAAGGCTGCGGGCACCAACGAGAGCAGCGCGCCGATGTCGTTCTTCTTCATGTTCCACTTCAGGTCCATGTCGATATCATCCGCAGGCATGGCCAACCAGCCGTCCAAGCCCAGTTCCAGCCGGTTCACCTTGATGTCGTTGTCCTTGAAGGTGAACTTCATGTGCGGGATGTCCATGTCGATGTCGGCGGTGGCCTCGGCTTTCACGTTGCGCAGGTATTTGATCCCGTCGTATGCTATGGAAAGACTGTCCGCAACGGTCTTGGTGCGCAGGGTGAAGAGGTCCTGCGTGAAATCACCGCTGCCGGTGTGCTGCACACCCTTCAGTTCCATGACCATGGGCAGGCTCTCATCATCGTAAATGATATGGCCCTTGGAGATGCTGTACTGCTTTAAGGCGACATTGAACCGGGTGGAGGAGGTGTCCGCAGCCAGTTCCTGGTTGGTGCTGTCCGCCTTGGCAATGTCCCAGTTGGCCCGGCCGTCCTTGAGGACTTTCACATGGATGTCCGGCCTTTCCAACGTTACGCGTTGGATCTGGATCCGGTCGCTGAGGAGGCTCATGAGGCCGATGGTGACCTGCACATCGCCGATATCGGCCAGGCAAATGCCCTCGAAGGGAGCCTTGTTGCACACCCGTACGTTTTTCACCTCCACGCTGGCATTGGGGAAGCTTCGCAGGATGCTGATTTCCCAATCCCCCCACTCCACCGAGGCATTGAGGTTTGCGTTCACCTGTTCCTTCACGGCAGCCTCGATCTTGTCGCTGTACAAAACGGGCACCAGTATTGCTGCGGCAAGGAGCAATACGATGAGGACAACCAGCGTGAGCAGGATGCGTTTGGACCACTTCGCCATGTTATGTGCAGTCAGTTCAGGTTATTGTACCGGGATCATGTTCGTGCGGCAACGGCAAGAATGATGCCTTGTTGCCCATGTACCGCAAAGATCATGCGCAGCTGCGCTCCTGCCCGAATTTTGCCAGCTTTTCACGGAGTGTTGCACGTTGAAAACACCATGCTGCACTGCCCCGTTGCGGGGCGGGCCGTTCCCAAACCTTGCGAGGCGGCTCACTTCTCCGTGTTCACGGACCAGATCTGCTCGCTGATGCTTTGTCCGTTCTTGAAGTAGAACGTTCCCCACTTGGCAATGACCTTGCTGTATTCATCGGCCTTGTTGCCTTGCACCACCACGCGGCGGATGATCACCTTGTTGCCCTCCGTGTAGCTTTCCTCGGTGACGCCTTGGGGATATTGCGAAGCGAGCTTGTTGCGGTTGTAGTCCGCGAATGAACGCTGCTGGTTGGGCGCGATGTTGTCAATGCGGGACTGTTCACCGGCGATGCGGCTGCCGGCACTGGCGCGGAATTGTTGTTCCCGGGCCTCCACCATTGCTTTTTGGCGGTCCACCAGTCCGCGTTCCCGCTCGGCCTGTGCCTTGCCTTTCTCAAGCATCGCTTCATCGCTTTGTGCTTCCTGCTTGATCTGTGCAACTGCCGCATCGGAGCGTTGCCGTCCGTTCTGCTCATAGGTTCCCAGTTGGGCGGCCCACTCCTGTTGGGCGGCACTTGCGGCCTTCACCTTTTCCCCATGCGCTTCACGCCGGCTGTTTTGGTCCTGTTCCATCTGCGTGCGCGTGGCATCGGCCCGGGCCATGGCCTTCTCACTGTCCTGCACGCCCTGCTCCATAAGTTCCTGCTTGCGCTTGGCCAATGCTTCTTGAAGTGCTTCGAGTTCAGCGGCATTGCGCTTCCGCATGTCCTCGCTTCCTTGGTACAGCCCCTGCCCTTCCTGGGCGTATTCGCTGTTCTGGCGGACGGCGCCGTTGTGGCGTTCTTCAGCCTTTGCCTCATTGGACTGCTTTTGCTGCTCCACCGAAGCCATCAGGCGCTTGATGCGTTCATACTTCTCCGCTTCCTCCCGTTCACGGGCCTCCCGCATGAACACTTCGGCTTCCTGCTCCTTGCGGTTGTCCGCCGTGCTGGTTTCCTGCACCGGGGGGGCCGCATCAGCCACCTGCTGTTTCTTGGCATCCGCTTCCTTGGCCAAGCGGTCCGCTTCGGCCAGCAATTTGTCGATCTGGTCGATCTTCACTTGCGGATAGCTTTCCTTGGGCTTGAGGTCCAAGGCTTGTGCATACAGCCCGCGTGCACCTTGGTAGTCCTTGGCGGCCATGGCCTGGTCCGCCTGAAGAATGGTTTGGGCATATTGCTCATCCAGGGCCTTCAGGCGGTCGCGCTCCTGCATGGCGCTGTCCATGGCAGCCTTTAGGGAATCTGCGGTGGCCTGTTCGCGGCGGCGGCGTTCCTCATCGGCCAGGCGTTGTTTCTCGGCTGCGTCAGCAGCAGCCTTGGCTGCATTCGCCTGGTCCGCCATGGCTTGCTCGATGGCCTTGAGCTGGTCCTTGGGGTACTTCTCACCCGGCTTCACGCCCAAGGCTTCCGTGTAGGCCTCCCGTGCTGCATCATAGGACTGGCCCGCAAAAGCCTTGTCCGCCCTGGCAATGGCATCCTGGTACCGCGATTTCACATCCGCCAGGCGCGCACGGTCCGCTGCATCTTGCGCGGCTTTGGCGCTGTCTGCCGCAGCTTGGGCCGCCAACAGGGCGCTGATCTCCGCAAGCCTGTCGGATGGATGCTTCTCCCCCGGCTTCACGTCCAAAGCGGCCGTGTATCCTTTGGCGGCGGCATCATAGCTTTTGGCCTTGAAGTCCTTGTCCGCCTGGCCGATCAGGTCATTGTACTGCTTCTCCTTTTCCTGCTGTTCGCGGGCAAGTCTTTCCTTTTCGGCCTGCTCCTTGGCCTTGGCGTCCAGCATCTCATTGATGGCGGCAATGCGGTCCTTGGGATACTGCTCATCGGGCTTGAGCGCTGAAGCGTCCTTGTAGTCGTTCAGTGCGTCGCTCGGCTTCTTGGCATCATACTTCTTGTCGGCACTGGCGATCAACGCGTTGTATTTGGCGTCCAGTTCGGCCTGTTTTTTCGCCAGGTCCGCCTGTTTGGCGAGGTCGGCGATCTTGGCATCGATCTCCACGATGCGCTCCTTCGGGTGGGCCTCGCCGGGCTTCACGCCCAGCGCTTCCTGGAACTTCGCCTTGGCCTCGGGGTATTTCGCTGCGGCGAAAAGGCTTTCAGCCTCATCCACGATGGCTTGGTATTTGGCATTCAGCTCAGCGGCTTTCTTGTCCGCATCGGCTTTTGCGGCGAGTTCGGCCAGTTTCTTTTCGATGGCGGCCAGTTGGTCCGTGGGGTACTTTTCCTTGGGCTTCAATCCCAATGCCTCGTTGTACTTGGTTTTGGCCACATCGTAGGTGGCTGCTTTGAAGGCATCATCCGCCGCCTTAATGGTTGCCTGGTAGTTGGCTTCCAGCTCGGCGGCTTTCTTGTCCGCATCGGCCTTTGCGGCGAGTTCGGCCAGTTTCTTTTCGATGGCGGCCAGTTGATCCGTGGGGTATTTCTCTTTGGGTTTCACGCCCAGGGCTTCGTTGTACTTGGCCTTGGCATCCTCATACTTGGCTGCCTTGAATGCATCATCACCCGCCTTGATGGCCGCGTTGTAGTTGGCTTCCAGCTCGGCGGCCTTCTTGTCCGCCTCGGCCTTCTTGGCCAATTCATCCATCTTGGCCGCGATGGCGGCAAGCTGTTGGGGAGGATATTTCTCTTCCGGCTTCAACCCGCCCGCCTCCGTGAACTTGGCTTTGGCCTCCTCATACTTGGCTGCCTTGAACGCCGCGTCACCCGCAGCCACAGCTGCATTGTACTTGTCATTGAGTTCCTTGGCCTTCTTGTCCGCCTCGGCTTTCTTGGCCAGGTCCGCCAGGAAGGCATCGCATTCCTTGATCTTTTGCTTCGGGTAGGTTTCCTGGTCCTTGATGGCTGATGCCGCCGTGTACTTGGCCTTGGCCTCGTCGTAGCTCTTCTTGCCGAACAGCCCATCGGCCTCTTTGATCAGGTCCGCGTACTGCTTCTCTTTCGCTTCGGCCGCCGCCTGTTCGCTCACCCGCATCTGGGCATCGCTGAGCTTAGCCTTGGCAATGGGATCCGCTGGCTTCAGCCCAAGGGCATCCGTGAAGCTCTGCACGGCCTTTTTGTAGTCCTTGGTGCCCATTGCCGCATTGCCTTGGTCCATCAACTTGTTGAAGGCATCGTCCGCATTGGCCTCGCGCTTCTTCTTTTCATCATACTCCTTTTGGAGCCGGTCCAGCTGGGCGCGCATGTTCTCGGTATACTCCAGGTCCCAGGCCAGCATTTGGGTACTGGGGTCGTACTTGGACTTGCCGATGGGTTGCTGCAGGATGGAATAATCGATGCCCGGGATGTCGGTGAACAAGGTCATCTCCACATTCATGGCCAGGCCGCCCACGCGCTGCTCCTCCGGAATGCTGCGGGTGTTGATGGTGACGTTCTTGCCCACCATGCCCTGCTTCTCGAACTGCAGTTTGTACTCGTAGCCGTAGTCCAGGTTGTACTCGTACTTGCCATTGGCACTGGTCACCACGGAGGCGAACTTGGTGCCGTCCTTGTATACGGTGACCGTCACCCCGTCCAGCTTCTTGGAAGTGTTGTAGTCCTTCACGGTGCCGTACACATACACGTTGTCCACCTGTGCATTGGCCGAGGTGCCGCACAACAGGAGGAGCAAGCAGGCAATGAAGTTGCCGACGGATCGGAATAAGCGAGGCACGGCCGTGCAGGTCTTGCTTGCTGGAGCCATTGAACGAAGACGCAATTTATGACAACTTTGGCGTGCGGCAATCGAAGTGCTGCAAATCAACGCATGTTCAGCATTTGGGAACGGACCTCATTCAGTGGAAATTATGACCTGGCCGTGGTGGGCGCGGGCATTACCGGCCTCTTCACTGCCCTGCACTACCGGCGGGCCCACCCCCAGGCCCGGGTACTGGTGCTGGAGCGCGGGCCCCACCCTTCGGGGGCCAGCGTGAAGAATGCGGGGTTTGCCTGTTTCGGCAGCCCCAGCGAACTGCTGCGGAACATGGACGAGGAGGGTGAAGCTGCCGCATTGCAGCGCGTGGAGCAGCGCTGGCGCGGGCTGTTGGAGCTGCGCGAAACGCTGGGCGACCCGGGAATTGGTTTTGAGCCGGTGGGCGGTCATGAGGTCTTTGGCGCGGATGAACCGCTGTACACGCGGGTAGCGGAGCGGTTCGATGCGTTGAACGCCGCCCTGCACGGCATATTCGGGAAACCGGTCTTTTCGTGGTCCGATGACCGCATCTCCCCCATGGGGCTGCGCGCGGCCCATCTGTCCTTCAACCCCTTGGAAGGCGCGGTGGACAGCGGGATGCTGATGCGCACATTGTTGCGGAAGGTGCAGGGTGAAGGCGTGGATGTGCGGTACAAGGCCCCGGTGGCGGGCTGGGAGGATGGGCCCGGCGGGGTGAACATCCGCATGGCGGAAGGGGAAGCCGTACAGGCGCGTTGCGTTGTGGTGGCCACCAACGGCTACACGCGGGCGCTGGTGCCCGCCAGCGACATTGCCCCGGGGCGTGGCCAGGTGCTGCTCACCTCAGTGGTTCCGGGCCTGCAATTGAACGGTACTTTCCACAAGGAAGAAGGCTATTTCTATTTCCGCCACTACCACGGCCGCGTGCTGCTGGGCGGTGGCCGGCACTTGGACAAGGCCGGGGAAACAACCACCGGGGACGGCACCACGCCACGGATCCAGAACGCCTTGGAGGAATTGCTGCGCACGATGATCCTGCCCGGCCGGGCGTTCACCATTGAGCAGCGCTGGAGCGGCGTAATGGGCTTCCGCACGCAGGGTGGCCCGCCCGTGGTGAAGCATCTTTCGCCCCATGTGGTGCTGGCCGCGGGCTTGGGCGGCATTGGCGTGGCCATCGGCATCCGGGTGGCCAGGCAAGCGGCGGAGCTGGTGGGATCACGGACCGATTAAGTTCGCAAGCTCCGGCCACATCTGCATTTTGCACCGTACATGACCATTTCCTCACCTTGCAAGGCACATGGGGATCAACGGGGACCACAGGAATAGCCGCATGGTGAACATGGGAACGGTCTTCCGCCGCTTGGCATGGTTGCAATGGAACCGCTTTTCCCGTTCCATCTCCTTTGGCCGGAATTTGGCGGTGGACCTGATCCTGGCGCTGCTGGGAGCCATGGCCCTGGCAGGTGCCGTGGCAGCAGGCTGGCTATTGATCCACCTGCTTGGAAAGATCGCGCCATCTGCGGATCCTTTTGCATTGATCTGCGGTGCGGTCTGGGCGTGGTTCCCGGCGGAATTGGCCGTGCGGATGTTCTTCCAGCAGCCTGCCACCCTGCAGGTCCGGCCCTTGCTCCTCCTGCCGTTCCGGCGCGGTGTGCTGGTGCATTACGTGCTGGCATTGTCGCTGCTTTCCTTCGTGTCCCTCTTCTTACTGGCATTCCTGATCAGCCTTGGCGCATCGCTGGTGCAACAGGGCCATTCCGCATTGCACGTGGCAGGCTGGTGCGCGGGCCTGCTTTTCACCTCCTTGGCGTTGGGGCAACTGGCCTTGCTGGCCGGCAGGAGCACCGGTTTACTGGCCGTACTGCTGGCTTTGATGGCGGCCGTGGCGGGCCTGCATGCGTTCGGTTCCATCGATGTGCCCGCCTTGTCGCGCCAAGCATTTCTATCGCTGTACGCAAAGCCATGGCGCGGCATGGTGCCATTGGCCGTTGGCCTGCTGCTTTATCAGCGGAATTACAACGCCATGCGCAACAACCTCTGGCCCGGTGAAAGCGCGCCTTGGCAACCTGCGGCCGTGGCTTCGGGCGCCATGGCCTGGGCGGACCGGTTCGGCAGGGCCGCCCCATACATCCGGATGGACCTGCGCATGATCTGGCGCAACAAACGCCCGCGCTCCACCCTGTTCCTGAGCTTCATTTTCCTGCTCTATGGCCTGTTGGTGCGGGACCCCGGCGATTCGAAGCAATGGTTCATGCTCGTATTCTGCTCCCTGTTCATGACGGGCTTCATGGTGATGAACTTCGGCCAATACATGCCCGCATGGGACAGTGCCTGCTATTCCCTACTGATGACCTGCCCCCGCTCCTTCCACGATTACCTGCGGTCCAAGGTGCTGATGTTGCGCGCGGGCGTGGTGGTCATGGCCGTTCTGTCCATTCCGTATGCCCTGTACGATCATCATTGGGCATTGCCGTTGTTGGTCTTCTGCCTCTACAACTTGGGCATCACCGTGCCCATGGTGTTGTTCTTCGGGGCGTTGAACACATCGCGGATCGATCTGGGCCGCAGCGCATTCGGCAACTGGCAAGGCGTCAATGCCGGGCGTTTTCTGCTGGTCCTGCTGATCATTGCGCCCAGCATGCTCCTGGCCTTTTTGGTCAAGGCCCGGTGGAGTGTTTCCGCCTCGTACGCCACCATCGCGTGCCTCGGCATCGCCGGCCTGTTAGCGCAGCAGGTGCTGGTGCGGTGGATCGGATCCACCTATGCGGCCCGCAAATACAAGACCCTGGCCGGGTTCAATCAACGCTGACGGCAGATGATCCAAGTAAAGCAGTTGTCCAAGCATTACGGGAACAAGGTGGCCTTGAACTTGCCGGAACTCACCTTGCCGGATGGCCAATGCGTGGGCCTTGTGGGCAACAACGGCGCGGGGAAGACCACCTTCTTCAACCTGCTGCTGGACTTGGTGCGGGCCACCACAGGCACCATCAACAGCTTTGGCCAGGCCGTGCACCTGAGCGAGGATTGGAAGCTTCACACCGGTGCCTACCTGGATGAGCGTTTCCTCATCGACTACCTCACACCCGAAGAGTACTTCAGCTTCCTGGCCGAACTGCGCGGCCAATCCACGGCCGACCTGGATGCGCTGCTGAACGGGCTTGGGCCCTTCTTCGCGGGTGAGGTGCTCGGCACGCGGAAATACCTCCGCGACCTGTCCAAGGGGAACATGAAGAAGGCGGGCGTGGCCGGGGCGTTGATCGGTGCGCCTAAATTGGTGGTGCTGGACGAACCCTTCGCCAACTTGGATCCCTCCTCACAGCTTGGCCTTAAGGCCATCTTGAAGCAGCTGGCCCTTCGCAAAGAGGTGACCATCCTGATCTCCAGCCATGACCTGGCACATGTGACGGAGGTATGCGAACGGATCCTGGTGCTTGAAAGGGGCGAATTGAAGAAAGACCTCCGGACCAGCCCTGAGACCTTAAAGGAGTTGGAAGCCCTGTTCACGACCGCCGCAAAGGCTTGAAACACGCAGCCCCCCTGCTTTCGCAAGGGGGCTGTTTGGAGCCTCCTGTCAGATTTGAACTGACGACCTGCTCATTACGAATGAGCTGCTCTACCGCTGAGCTAAGGAGGCAGGAAGAAACCGGACCGGGCCGGTGAACGGGCCGCAAATGTAACCGGGTGGGTGAAACTGGAAGCCGCATGCGCGGCCCTTCATTAAAACTTCGCTTGGAGACCAGCTTGTAACAACACTCCCGAAGTCTTCAAGGTTGCCGAATAGTTCGCGGCATCCAGCAGTGGGTTGTCCGGATCGCGGTCCTTCCACTTGAACGTGTGCGCGGTGTAGTACAAGCCAACGTTCAGGCCCACAGTTTCACCAAAGTACCACTGCAGGGCGCAACCGGGGCGGAAATAGCTGCCTTGGTACCGGTCCTTCACCTTCACCGCCAGGTCCTTGCCCTCGATCTGCAGGTAGTTCAATCCGAGGTCCAGGTCGAAGAGCAGCGCGAAGTGGTCCTTGTTCACCGCATAGTACCGCGGCGACAAGGCCAGCAGGAACAGGCTATTGGGGTGGGTGCCTGCCGAATCCAAGTAGCGGCCGGGCTCCGCGCACACCCCAAGACTGAAGCGATCGGCAAGGCCGTACTGCACTTCAATGGGAAAGGTGACGGTCACCGCGCCGTCATCGTCCGCATGCTTTACAGCCAAGCTCCCAAAACGCACCTCGCTGCTGAAGTGCGTGGCATGTGCGCCAAAGCCGGCGCCCAAGCCCACCTGCACCGTGCCCTTGGCATTTACTTGGGCAGATGCGGGCATAAGCAAACCCGCCAGCACGGCGGTGCCCAACAGCTTTTTCATGGTATGGATCATGGGCCGTGTACAAAGGATGATGGCCAAAGGTTGCCCCAACATCCGCAAATCCGATCAACCTCCCGTTTTCCTGCTTGGGTTCATCGCAGCATCCCTTCTTCTTCCCTTCGCTATCGCCTCCTAATACTGCGCTTGGCGGCGCTTAACCAATACTTGCGCGAACCACGGACCTGCCGGCCGGTAGGCGGGTCCACACGCCCCGGTATTCACCGGGGCGTGGTTGAGAAATCAGGAAAGTCGCGACCGCAGGGCGCGCAAGAGGCGATGGCCCTTCCGGGTACCTGAACTTCGAGCCCTCCCACGGTTATCTTGGCCCCATGGAAGGCTATGCACTGGAGCAAGTGGATGCAGGGGACGGATCCATAAAGGCCATCACCGCATTGCTGCAGACCGCATTTCCCGGCGCACACCATTTCACCGAGGCCGTAGTGCGCTGGCAATACCGTGAAAATCCGGAAGGGCCGGTAGTGGGGTCCAACGCATGGCATGGCAGCGAATTGGCCGGCCACTACGTTGCTTTGCCCATGGCCGCCACCGTGGAGGGCAAATTGGAAAAGGGCCTGCTTTCGCTGAACACGGCCACGCATCCGGCCCACCAGGGAAAAGGCTTGTTCACCAAGTTGGCACGTGCCACCTATGAGCACGCGGCACAGGCCGGCTACGGCTTTGTGGTGGGCGTGGCCAATGCCAACAGCACGCATGGCTTTACGAAAAAGCTCGGTTTTGAACTGGTGAGCCCGTTGAGGGCCATGATCGGGATCGGGGCACTGCCGCGGCGGAGGCCGGATACGGAGGTGCAATTTGCCCATGCGTGGACCCCCGCAAGCATTGCCTGGCGGCTGCGCCATCCGGCCTTTGCCTACCGCATCAAGCAGCAACAGGACCTCACGCTCATCCTTTCAGAACGGCGGCAATTCGGTGCGCGGTATGTGCTCAGCGTCCGCGAGGAGCCCGTACCAACGGGCGGCTTGGAAAGGGAAACAGGTGGCATATTCCGCAAAGTATGGATCGGCCTGGACCCCGGAATGAACTGGGCCGGCAAGGCGTACATCAACATCCCGATGCGCTTCCGCCCCTCCCCGCTCAACCTCATCTTCAAGGACCTCACGGGGAAGGGCCGCACCCTGGACCCGCAGCGCGTGCGCTTCGACACCATGGACTTTGACATCCTGTGATCGCCATGGCCTTGCAAGGATGTGCCACAAGATCTCCGGGCTGATTTTTCATCCCTGACACTTGCCGCCCATTTCGCAACATACATTTGGAACCTTCGCCTGCAAGGAAGACCCTACAACCCGCATGGAACCCAACGACACAATTGAAAAAGAGGCCGAGCGCACGTATGCCGATTACACGGCGGACGTGCGGCTCAATTTCGACCCGCTCCAAGACCTGAACCTGCCCGCCAGCTATGAGGAAGTGCGAACGCGCTACAAGCGGTTGCGCACGGACCGTTCCATGGAGACGTTGAACTGAGCCCGGCCCGAAAAGCCCTCAAAAAGCCCCGGATCTTCCGGGGCTTTTTGCGTTGTGCACCGGCCACCGACGACCTCCTTGCCAGTGCCCGGATTTGCAAAAACGCGCCGCGGAAGTAATTTCAAGCTGCCAATGGCGGTTGCCGGTGCATCCACCATGGCTGCACGTTCCTTTCCCAACCCGGTAAAAATGCTGCGCCATGAAAACCTACGATGACAAACACGTAAAGAACGTCGTGCTGCTGGGCTCCCATTTAAGCGGCAAAACGACGCTGGCGGAAACCATGCTCTTTGAAGCAGGCCTGATCACGCGCCGTGGCCGCACCGAAGACCGCAACACCGTAAGCGACTACACCGAACAGGAGCGCGAGCGCGGATGCAGCATGCAGAGCACCTGCCTGCACACCGAGTGGCGCAACTACAAGATCAACATCATCGACACGCCCGGATTGGATGAACTGGCCGGCGAAACGGTGCCCGCGATCCACGTGGCGGACACATGCGTGCTGTTGGTGAACGCGCGCAACGGCGTGGAAGTGGGCACGGAACTGGTTTGGGAGCACATCCACGCCGCCGCACGGCCGGTGATCATGGCCATCAACCAATTGGACCATCCCCAGGCCGATTTCGATGCGGCGGTGGCCCAGGCCAAGGAACGTTTCGGCGGCGCCGTCACAGTGATGCAGTACCCCATGGAGCAGGGCGAAGGCTTCCATCGCATCATCGATCTGTTGCGCATGACGATGTACGTGTTCAAGGATGACGGCGGCAAACCCGAAAAGCAACCGATACCGGAAAGCGAACGCGAACGTGCCGCGCAACTGCACAAGGAACTGGTGGAGAAGGCGGCCGAAAATGACGAGCGCCTGATGGAGCGGTACTTCGACAAGGGCGAGCTGGATGAGGATGGGATGAGCGAGGGGCTGCGCGCGGGCATGATGGCACGCACCTGCTTTCCCGTGTTCTGCCTGAGCGCCATGCGCAACATGGGCAGCGGCCGCCTGATGGGATTCATTGACAACGTGGCCCCTTCGGCCGCACAGATGCCCGCCGCCGTTACGGAAGACGGCAGGGAACTGCCCTGCCAGGCCGGCGGCCCGCCGGTGCTCTTCACCTTTAAAACAGCGTTGGAGGCGCACAGCGGGCGCATCACCTACTTCAAGGTGATGAGCGGTGAAGTGCGCGAAGGCATGGACCTGGTGAACGCCAGCAACGGCAACACGGAGCGGCTCAACCAGCTCTTCATCGCCGAAGGCAAGGAGCGCAAACAGGTGGACCGCCTGGCCGCCGGCGACATCGGTGCCGTGCTGAAGCTGAAGGCCACGGGCACCGGCCAAACCCTTTGCGCCAAAGGAAGCGAACTGCAATTGGCACCCGTGCAGCTGCCCGCCCCGCGCCTTTTCCGCACAGTGCGCGCCGCCGACCAGAAGCAGGAGGAACGGTTGCACTCCGCCATCCTGGAAATCCAGCAGGAAGATCCCTCCATCACGCTGAAATATGTGCGCGAAAGCGGCGAACAGGTCATTGGCACCCTGGGTGAAATGCACCTCGGCGCGGTGGAATGGAAACTGAACAAGCAATACAAGGTGGAAGCCAAGTTCGGCAGCCCGCGCACGGCCTACCGCGAAACCATCCGCAAGCCTGCCGCCGCCATGTACCGGCACAAAAAGCAGACGGGTGGCAGCGGCCAGTTCGGCGAGGTGCACCTGCGCATTGAGCCGTGGTACGAAGGCATGCCAGAACCCACGGGCGTAAGCGTGCGCGGCAAGGAAGTGATCGACCTGCCCACGGGCGGCAAGCTGGTGTTCTGCAACTGCATCACCGGCGGGGTGATCGACAACCGCTTCATGCCAAGCATCCTCAAGGGCGTGATGGAAAAAATGGAACAGGGCCCGCTCACCGGCTCACCCGCGCGGGACGTGCGCGTTCTGGTGCACGATGGCAAGATGCACCCCGTGGACAGCAACGACATCAGCTTCCGCATTGCGGGCCTCATGGCCTTCAAGGATGCCTTCACCCAAGCAGACCCGCTATTGATGGAACCCATCCAGGAGGTGGAAGTGCGCGTGCCCGAGGACATGCTGGGCGACGTGATGACCGATCTTCAAAACCGGCGAAGCATCATCATGGGCATCTCCGGCACCGGGCAGGTGCAGGTGATCAAGGCTGAAGTGCCCGTGGCCGAGCTGGACCGCTACAGCACCCGCCTGAAGAGCCTGACCCAAGGGCGCGGCACGCACACCGAACGCTTCCTGGCTTACCGGCCCGTGCCGGAGGAACTGCAGCACAAGTTGGTGCTGGAACACGGGAAGCAGGAAGTGGTGGCGTGAGGCTTGGGAAATCGCTGGCCTCAATGGCCCATTTCATCCTGCGCATCGCCTCCGATAACAAAGCTGTCGTTGGAGCGATCGGCATCACCCTGCCGGAAGAACGGATCCAGGTCCACTTGCTTCAAGCGGCCCAAGGGCATTGGAACCGTGAACGTGTATTCCGGATTGGTCCATTGCCAGGGCGGAAGCGTTTTCCATGAGCGGCCTTCGGCTTGTTCGCTGCGCGCGCCGAGCATCAGGGAAAGCGGGATGTTGAAGTAGAACTCCTTCCCTGCCGTGTCCTGCACGGAAATATCCACCGGCATCAACATCAGGCCCTTGCGCCCCAGGGTGATCACGGTGCTGTCTCCTTTCGGCTCCGCGCTCTTTACGGCATAGTCCAAGCTGCGCGTGGTGTTGATCCATTCATTGAAATACCAGCCGAGCTGCAGGCCGCTTTCCTTTTCCATGGCACGCTGCACGTCCACCGGGGCGGGATGCTTGAAGCCGCACGACTTGAAGTAGCGGCGCAGGCCGCGGTGCAGCGTGCTATCGCCGATCACGCTGCCCAGCTGGTCCAGGAAGAACTCACCCTTGCTGTAGGTACTGTTGGAATAAGCACGATTGGTGGCAAACTGATCGGCTTCCACGCTCATCGGCTCGTAGTCCGGTGAACCCGAAAAGCTCAAGTAGGCTTCTTGTGACCCGCTGTGTACGCGGCCGGTTGCTGGGTTCGGGAACAGGTTGCGCATCACTTCGCTGCCTGCATACTCCGTAAAGCCTTCATCCATCCACGGATAGCTCAGTTCATCGCTGGCCAGCACCCCGTAATACCAGTCGTGCACCAGCTCATGCACGCTGGTGCCCACCAAGCTGCCCAGCCTGCGCTGGCCAGTGATGAGCGTGAGCATGGGGTATTCCATGCCGCCATCGCCGCCTTGCACAAAGCTGTACACGGGCCACGGGTACTTTCCGAAATTCCGGTCCATGAACTGCACCGCGCGCACCATGTATCCGGGCAGTTGGTCCCATGTGGCCGCCAATTCGGGCTGGTTCTTGCGGAAAAAGCGGAGCAAAGGCCCGCCCGGCACCTGGGCCGTGGTTTGGATATAGTCCGGATCGGCCGCCCAGGCGAAATCATGCACCTTGGGGGCGCTGAAGTGCCAGGTGAGCTTTCCATCCTGGCGTTTCTGCGTCGTGGTTCGCACGGCGTAGCCCTTGCCGATCTCGCGCGCATTCTGCAACACGCCCGTGGCGGCAACCGTGAATGAGCTGTCCAAGGTGATGCGCACGTCGAAATCTCCCCATTCCCCGTAGAATTCACGACCCACGTAAGGGTCGGCATGCCAGCCACGGCTGTCGTACGCGGCCACTTTGGGATACCATTGCGTCATGCTGTAGGCCACGCCCTCGGCACTGTTGCGCCCGCTGCGGCGGATCTGCACGGGCACCTGTCCTCGGAAATCGATGTGGAGCTTGGTGTGCTTGCCCGGCAAAACAGGTTTTGCCAGCACCACGCGCAGCACGGTACCGAGCTGTTCGAGCCGGGCCGGGCGGCCATCCTGCCGAATGGTGGAACAGGTCAGATCGCCCTGTTCGGCTGGGCTCAGCGCCGCAATGCGTGCCCCCACGCGCGGATCGGGGTCAATAATGGTGCGTGAGCGCACGTCCATTTCACTGCCCGGTTTGAAGGCATTGAAGTAGAGGTGGAAAAACAGCTCCCGGAGGGTGTCCGGGCTGTTGTTCCGGTACAGCAGCTCCTCGGTGCCCGTGAACTGGTGCGAGCGCACATCAAGGTCCACCGCGATCTTGCAATCTATTTGCTGTTGCCAGCCATTGCATTGGGCGAGCAAATTGGCGGCGAGCCCCAGGAAAGCGGCAAAACACAGGAAGCGCATGGCCCAAAGATGCCCTGCACGCGGGAATTGGGCTTGTTAAGAGATCCAAGGTTCAGGCAATTGCAGGTGCAATTCCTGTTGGAAACCGGTTTACAAACTGTTCAAACCCCGTGCAAACATCGGCCCTGGCCGTGCATTCCATGTGCAAAACAGGTTCACCGCCTGTTCATACTGGCCCTTTCCTACTCCTCGATGAACAGGCAATGCACAAATTGGCCGAATCGGTTCATTGGAAGTGGAAAACGTGTGCAATACACGTTTGCATGCCGTTAACAGGATGCGGAAATCCTGTTGATTGCAGCTGTTGGGATGGTGCCCAGCACAAGCATAACAGGTTCACCTTCAAGAAAGGAGGCTCTGCCTAAGGGCAAATTCCAATTGCCGGTTGGATTCCAGGAGCTTTTCCGTATAGGCTGCCTGTTCATTCTCTTGCTGGTAAGCTGCCCATGCCGCCTTTACTGCGGCCAACACGTCCTGCACCTCCCAGGGCTTCTGGATGTAGTGGCACACCCCGGCGTTGTTCAGTGCATCCACCAGTGTTTGCAGGTCGGCGTAAGCAGTGATCAACATGCGGCGCACCCTTGGAAAGCGCGCCTTGATCTGGCACAAGGCTTCGCTGCCCATTACCACGGGCATCCGTTGGTCGCAGATCACCACATGTACATCCTGACGTTCCAGGATAGGCCAAGCCGCCTCCAAGCTTTCCGCCAGGAGCACATTGAACTCTTTTCTGAATGCGGCCTTGAACGTCAGGCGGTTGCCCGGTTCGTCATCGATGAACAGGACCGTGGGGACCGTTTCGTGGGTAACTGCTTGCAGCATGGGGTCCAAGTGTTGTGGTGCGGTGCATACGCAGCTGGAAGAAAATAGTTCGACCCGCCTGGCCGAAAACAAGCCTATGAACAGCGCCCGTTTCATTTGTTCATGGCATTTGCCAGTTGGCATTCGGTGAAAACACCTCATATTGCCGCTCCATTTGCCCATGGAAGCTCCGCTTGAAACATTGCTCCAAGCCCCAGCCCCTGCCGACCTCACATATCGCCCGCGGATTTTCACCTTACCGGTCGATGAGGCTGCCTTGCGGGAGTTGCTCAGCATGGGCACGGAAGTCCGGATCACGAACCGGATCGAAGCGCAGCTCAGGGAGTTGCTAAAGGCGTTGAACCCGAGTATTAAATTCACTGAAGAATCACTTAAAGAAGCTATAGATAACCATTTAGGAGGCAGTGATTTAATGTATTACGGCTCATGGGTGCATTACCCTTGGAGCAATCACCTCGTCCACCTCCTTGGTGCCGAAGAATTTGCCTTGGTGCGCACCGACCGGAACCGCAACAAGATCACCCGGGAAGAACAAGCTGAGCTGGCCACTAAAAAGATAGGGGTGATCGGCTTGTCCGTGGGGCAGTCCGTGAGCCTCACCATGGCCATGGAGCGCAGCTTTGGGGAGATCCGACTGGCTGATTTCGATACGCTTGACCTGAGCAATTTGAACCGGATCCGCACCGGCGTGCGCCATTTGGGTATGAACAAGGCGGTGATCACCGCCCGGGAAATCGCCGAGATCGACCCCTACCTGAACGTGGTGTGCTTCACCGATGGACTCACCCAGGCCAATATGGAAGCCTTCTTCACCGGTGGAGGCAAGCTGGACATCCTGGTGGAGGAATGCGACAGTGTGGACATCAAGATCCTGGCCCGGCAGCAAGCCAAAGCCTTGCGCATCCCTGTGGTGATGGACATGAGCGACCGGGGCTGCTTGGACGTGGAGCGCTTCGACCTGGAGCCGGACCGGCCGATCATGCATGGCTGGATCGACCACTTGGACCTGGAAGCCGCAAAGCGGCCGATGAGCGCCGAGGAGAAAGTCCCGTACATGCTGCCCATCACCGGCGTGGAAACCCTGAGCCCACGCATGAAGGCCAGCGTGATCGAACTGGGGCAAACCATCTGCACCTGGCCCCAATTGGGCACTGCGGTGGCCTTGGGCGGGGCCTTGGCCGGCGATGCCGTGCGGCGCATTGCCCTGGGCCAGTTCAGCACCAGCGGGCGCTGGTTTGTGGACCTGGAAGAGCAAATTTCAGATCCGCACAGCCCGGAAGAAATAAAGATCGCCCCGCCGGAGCCGTTCCGATTGACACGGGAGGACCTTGCCAAGATCGATCGGCAGTTGGGTGCTGCCCCCGCAAACTCGCTCAAGCTTGACCACGCCACGCTGCACCAACTGGTGGAGGCCGGAGGCATGGCACCGAGCAACGGCAACATGCAGCCCTGGCAATTCATGTGGCACGGTGGCCGCCTGCTGCTCTTCCATGACAAGGCCCGCTCGCGCAGCGTTTGGGACCCGGACCACCGGATGGCGCATATTGCCTTGGGTGCCTGCGTGGAAAACGTGGTGCTAAAGGCACATGCACTGGGACTGGAGGTGAAGCTGGTGGAGTTCGCTGAACCGAGGCTGGAAGGGCTGTTCGCAGCCTTCGAATTTCACGCGGCTGCGGTGGAATGTGCTGAACCGCATGATACAGACCAACTGGCAAGCTACATCCCTGCCAGGCACACGGACCGGTCCATTGGCACATCCGGCACCTTGTCTGCGCAAACCATTGAACAGCTCAACCAAGCGGCCTCAAATGGGGGGTGCACTTCCCTGCTTTGGATCAGGAAACCGGAACTGCTGCAAAAGCTGGCAAGCCTTCATGGTGCTGCCGAACGGCTTCGCCTCATGCATCCGCAAGGCCATGCTGAATACTTCAAAGGGCAGTTGCGCTGGAGCGGCAGGGAAGCCGAGGAACACGGCGACGGCTTGGAACTGGCCAGTTTCGGACTGCCCCCCATGGCTGAAGCCGCAACGAAGGTGATGGCCGACCCCAAGGCCATGGAACTTATCCGCACGGTGAACGGTGGACGGGCTTTGGCCCTGCTACCTGCGGCATCCATTAACACCTCTGCGGCCATGGTTTTATTCACTGCAACAACCACAAGTCCTGCGGACTTTCTCCGGGCGGGAAGGGCCGTACAGCGGTTCTGGCTTGCAGCCACAGGCGCAAATTGGGGCATTCAGCCTGTCCCGGCCATCCTCTCGGTGATCAATTCCGCGAGGCAGCGCCCGGGATATTTCAATGCTTCCATGCTCAAGCAAGTGTCCGAACTGGAACAGGTGTTCCAAACCCTGTTGAAACCGGAAGGCACGCCTGTTTTCCTGTTACGCGTACTTGCCCTGGGGCGCTCGTCCAAACGCGCCGTTCGCCGCCCCCCACATCAACTGCTCATCGCTCCTGAAATCTCTGTTGCCCAATGAAAGACCCCCATGCTCCCGCCCCGCATCCCCATTCACCGGACAAGATCCGGCTTCACGCTTTCAAGGCACCGGATGAACCGGGCTTATGCGCGGAATTTCTTCGGGAACACCGCAAAGTGCTCACGGACATCGGCGTGAATGAGATAGTGGCCACGGAGAATCCCTGGGTGAGCGACCCCAATTGTTACGTAATCGTTGCGCTCCATGAGGAACACGGCATGGTGGGCGGGATCCGGCTGCAGTTGGCCGCACCGGGGGTAAACCTGCCGATGACCGACATCATTGAGAAAACCTTCCCCCAGGTACACCAGGCCATGGATGCGCTACTGCCTTGGGGCAATGGTGAAGTATGCGGACTTTGGGCCGCGCACAGGTATTTGGGGAAAGGGGTTCCAACCTTGCTGAGCAAAGCCGTTACCACCATCTCAGTGGCGGCAGGAGCCAGGCGCATGGTATGTTTCGTGGCGCACTACACGCAAAAGTATCCGGCCAAGAACGGTTTCATTGTCATGGAGGATGTGGGCGACCATGGGTTCTTCCCTTCCTACCCCATTCCGAGGATCACCACCATTGCCATGGTGAACCCGGACACCATGCTCCTTGAGCACGCGAGCAGCGAGCAAAGGCTGTCGATCTACAGCCTTCGACTAAGGCCCGAGCAGACACGCATGGAGCGTTTTGGGAATACGGAATTGGAGGTGGAGTACAAGATGCGCATCAATGCCAATGTGCACGACCTGTATGCATACAGGCAAATTGCGGCCCAGCGGCTACAGGCCACGGGATAGTTGGTATTGGAAACACTTCCCCCCTTGCTGGCGTAGAAGCCAAGTGTGAAGCGCACGGCCCTCCTGTTACCGTTGTTCCTGATCCTGCCAATGGCGATGCACGCCAATGGGAAGGAAGCTTCGCTCATACAGTTCGACAGGCAATTTCCTGCACGCCCCATTGGGAATTACCTGCAAATGCTGGTGGACCCGGCCGGCTCCCTTTCAATAAATGACGTGGTCCGGAGCCAGGCATTCGAACCAAGCCGGTCCGCAGTGCCCAATTTTGGGATCTCACCAGCGGTGCACTGGGCCAAGTTCACCGTGGTGAATGCAGACCCGGTACAGAGCATGGTCCTCTTGGTGGACTATCCCGAGATCGAGAAATTGGACATCTACCTGAAAGGACCACAAGGGATTGAACATTTGTTGTCCGGTGGGCAAGGCCGCCCGTTGGACCGCTCCAAGCAAGAATCACCCAGCATCACCTGCCCCTTGGACATCCCATACGGCGGCTTTGGGACCGTTTACATCCGCGTACAGAGCGACAAGCAACTACAGCTCCCCTTGTTTGTGATCTCCCAACGTGAAAGTTTGGATACCAACACAAACAGAGCCTTTTTTATCGGAGGTTATATCGGGATCATGCTGGTCATGATCCTCTATAACTTTTTCATCTACATTTCAATCAGGGATAAAAATTACTTACTGTATGTGTTATTCATATTTTCTGTAACGATAACACAGTTATCATTTATCGGATTCTCAGGGTATTATGTATTCAACAATAACATCTGGGTAAAAGAGCATTCTTCATTGATACTAACAGTGCTAACAGCAATTGTTGGGAATATTTTCATTGACCATTTCATCCAGGCAAGGCAAAACATCAAGTACTTCGTTCCCGTGATGTACACGTTCTATGGCCTCATGGTGTGCGGGGCCATCATGGACATCATCGGTTTCCGGATACAGGCCTATGGCATGGTCCAAGGCTTATCCATGCTGCTTGCCTTGTACGCCCTTGCCATCGCCATCATCGCCACCCGCCGCAAGGTCCGCTCGGCACGTTACTTCCTGGTGGCCTGGTGCGTCTTTCTGGCGGGCATCGTGGTGTTCGTGGCCAAGGACTGGGGAATGGTGCCCTACAATGACCTCACCAAATATATGATGACCATTGGTTCCACCGTGGAGGTGGTGCTGCTTTCCTTCGGCTTGGCGGACAAGATCAACGTGCTTCAGCGCGAAAAGGACCGTTCGCAAGCAGAAGCGCTTCGCATGGCCAAGGCCAATGAGGAGATCATCCGGGACCAGAACACGGTGCTGGAGCAAAAAGTGGCCGAACGCACGCATGCACTACAGGAAAGCAACAACCATCTGAAGCGGACACAAAGCCAATTGGTGAGCGCGGAAAAGATGGCTTCCCTGGGGCAGCTCACCGCCGGCATCGCGCACGAGATCAACAATCCGTTGAACTTCATCAGCAGCAACATTCCGCCGTTGAAGCGCGACCTGCACGACCTGAAGGAATTGCTGGAAGCCTACCGGGACGCAACCAAGAACGACCCCGGCCTGGAGCATGTGCGGGAGCTGGAGCGGCGCATGGATTTGCCGGTTACCGTGAACGAGGTGCGGGAGATCATGCAGTGCATTGAACAGGGAGCCACCCGCACCAGTGAGATCGTGCGGGGCCTGCGCACCTTCAGCCGGCTGGACGAGGACGACCTGAAGCACGCCGACATCAACGAAGGCCTGCGCAGCACGGTGGTGGTACTGGGCCCGCAGTTCCGTGATGCGGTGGATGTCCAATTCGCCCTAGGCGCCCTGACTGAGGTGGAATGCTACCCCGGCAAACTGAACCAAGTGTTCATGAACCTGCTGAACAATGCGGCACATGCCGTGAAAAAACGGCATGGGCAGCAGGGAGGCATCATCCGCATTGCCACGTGGCAGGATGGCGATCTGGCAAAGATCTCCATAGCCGACAACGGCACCGGCATTGACGAGGCCGTGCAGCGCAGGATGTTCGAGCCCTTCTTCACCACCAAGGACGTGGGCGAAGGCACCGGCCTGGGGCTGTCCATCGTACAAGGGATCATAGAAAGGCACCATGGCCAACTGGAGCTGGAAAGCACCGTGGGCGTGGGAAGCACATTTACCATCATCCTGCCTGTTTCGCAGGCCGGGCAGATCGAAAAACGCGCGTGAGGATGGATCAGCAGTTGGACCGGATCAAGGTGCTTTACGTGGACGACGAGGAAGGCAACCTGATGGCCTTCAGGGCGAGCTTCCGCCGTGATTTCGACGTACACGTGGCCTTGAACGCCAAGGAAGCCTTGGATTGGCTGGAAACACACCCCGTGCACGTGGTGATCAGCGACCAGCGGATGCCGGGCATGAACGGCACCGACTTTCTGTCCATAGTGCGCACGCGCTGGCCCAAGGCGGTACGGCTGCTGCTCACCGGGTTTTCCGACCTGCAGGCGGTGGTGGACGCCATCAACCTGGGGGGCATCCATGCTTACATCACCAAGCCGTGGGACCCCACGGACCTGAAGCTGCGCATTGAACAAGCGCATGAGATCCACGAACTGCGCGATGAAAAGGAACGGCTGCTCAACAGCTACCGTCAGGTTTTTGATGCCTCCGGCGACCCCATCATCATGCTGGACACCAACGGCAAGATCCTGGAGGCCAACCCCGCTGCCGTGCAATTGATAAAATTGGACAAGCCCGCCCTGTTGCGCACCGGCTTCGACCAGTTTGTGGTGGACCACCTGGCCGTTGCCCAGCGGATGCGGACACACCGCAAGGGAAACATATTCCGCGACGTTGAAGTGACCCTGCGCACGCCCGATGGCCGCACCATTGACTGCTTGATCACCGCCACCTTGATCGGCAGAACGGCCGAAGGCACGCGCATGTACCAGGCCATGATCAAGGACATCACGGACCGCAAGCAACAGCAGCTCTACCTGGAAAAGCTCAACCGCGACCTTGACAAGCGGGTAAACGTTCGCACCAAGCAGTTGCTGGAAGCATTGGACGACCTGGGAGCCTTCTCCTACTCCGTGGCCCACGACCTGCGCTCGCCCCTGAAGAACATCAAGGTAATGAGCGAGCATTTGGGCAGCATGGCCGCCCTGCGGGGGGATGAGGAAGAGCGCGACCTGAGCCAGCGCATCCACAAGAACGCCTCACGCCTGATCAACCTGGTGGACAACTTGCTGCGGTTCGCCCGCACGGATTCCCGCACGGTGGAGAGCTTGGAGATCGATGCATGCGGGGTGGCCCAGGAAAGCATCCGGGACCTGGCCATCCAGCATGAAAGCGTGGAATTCATCCTTCCCAAACCAGGGGAAGCGATGATCCATGCAGACCCTTCCATGCTGCGGGTGGTGTTGGACAATCTTTTCGGGAACGCCGTGAAATTCACGCGCGAAAAACCCAAGCCACGCATCGAATTGGGCTATGCCCACAGGGACGGGGCCGACATCCTTTGGGTAAAGGACAATGGGGTGGGCTTCGAAAGCGACAAGAACGAACAACTCTTCGGCGTTTTCAAGCGGCTGCATGCTTCCGACCGTTTCGAGGGAACCGGCATCGGGCTCGCCTTGGTGAGCCGGATCATGAAAAAGCACGGCGGATGGTGCTGGGCGGAAGGTGTTCCGGACCAAGGCGCCACCATCTACATCCGTTTCCCGGCAAAAGGCACCGACCAGGAATTGCGCAGGGCCGGGTAGGCGTGCTTCCCCAGTGTAACCTCATTTGGAAACCGGCCGTTCAACCCCAAGACACAATGACCTACCGCATGAAATACATTCTTTCCTCATTGCTGCTCATCTGTGCAGGCATCAGTGCCTGCCAGGCACAGAAGCTGGTGGATGAGCGGGACCAGGCCACCGGCTGGTACGTGCCGGTGAATTTGAAAGTGACCACGGAGCGCGGCAAGGCCAAAGAAGTGGAGGTAACCCTGTACAAGGACAACACCTTGGTAAAAAGCTTCCAAGCGCGCAAAGGAGAAGCCACGGTAAGCCTGGACCTGGACAACAACTACAGCTTGATCGTGGAGCAGGAAGGCTACCGGGCCAAAACGATCATGGTGGACACGCATGTACCCGCCCAGCAAGTGGAATACGCGGCATTCCCTTGTTTCGTAAACCTTGAAGCGGCTGACAAATTCACGCACTCGGACCCCTTCTACCTGGACTTCCCCGGTGCCGTTATCCGTTGGGACGACGATATCAAAGGCTTCATCCCCAGCGTGAAGTACGTTACCGACATTCAATCGAAGATCGGCATGCTGCAGGCGCAGATGACGCCAAATTGAGCCATGCACCCGCTTGTGCGGCACCACGGAACCCGCACAAGGGCTGCGACCTGCGCCCGGCCACGAGGCCGGGCGCCGCATTTTGCTCAATGCTGATCGTAGTCCACCACCACCCGTGCTGTCAAGGGATGGCTTTGGCAGGTGAGCACATAGCCGTCCGCCACCTCTTCATCCGTGAGCGCATAGTTCATGTCCATGTGCACCTTGCCCTCCACAATGCGGGCCTTGCAGGTGCAACACACCGCGCCTTTGCACGCATAGGGCACATCCAAGCCGGCGTTTTCCGCGCTGTCCAGGATGCTGTCGCCCTTGGGCGCCACCTCGATCTCCGTTTCCTTGCCATCCAGGATGATCTTCACCTTGGCCTTGCCGGTCACCGGCACGTCTGCTTGCGGCGCAGGTTCAGCCTGCTTCGTTTCGGATGTTACCGGGGAGGTGAACAGCTCCACATGGATGCGCTTCTTGTCCACGCCCAGCTTCTCCAATGCCTGGCTCACGTTCACCATCATGGGTTCCGGCCCGCAGATGAAGTACTCCGTTTCCGGGCTCTCGCGGATGAAGCGGCGCGTAAGCTCCGTGGCCTTCTCCACGGTTACCAAACCGTTGAACAGCTTGTCCTCATCATGGCCGTAGGTAAGGATGTGGTGCACGGCCAAGCGTTCCTTGTACTTGGCCTGCAGTTCTTCCAGGGCGCTGCGGAAGATGATCCGGTCCTGGTCCGTGTTGCCGTAGAAAAGGGTGAGGCCGCTGTGCGGTTCGGTGCGCAGCACGGTCTTGATGATGCTGAGGATCGGCGTGATGCCGCTTCCCCCGGCGAAGCAGGCGTAGTGCTTACGGTGGGCGGCATCCAGCAGGGTGTAAAAGCTGCCCATGGGCGTCATCACCTCCAAGGTCATGCCCGGCTTCAGGTGCTCCACCAAGTAGGTGGAGGCGCGTCCTTTCTCCACGCGTTTCACCGCGATCCGCAACTCCTCGGGGTCCAGCGGGCTGCTGCAGATGCTGTAGCTGCGGCGCAGCTCCTCGCCGTTCACCGGCACCTTCAGCGTGAGGTACTGGCCATGGATGAAGGTGAAATCGTTCCGCAGCCCCGCCGGGATCACGAAGCCGATCACGATGCTGTCTTCGGTTTCACGGTGTACGCTGGATACGGGAAGCGTATGGAATCGGGCCATGCGGGTCGGGATAACGGACATACGGGGAATGCTGTGCAGGGGCAGCCCTGCGGACCGGCAAAAGTAGCCGCTGGCGGCGCTTGGGGAAATGTACAAGATCAGCCTACGCGAAAGAGTGCCGTCCACTACCTTAGCCACCCGCAATACGTTTCCCTATATCATGCCAGACAGCCAACAAGAATCCTTGTTCCAGCAGAAAGTGGACGCCGAGCAGAAGATCGAGCCACGCGACTGGATGCCCGACGGTTACCGCAAGAACCTGGTGCGGCAGATCAGCCAGCACGCGCACAGCGAGATCGTGGGCATGCTGCCCGAGGGCAACTGGATCACCCGCGCGCCCAGCCTGCGCCGCAAGACCATCCTGCTGGCCAAAGTGCAGGACGAGGCAGGGCACGGCCTGTACTTGTACAGCGCTGCGGAAACGCTGGGCACCGGCCGCGATGAAATGGTGGACCAGTTGCTCAGCGGCGCGGCCAAGTACAGCAGCATCTTCAACTACCCCACCCTCACCTGGGCGGACATCGGCGCCATCGGCTGGTTGGTGGACGGCGCCGCCATCATGAACCAAGTGATGTTGTGCCGCACCAGCTACGGCCCGTACGCCCGCGCCATGGTGCGCATCTGCAAGGAAGAAAGCTTCCACCAACGGCAGGGCTACGACATCCTGATCACCCTGAGCAAGGGCACCCCGGAACAGAAGGCCATGGCCCAGGATGCGCTGGACCGCTGGTGGTGGCCCAGCCTGATGATGTTCGGCCCCAGTGACAAGGACAGCCCGCACAGCGCGCAAAGCCTGAAGTGGAAGATCAAGCGGCAGAGCAACGACGAGCTGCGGCAGATCTTCATCGACCGCACCGTGAGCCAAGCGGAATTCCTGGGCTTGAAGATCCCCGACCCCAAGCTAAAGTGGAACGAGGCCACGCAGCATTACGACTGGGGCGAGATCGACTGGACGGAGTTCAATGAGGTGATCCGCGGCAACGGGCCGTGCAACGCGGAGCGCATGGCGGCACGAAGGAAAGCACATGCCGATGGTGCGTGGGTGCGCGAAGCGGCGCTGGCGTATGCGGGGAAGAAGAGCAAGCGGAATGCGGCATGACCCAATTTGCCAATGATCAATTTGCCAATTCGCCAATGGATACCCGAATTGGCGAATTGGCGAATTGGCGAATTGAACAATTGAACAAAACGAACTCATAATATCCATATGGCAACCACCAACGAAAAAGACTGGCCCCTTTGGGAGATCTTCATCCAGAGCAAGCGCGGTTTGGACCACAAGCATGTGGGCAGCCTGCATGCGGCCGATGCGCGGATGGCCATTGAGAATGCCCGCGACGTGTACACGCGCCGCAACGAAGGCAACAGCATCTGGGCCGTGCGCGCGGCGGACATCCACGCCAGCAAGCCCGAGGACCAAGGCGCCTTCTTCGATCCCGCAGACGACAAGGTGTACCGGCACCCCACGTTTTATCCGATGCCCGAGGGCGTGAAGTACATCTGAGCATGAGCGAGCAAGAAGCCCTGTTCCGCTACACCCTGCGCATGGGCGACAACAGCTTGGTGCTTGGCCACCGCAACAGCGAATGGTGCGGCCACGGCCCCGTGCTGGAGGAAGACATCGCCCAGGCCAACATCGCGCTGGACCTCATCGGCCAGGCCCGCAACTACCTGACTTATGCCGGGGAAGTGGAAGCGAAGTTCCGTCCTTCGGCCCTGCCTACCGGCCAGGCAGGTCCGCTCAGGACGGAAGATGATCTGGCCTATTTGCGCGGGGAACGCGAATACATCAACGTGCAGTTGGTGGAGCTGCCCAAGGGCGATTATGCCCGCACCATCGTGCGCAGCTTCCTCTTCGACGCGTTCCACCTGCCGTTGCAACAGGCCCTCACCACCAGCAAAGACGAACGTCTGAAGGGCATTGCCGAAAAAGCCGTGAAGGAAGTGACCTACCACCTGCGCCACAGCAGTGAATGGCTGGTGCGCTTCGGCGACGGCACGGAGGAAAGCCACCGCCGTGCCCAGGAAGCACTGGACGACCTGTGGCGCTACACCGGTGAACTGTTCACGCCCGATGAAGCCGAAGAGGTGCTGGCCAAGGCGGGCATCGCGCCCAAGCTGGCCGATGTGAAGCAGGAATGGAGCGCCACCGTGGACCGCGTGCTGAAGGAAGCCACGTTGAAGCGCCCTGCGGACGGCTGGATGGCCAGCGGCGGCAAAAAGGGCATCCACACCGAGCACCTCGGCCCCATGCTGGCGGAGATGCAGACGCTGCAGCGCAGCTACCCAGGGGTGGAGTGGTAATTTGGTGCCACGGGATTCGTTGTTAGTTGTTAGTTGACAGTTGTCAGTAGCTGAGGATTCCGAGCAACTGAAAACGAACAACCGACAACACTGGACCAAGGAAACATGAAGGCATCCGCTCCATCAGAGCATTCCGTGGGCAGCGTTAACGCAGCGGAGATCGAGCGTCTGCTGGAGTCCGTGAAGGATCCCGAGATCCCGGTGATCAGCATCCGCGAGCTCGGCGTGCTGCGCGGCGTGAAGGTGGAGAACGGCGCGGTGGAAGTCACTATCACCCCCACATACAGCGGCTGCCCGGCCATGGATTTTATGCGCATGGAAGTGGAACGCACGCTGAAGCAGGCCGGCATCGGCAATTTCCAGGTGAAGCAAGTGCTCTCCCCGGCCTGGACCACAGATTGGATCAGCGACAGCGGCCGTAAAAAGTTGCTTGACTTCGGCATCGCCCCGCCGCCGCACTCGGCGGACATCCGGGCGTTGAAGGGCGGATCACCTGCCATTGCTTGCCCACATTGCGGCAGCACAGAAACCGAAATGCTCAGCCAATTCGGCTCTACCGCTTGCAAGGCGCTGTACCGCTGCAAGGCTTGTAAGGAGCCGTTCGATCTGTTCAAGTGCCATTGAGGACCCATCAACGGACGACCATTAAACCCTTTGAATTCCTTCCTCACTTATTCACTTATGAAAAGCTGGAGGCAATCAACTATTGCAGTCGCATGCATTGCATTTATGACTACTTTGAAACCTGATGCGGTACAAGCACAAGCCGATACAAGCAACTTGAATGGAAATCGATTTCCTTCAGTCATGCTTAGGCGGAGTAACTATCCAGACAAGGCCGTCGACGCACAAATTGAAGGCATCGTCATCGTCGGATTCACCGTGGACACTCTTTGTCAGATCAGTAACAAGCACGTTATAAAGGGTATTGGATACGGTTGCGATGAAGAAGCCATAAAAGTCATTGATCGGAAATTCGAAGAAATTCTGATGAAGGAGAATCATTTTCATTGCCACCCAGGTGAAATGTCATTTCCAGTCACCTTCAAGCTGAATTGACCAAGCCCTCCAACGTAGGGTTCG
>JAFDZG010000237.1 GCA_018267065.1 Bacteroidota bacterium
AGGACAATACGCTCCGGACTTGCCCGGCACGTACACAACCGAACGTGGGCCAAGCCCCTTGCGGCAGCGGCGCTCGCCCTGTGTACCGCCACCGCATTCGCACAGGTGGCCCAGTACACGCTTTCCTACAATAAACTGCTCCAAACAAGCAGCATCCTCCAAGCCGATGAGGATGCCGCCTTCCAGCCCATCACCGGTGGCACCGTGCTGGCAAATGGCACGCAGGCCGCCGTGGCTGCCAACACCACCTTTGGGGTGGGCTACAGCACGTACACCGCCAGTGGACCAACCGGGTACTTGGGTGCTGCCAGCTTTGTGGGCAATACGCCCGGAAACGCCGACGGAAGCCAGGCGGAATATCAACTCTCCGGCACACCGCTGCTGAAAACCGGGCCCGGTTACCCGATCGGATTCAACTTTACTTACAACGGGCAAACCTTCGACCGTGTGGGCATCAGCGGCCAGGGGTGGGTCGGCTTCGGCAAAAGCGCCAGTGGCGCAACGGCCGTGAGTGTGTACACCGTGCCCTCCAGCAATGCAAGCTTCCTTCCGTTGAGCAACACGACCCTTTTAGCAAACGATGACCGCCGCAACCGCGTGGTGGCCGTGGGCGTGCAGGGGGGGGGACTCTCCTATTCCGGGACCGCTTCCTATCCCATTGTGTACAACCCCACCTATCCGAGTTATCCGGGTGCGGAGTTGCGCTATGAGACCATTGGCACGGCGCCCAACCGCGTTTTTGTGGTGCAATGGCGCAACTATGGGTTCATGGGTGCCCCGACTGCGGACCAGCAGTACTTCCGCCGGATGGACTTTCAGATCCGGCTGTACGAAACCACCAACAAAGTGGAGGTGCGCTTCGGCAAGTGCTGGCGCTCCAACACTGCTTCGGCTTTCCAAACCGGTTTGGGCGGG
This sequence comes from Bacteroidota bacterium, assembly GCA_018267065.1. Classification (GTDB taxonomy): domain Bacteria; phylum Bacteroidota; class Bacteroidia; order Flavobacteriales_F; family PHOS-HE28; genus PHOS-HE28. The sequence continues at coordinate 916 of JAFDZG010000237.1, forward strand.
AAGACCTCCACTGAGTACAAGACCTTTGGTTTCTATGATGCAAGTACCAGTGCATGGCAGAATTGGCCCTACGCCTATACGGCACAAGCCAACCACAACGGCTATCCGGGTTCCACCGAGTTCAGCCAGCGCATCCCTTGGGCCGGCGTGCAAGGCTATGCACCTTACAACAATTACGGATCCGGCTCTGCACAGGACTACTATTCGGCCATTTTCCATGAGCTGAGCCCCTTGGAGAGCAGCCCGTACAATGTGGCGAACCGCACCATCAGCGGTAGCAAGGCAAACACGCCGGACATGATGAGCTATACTTGGACGCCAGCCACCTGCTTGGTGGCGGTTTCCGGGGTATCCGTCTCCAATGCGGCTACTTCCAGCGCGACCCTCAACTGGACCAACACAGGCGATGTGGACTACGCCGTGGATGCGGGCAACAACCCCAATGCGGCCGCCTTTACCGGCACTGTTTCCGGGAATACCGTGAACGTGACCGGCCTTGCTGGCGGCACGGTGTACCATACATGGGTGCGCACCAACTGTGGCGGTGGACAAACCAGTGTGTGGATCCCCGGGCCCACGTTCAATACGCTGCCATGCCCGGTGCCTGCCTCGTTGCCTTACGGTGTCATGCCGATTACCTCGGTGCAGATCTCGGACATCAACAACGCGAGCACCAACACCACCTCCACCTTCGAGAACTTTACCAGCGTGGTAGGCAACGTGGAAAGCCCGCTGAGCTACCCGATCACCATAAACGCCAGCAACCCGTGGGGCAGCATGTATGCCACGGCCTTCTTCGATTGGGACCAGGACGGTGTATTTGATGACACGCAACAGATCGGTGGCAATGTCACCACCGATCCGGCCATTTTCAGCGGAACGATCAATGTTTCGGCAGCTGCCTTGGCTGGCAATTGCCGCATGCGCGTGGTGGTGAGCTATTCCGAAGCCGCTGCATCAGCGTGTGCGGGCCCCACCTACGGCGGCCAAACGGAAGACTATATGTTGAACGTGACGCCGGCGACCTGCATCCCGCCATCAGCATCTTCCATGGCAGTGAGCAGCATCACCGCCCACACGGCCAACCTGGCCTGGGGTGCCAGCAGCGGCGGAAACATTGTGGGCTATGCCTGGGAAGTGCGCAGCAGCGGCAACCCCGGCGATCCGGCACCAGCGGCCAGCGGCACCACCCTGCCAGGGGTCACCACGGCTTCCGCTACGGGCCTCACGCCCAACACGGCCTACACGTTCTACGTGCGCAGCGATTGCGGCACCGTTGACGGCCTGAGCGTGTGGATGAACAAGACCTTTACCACTGAACTGGGTTGCGGAAGCACCTGGGTGAGCCCGGGCGGGGTGAACAACCTCACCACGGCGCAGTTCACTGAAACGCACACCGTATGTCCGGACAACGCGGGGGATGTGGTGACTGTGGATTTCACCGCATGGAACGGCTTGCGCTGGAACGCGCCGAACGCTTCCCGCATGTACATTTTTGACGGGGACAACACCGCCGCGCCCATGGTGCCGGGTGGAAATGGCCCGGCCTATAGCGGCAGCGAATGGACCTTGCCCGCCGGTGGTTGGACTTCCATCAACACCGCGAACGAGCCCCCGATCTACCAAGCCACCTCGCTCAGCGGTTGCCTCACAGTGCAAGTGTTCTCCGCCGGCGTTTGGACCGGCGGCATGGGCTGGAGCGCCAACTTTACCTGCGCCGTGCGCCCCACCTGCTTCCCACCGACGGACCGCACAGTAACAGCCACCACCGTGCATGATGCCAGCTTCAGCTGGACCGCCGGTGCCTCGCCCAATGTGGAGTACAAGGTGGTTGCTTTCGGCGGTGCTTCCGGCGATGCGGCCATTACCAGCGGCACCAGCGCCACGGGCAGCGCCACCACGGCGGCCACCCTCACGGCCAATACGCAGTACACCGTGTATTTCCGCGGCCTGTGCGATGACCAAGGCGTGGGCGATGACCCAAGCGCCTGGAGCAGCCCCGGACTGAACTTCCGCACCAAGGTGGGTTGCGGTGGAACGTACGACCTGTACAACTCCACGGCATACGTCGCCTATACGCCCGTACCCAAGGACAGCACCATCACCATTTGCCCGGACAATGCCGGCGACCAGGTGACCATGACCATCAGCAAGTTCAGCTTCAACGGAGGCAACAGCAATGCGGTGGGCCTGTTCGTACACAACGGCAACAGCACAGCCGCACCCATCTTCAACTCCGGCAAACCGGCCATGACCTCCGGCGCCAATACCTTGGCGGCAGGGGCCTTCTGGGGCACGGCCTACAATCCGCAGTCTTCGGGAGGCGTGGCCCCTGGCCCCTTCACCAGCACGGCCGCCAACGGCTGCCTCACCCTGCACTTCCAGGCATTCAGCAGCTACACTTACGACCAGGGCATGCAGTCCATGATCAGCTGCAACCCGGCACCGGCCTGCAGCACACCTGATAACCTGGTCCTCTCCGCCATCGGCGGTTCCAACGCCACGATCAGCTGGGGCAACACCACCTCGGACTGCATCGTGGAGTACGGCCCAGTGGGCTTCACCCCGGGCACCGGGGCCACGGCGGGCACCAACGGCACCATCGCCAGCAGCACCGCCACTTCACCTTACGTGCTTACCGGCCTTAGCGGTGTAACCAGCTATGACGTGTACGTGCGCCAGGTGTGCAGCGGCCCCAGCTACGGTGCCAACGGCTACCGCGGGCGCTTTACCACCAGCATGGACTGCTCCACGGCCCAAGTGATCAGCTGCGGACAGTACTTGGACGATGCAGGCGCACCCGTCGCGTACAGCAACGGCAACGCCGCGTATGGGGACAACACCTACACGGGAGCTGCCAGCTGCTTGGGCGGCAATGGCAACGCAAACGGCCCTGAACGCCTCTACCGGTTCACGGCATCCGCAGCGGGCACGTATGGCATCATTGCGGGTGTTTCAGACCTCGGCACCAACCCCATCGGCTATGTGATCACGCCGGTGGAAAACGGTTGCGCGGCCAGTGCATTCACCTGCATCGGTACCGTACCGGCAAACGTGGGCGGCATTCTCAACATCAACGTGCCAGCCGCCGGTGACTACTACATCATGAGCGACGCCAACTACGTGGTACACCAGCGGCCCTTCACCTTGGCATGCCCGGGCATACCGGGTTGCGTGGCGAACCCCACCTTCCCGGCCAACGGCACCACCCTGGCGGTGAACAGCAATGCCATCACCTTCAGCTGGCCCGCCGTGTTCGGAGCCACCAGCTATGATGTGTACTTCCAAGGCAGCTTTGTGGCAAATACGCCCACCAACAGCATCAACGGCGGCTCCTCCTACACCACGGCCAACATCAAGGCCCTCTTTGGTGCAGGGGTACCCGTGACCTGGCGCGTGGTGCCCAAGAACAGCTACGGTACGGCCACCTGCCCCACCAACTGGACCTTCAGCGTGGGTGCCAACGGCGCGGCCAATGCCATTTCCCTCACGGATGGCGTAGTGATCAACGGAAACAGTTACACGGCCAACGGCTACAGCAGCCAGGAAAGCAGTTTCTGGGGCAATGATGCCTGGTACAAGTTCACCGCCACCAACTGTGGTGATTCCGCGGCTGTAAACATCTGCCTGCCTGCAACCGCAGCTGCGAACTACGTTGCCTTGGTGATCCGCAGGGCCTCGGACAATGCCGTGCTGTTCCCTCCGGCGAACGATGCCTCCTACTACGCTACCGTGAACTCCGGGAGTTGCTTCCAGTACAGCTACTACGACTACAACATTTCAAACTGGGTGTATGTGACGCCCAAGATCCAAGTGACCCCGGGTGAATCGTACTACGTGATCGTGGACGGTTACAACAGCGGCATTGATTTCACTGTGGCCTACAACGAGATCAGCAACTCGCCTGACAGCGACGGTGACGGCATCCCGGATTGCGCGGACAGCTGCCCCTTCACGCCCGGACAAGTGGGTGATGTGTGCGATGCGGGTCCGGGCTTCGGCACCGGCCAGATCGACGAGAACTGCGCATGCGTGGGCGGCAACATGGCCGTGGTGAGCCTCACCACCGATGCCAACCCGGACCAGCTTACCTGGCAGATCACCAATGAAAGCAGCACGGTGGTGGCCACCGGCGGGCCCACTGC
>JAFDZG010000238.1 GCA_018267065.1 Bacteroidota bacterium
CGACATCCGCACCACGCTGCAGGCGCTCTACGCCATCTACGACAACTGCAACAGCCTGCACACCAACGCCTACGACGAGGCCATCACCACGCCCACCGAGGAAAGCGTGCGCCGCGCCATGGCCACAGGGTACCACGCCGTGCCCCGAACGGATGCCACGGGCGATGATCGTTCGGCCAGGCAAGGCGCGAGGAAGGGAGGCTATCACGAGGTAGCCGACCGCCGAGCAACGCAGCATGGGCGGACGAGCGCGCCCGCCCGAAGGGTGGCGGCTGTGCCGCCATGGCGCCGGAACGGGGTGCGGTGTGGTACCCGAGAGCTCATCATCAACAAGGAGCTTGGTCTGGCCAAGAACGAAAACCCCTTGCAAGGCAGCTTCATCATAGAGGAATTGACGGATCTCGTGGAGGAGGCGGTGTTGACGGAGTTCGATCGGATCACAGAGCGCGGTGGTGTTTTGGGCGCGATGGAAACGATGTACCAACGGAGCCGGATCCAGGAAGAGAGCTTATACTACGAGACCCTGAAGCATACGGGAGAATACCCCATCATCGGGGTGAACACCTTTCTCAGCAGCAAGGGCTCGCCCACCATTCTGCCGAAGGAAGTGATCAGGGCAACGGAGGAAGAGAAGGAGGCGCAGATAGCAACCGTGGAGAACTTAAAAATGGCTTACGCGGATGAAGCGGCCAAGGCAATCAAGGAGCTTCAGCAGGCGGCGATCCAGAACGAGAACATGTTCGAAGTCCTCATGGACGCGACGAAGTATTGTAGTTTGGGGCAGCTAACGGTTGCCATGTTCGAGGTCGGTGGACAATACCGCCGGAACATGTAGTTTGGGATGTGAAGGGCCTTGTGGTGTACGTGCGTTCTTGGGCGCACCGCTCAAAGCCTCATGATCCGCCAAGCACCACGCAATACAAGCCCGAAGACCACTGCCCCGATGACCAGATCGGGCCAGCGCGTGTCCGTATATGCCACCAACCCTGCCGCCACCATCACGGCCACGTTCACTTGCGCATCGGTGCTGGTGAAGATCCACGAGGCTTGCATGTGCGCCTCGCCATTCTTCGACTTCCGCAGTAGATAGAGGCAGGTGAGATTGCCTGCCAGCGCGAAGAGCGAGATCAGAGCCATGGTCAACGGCGCTGGCACCGCTTCGCTGCCCAACGCACGGCGCAATACCTCGGCAAAGCCCAGCACGCCCAACCCTAGTTGCAAGAAGCCGCTGATGTGCGCCACCCGCCGCTTGTGTTCCGCCGCTCTGCCAATGGCTGCCAGTGCCAAGCCGTAGACAATGGCATCGGCCAACATATCCAAGCCATCGGCCACAAGGCCCATGCTGTGCGCCAGCCAACCCGCCACGCTCTCGGCCACGAATAAGCCTGCGTTGATGGTGAAGACGAGCAGCAGGGTTCGGCGGTCTTTGTTCATGGCCGGGTTAGGTCCAGCAGCCAAAGTTCACACGCACCAAGCGAACGAACATCCCACAAACAGTGAGGCCCCCTTGCGGAGGCCCCACCATTTTTCAAGCTGTCACGTGTTAGTGACAGATGCATCCAGGCCCGTTCGGGCATGGGGGGACACCTTCCGACTTCGTAGCGGTGGCCTCCGCATCGGCTTTCACCCCGTTGGGGCAAATGCAGCCTGGGCGGTTGGGGCAGGGAACCACGTCCCCAGCTATGGTTGTGGTCGGAGCGGGTGCCACGGCATCGCTCACATTCACCGTTGCGACGGCATTGCCCTTGGATGCTACGGCTTGCGCTACAGCAGGATGGCAGATGCAGTTCGGACGGTTCGGGCAAATACCCCCGCTGCTTTGGGCGAAGGAACTTGCACTGATAATGATGGCCACGAGGACCATCAGGTACTTGTTCATGTGTTTCGTTTTTGCTGTTGTTGAAAGATGTACGAAGGGCCGGTGTCAGGCCTGAACAATAGCAGCATTCGGTGGGTGCCAAATGGCATCCAAACATGGTGCTGACATTGTGATTGCCAACGGTGCAAATACAATTTCCTTGTGATGCAAAAGAACCACCAATCGCATCGGTTCCACAGGCTGCAGAACGGTGCAGACGCAGCAGTGCATGAAGGGAATGCAGGGCTGGGGTGCTTCTGGCCCATCACCCTTGGGTAAAGCTTTCTCGGCTGGCGTTGTACAATGCGCTCCGCAAGAACTCTCACACTTGGCCTCAGTGCTGCTTGTGTTTTCGCACCCACCCGCCGCGCAAGCCAAAGGCGAACTGGCGACCAGCATCGAAGCGATAAGCAGGAGGGCGAGGGCGGCCTTCATTCGAGGTGCAAGGTAGGGCGAAGAGCAGGTATCAGGTGGAACGTTGGCGCGTGTACCGCAGCAGATAGGCGATCACCCAAAGGGTGATGGTGCCTGTGACGGCGAAAGTGACGGCGGGGCCGAACGCGAACCACAGCAGGCCCGCGAACGAGCTGGCCAAGAGCGCACAGAGGCTTTGGAATCCCGCGTAGGTGCCGATGGCCGTCGCGGTGTCCTTGGGGTCGGTGATCTCCGTGATCCACGCCTTGGCGATGCCCTCGGTGGCGGCGGCGTACAGGCCATAGAGCAGGAAGAGGAAGCCGATGAAGACCAGACTTCCGCCAGCGGCCATGCCGAAGTACACCACGGCAAAGAACCCAAGGCCAAGGAGCAGTGTGGGCCTCAACCCGATGCGATCGGCAAGGATGCCCAAAGGGAACGCCGCCAGCGCATAAATGAGGTTGTAGAAGATGTAGGCGCCGATAGTCTGCGCATCCGTGAGGCCCGCGCTCTTCGCTTGAAGCAGCAGGAACACATCCGAACTGTTGAAGAGCGCGAAGAGCAACAGGCCCGTTACCAAGCGGCGGTAAGCGACAGGGCTGTTCTTCCAATACTTCAGGAAGCCGAAGAACGGCCCAGCTCCTCCCGTGCGTTGCACATGCTGCGACTTGTCACGAAGGAGAAGCGACGCGAGAATGGCGAGCACGCTTGGCGCGAAGGCGATGAAGAAGAGCGCCTGATACGCCTTGGGGTGGAAGTGCAGATAGAGCAGGGCGAACGCGGGTCCGAGCACCGCACCCAGCGTATCCATGCTGCGGTGGAAACCGAAGACCTTGCCCTTGTTGCCCGCCGTGGCCTCGTCGCTGAGCATCGCGTCACGCGCACCCGTGCGGATGCCCTTGCCCAAGCGGTCGATGGTGCGGGCGAAGAAGATCCAGAGCGGCGCGACGAACACGCCCATCATGGGTTTGCTGATGGAACTGAGCGCATAACCCCATTGTACGAAGGGCGTGCGCCTGCTTCTGGCATCAGACCATTTGCCGAACCAGCCCTTGCTCAACCCTGCAGTGGCTTCGGCAACACCTTCGAGCACACCGATGAGGAGAACGGAGAAGCCGATCTCCCGCAGATAGATCGGCATGATGGGATAGAGCATTTCGCTCGCCATGTCCGTGAATAGGCTGACGAGCGAAAGGATCCAGATGGTGCGGGTGAGATACCGCACCCGATAACCATGACCTGTTCGCATACTCGATCTCTATGGCACGAGACAATGCCCCATTGCCGCTCACTCCGCTACGGGGACCACCATTACGGGCACTCTGGCATGTCGTATCACATGCTCGGCCACGCTGCCCGTGAGCAAGTGTTGAAGACCTGTTCGGCCGTGGGTGCCGACCACGATCAGATCGGCTTCCCACGTTCTTGCGGTGCGTAGGATGTCCTCCTTCGGATGGCCTTCGGGCATGAACTTCATCAGCTCGTTGCCATTGTACATCGCCGCAAGCTGATCCAAGGTTCGTTCCGCTTCCTTCTTCAGTACGATCAGGGCGTTCTCGGGCAGAATACCAGCGTCGATGTTGCCCAGCGCCTTCGACGTGTCCACGACGAAGGCCAGTGCGGCTTTGCACCGGAGCGCGTGGGCCAGTTCCAGCCCGCGCTTGGCGGCCTGCATGGAGAACTCGCTGCTGTCAACAGCGATGAGAATGCGTTGGGAAGGCATGAGGTGGGGCTATTGAAGGGTGCTTAGGAAGTAGCCGAGCGCTGCGCCTGCGATGCAAAGCACAACACTGGCGGTGGCGTACAGGGCAAAGAGGCCGTAGTTGCCGCTCTGGATCAATTGCAGGTTCTCGTAGGCAAAAGTGGAGAACGTGGTGAAGCCGCCGCAGAAGCCCGTGGCGAGGAAGAGCCGCCATTCGGGTGAAGCCCAGTTGTAGCGCTGCGAGAAGCCGAAGACCAGCCCGATGATCAAGCTGCCGATCACGTTCACGGCGAACGTGCCCCATGGAAAGGTTGCGGGAAAGAGCCGCGTGAGTTGTGTTGAAGCGAGATAGCGTGCCACACTACCGAGGAAACCACCCAGACCTACGATCAGCCATAACCTGTTCATGCCCATTGGAGCTTATGTGAACAGGAGTCATCAGCCACTGTGGCGGTTGGATCAGGAAGACCCCATTTCCTGTGGGGGGTGAAAGTAGGGATCGCCGGTGGAACAAGGCCCTTAGTTTCAGCGCTGAGGTGGTCGAGCATTTCTCCAGTCCACATGGGAAACCCCACGTGAACTGGAGGTAGCGTTGCCCAAGCCAGCCATCGGGCATCCGCCGATCGATGAACAAAGGGCCGACTTCCACGGCACTGCGCTCCCCCAGTTTGCCCCCCCGGCACGGTGGACCACATCTCGTCATAGCTGAAGTCATTGCTGCTGGTGAGGAAGCCCTCGAAGTAGCCCGTGAAGTAGGTGCGGGCATCTGCGGGATACTTCAGGCCAGCCAGCAGACGCAGGCGATGTGAGAACGTTGTACTGCCGCCTTCCGCGAAGTGGATCCAGCGCTCATCGAAGCGGGCGCGGAACTTCATTTCGTAACGGTCCGCTCGCAGCTTGTAAGTGAGTTGCTGGAAGATGCGGTGCTCGATGCGTTCACCTTCTTGGAAGGAGAACTGCCGCTCATGCATGTACGCCATCGTTAAGGAGAGCGGTTTCACTGGCTTGTAGCTGATGCCACCTTCGGCATAGGGATAGAAGGAGCCGTTCCCGATGGCCGTGCTCGTTCCGCCGTCATCACCCAGTTTGATGGCATCGAAGAGGTACGCGTTGTACGACCAGCGATCGCTGAGGTCGCCGCTATGATCGATGGTGGGGAACGCGCCGTACAGCGTACCTTCCTGCGCCCATGCGGCGAGCGCGATGCCCTGCAAGGGCCATACGGTGATCCAGCGCATATCAGTGGGCTGTGCGCAGCGCCTCGGCGTAGTAGGCTGGCATGTCCACTTCTTCCACCCCACGGGCGGCTCGTTCCACATCGTATTCCACGCGTACGAACTCCGTTTGTATGCTCTTCTCGTCATGCACCGAGGTGGCATCGGTGATGGTGAGCATCACGTAGCACGCACGCGGGTCGCCATCCTTGGGTTTGCCCACCGAGCCGAGGTTGATCGCGTGACGGAACGCGGGGCGACCATCACGTTCGTACGTGAACACGCGGTGATAGGGCTTGTGCGTATGGCCGAAGCAGAGGATATCCGCGTTGGCACCTTCCAGGATGCGGATCATGCTCTTCTCGTTCCGATCCTCGAATAGGTACTCGTTGATCTTCCGTGGACTGCCATGCACCAGCAGCAGGTTCAGTTTGTCGTCGTTCAGTTGGAATTCCACGTTCAAATGCGCGGGTAACGTGCGGAGGTATTCTCTTTCGTCATCCCCGATCAGTTGGTTGGTGCGGGCGATGGAAATTGCGCCCATGGCCTTCTCTTCATCGGTTTTATAGGCACAGCCGCAGTCGTTCGATGAACGACCGATGCCGAAGTCGTAGTTGCCTGCGATGGTGGGAATGCGGTGCGCACGGATGGCGTTCACCACTTGGTTCGGCCAACGGTTGTAGCCCACCAGATCGCCGAGGCAATAGGTGGCATCCGGCTTCCGCTCGCTCATGTTGTGAAGCACGGCTTCCAACGCGGGGTAATTGGCGTGTATGTCGCTGAAGAGGGCGATGCGCATGGATAGGCTATTGGTCGGTGGAAGACTGTTGTTTCGGTCGCAATACGCGCCATGTGAAGGAAGCAGCCAATGTTCCCAGCACGGGAGCGATGAGGTAGATCCAGACAGACGAAAGCGATCCAGAGACGATCGCAGGGGCAAGGCTGCGCACTGGGTTCATGGATGCGCCGCAGATCGGTCCTGCGAACATGGCCTCCAAGCCCACTGTGGCCCCGATCGCGATACCTGCGAGCACCCCAGCCTCCTTGGATCCATGGGCCACCTGAAGGATAACGAACATGAGCAGGTAGGACAGGATGACTTCGAGGACGAAGGATTGCATGGAGGACCCAGCGGGCATGGTAGCGCCGAGGTGCATGTTCTTAGGGAACATCCAATGCAACGTGTAGCTGGCGAGCAGCGCCCCGACAAGCTGCGCCGCCATGTACGGCGCAACTTGTCGAAGCGGGAAGCGATCGGCCGCTACGAAGCCCAAGGTGACGGCGGGGTTGAGGTGGGCGCCGGAAATCTCGCCGAATGCGTAGATCATGGCCAACACGATCAACCCGAAGGTGATGGCCACGCCGATGTGACCCACTGCGCCGCCCGTTTGCTCGTCGATCACAATGGCACCCGTGCCGCAGAACACGAGGCCGAACGTGCCGATGACCTCGGCGAGATACCTACGTGCGCTCATTCACTTGTGGGTGTTACCTTATATCGGTCTACCATGATGGATTGCCGTGTTAGCAGCAATCGCCTTTCATGGGCACGTCACTGTCCATCAGTTCCGCGAGATAGGTCTTGGCCACCTTCCATTCCTTCTCGTCGATGCAATAACAGACCTTGGCTCCGTCAATGTCCCCCTTGATAAGTCCCGCCTCCTTCAACTCCTTCAAATGCTGGCTCACCGTGCTCTGGGAGAGGGGAAGCTCATCCACGATGTCACCGCATGCGCACGTCCGCTTGCTGATGAGCAACTTCAGAATGGCGACCCGTGCGGGATGCCCCAAGGCCCGTGCGTAGCGGGCGATTCGGTTATCCTTAACGGTGAAGACCTCGAGCTTGGCTAGTCCCATGACGGCAAATGTATCGTAATAATACGATATCAGAACGTGCGCTGTGCGGCAAGCGTTTGCGGGTGCTTCGCGTGACGGATTGAAGCGGATGCCCCACAGGCCGGTAATCCGGCCGAGGAGCAGCAGCGGAAAGCCGGACCCCGAGGCTTTTGCGAGGGGGCACGCCCAAATAATCATCCTCAAGGAAGACCAGGCGCAGAACACCTGCATCTTCAGCACCGAGTTCGCGCTGCGGCTCATGGGCGACGTGCAGCAGTACTTCATCGACGAGAAGGTGCGCAACTTCTACAGCGTCAGCATCAGCGGCTACCACATCGCCGAGGCCGGCGCCAACCCCATCAGCCAGCTCGCCTTCACGCTCAGCAACGGCTTCACCTACGTGGAGTACTATCTCAGCCGGGGCATGGACATCAACCACTTCGCGCCCAACCTCAGCTTCTTCTTCAGCAACGGTATGGACCCCGAGTACGCCGTGATGGGCCGCGTGGCGCGCCGCCTCTGGGCCAAGGCGCTCAAGCACCGCTACGGCGCCGACGAGCGCAGCCAGATGCTCAAATACCACATCCAGACC
>JAFDZG010000239.1 GCA_018267065.1 Bacteroidota bacterium
CCTTGCAGGCCGTCGGTTTTCAGGCCTTGCAAGAGCACTTCCGACCCAGGTGCCAGGGCAGCGGCCTGGTACCAGAAAGCGGCGGCGCTCCAGTCCGGCGGCACGTGGAATGGCGCGGCGCGCAAGGATCCCGGTGCAACGCTTATGCCTTCTGCATCCTCCTGCACTGCGGCCCCGAATTGCTTCAGCAGGGCGATGGTCATGCGCACGTAGGGTTCGCTGAGGCGCAGGCCGGTCCATTGCAGTTGCAGGCCTTGCGTAAAGCGGGGCGCCGCCAACAGCAGGGCGCTGATGAACTGGCTGCTTTCCGGGGAATGGAGCGCGGCACGGCCGCCTGCCATGTTGCGCCCGCGCACCAGCAAGCCTGATCCGGAAGCCGTGATGTCCGCGCCCAGCATGCGCAATGCTTCCACCAACGGCGCTTGCGGGCGCTGCATGAGCCGTTCGCTTCCGGTGACCAGGTGCGTTTTGCCTTCCTGCACGCATGCCCACGCCAGCAGAAAGCGGAAGGTGGTGCCACCGTCGCCACAGTGCATGGTGTGCGGCCGTTCCGCCAGCATTTGGTGCAGCAGGCGCACATCATCCGCGTGGCCGAAGCCATGCACGCTGCGCAGATCGCCTGCCAGCGAAGCCAGGACCAGCGCGCGGTTGGCCACGCTCTTGCCCGGCGGCAGGGCGATGCTTCCGCGCAGTGTGCCTTCAGGCCTGCGAATGGAGACGGAGGTGCGCATCCGGCAACAGGAGCCTGTAATGTTCCAGGGCTTCGGTGACTTGCGCGGCGGTGATGGGCACATCCACTTCGGCGCTGCCGATGCCGGTGAGCAGCGTGAAGCGGTATTCGCCGCTGCTGTTCTTCTTGTCGTTGCGCATCAGCTCCAGGATGCGGTGTTCGTCGGTGGCCTGGAAGGAAAACGAAGGATACAGGCCCATGAGGTGTTCCTCCACCGCGTTCATCCGGTCGCGGTCCAGCAGGCCGGTGCGCCAACTGAGCCAGGTGGCGCATACCATGCCGATGGCCACGGCCTCGCCGTGCAACAGCGACCGCTGCGTGCTTTCCATGGCGAAGGCTTCCAGCGCGTGCCCGATGGTGTGCCCGAAGTTGAGCAGCTTGCGCGGGCCCTGTTCACGGGGGTCTTCGGCCACCACCTCCGATTTGATCGCGGCGGAACGCTCGATCAACGGCGCAAGTGCTTCCAGGTTGTGCAACGGTGCCCGCCTCACCTCGTTCCAATGGTTGGCATCGCGCACCAGCCCGTGCTTCACCATCTCGGCCACGCCGTTCAGCAGCTCGCGCTTGCCCAGCGTGCGCAGAAAGGGCGTGTGCAAATAGGTGGCATCCGGATCGGCGAAGGCGCCCACCAGGTTCTTCACGCCGCCCAGGTCGATGGCGGCTTTCCCGCCGATGGCCGCGTCCACCATGCCCATCAGCGTGGTGGGCACGTGGATGAAGCGGATGCCGCGCTTGTACGTGGCCGCCACAAAACCGCCGAGGTCGGTGATCACCCCGCCCCCCAGGTTTACCAGCACGGCTTGCCGGTCGGCATGTTGTTCGGCAAGGTGCATCCAAAGGGCGCGGCATACCTCGATGTCCTTGCTCTGCTCACCGCTGCGCACCTGGATGTTGTGCGCCGCTTGCAAGGCGGGCACATGTGCCAGTAGTTCCGGCAGGCATTGTGCCATGGTGGTCTCATCGCCCAATATGAAACAGGTTGAAGTGGCCGGGAGCGCAGCCAGCCGCTGTTCCAAATGGGCAAGGGCGTGCGCGCCCATGAACACCGGTGGATGTCCCGTTTGCATGATGGGCGTCACTTTGCCGTGCGTGGCCATGGCTACTTTTGCCCGCTTTTCCACAAGACCCTGAACGGGGCCTGCGGGAAGGCGCCCAAAGGAACGAACTACAAGCACGCGGCGCCACATGCAGCAAGCAGACGTAAAAAGTCCGTCAGGCAAAACCACATTGCCCGATCTGGGCAACACGGCCACGGCCTTCGCCCACAAGAGCAACAAGGAACTCTGGCAGGCCTACTGGCTGTTCCGGATCATCGGCACGCCGTGGCTCACCAACTTGGGCAGCACCCTCACCAAGGCAGCGCTGGCGTTGCACCTGCCGGTGAAGGGCATCGTGAAGGCCACGGTGTTCAAGCAGTTCTGCGGCGGGGAGAACATCCAGGAATCGCTGGTGACGGCGCACAAGCTGGCGCAGAGCGGCGTGGGCACCATCCTTGATTTCAGCGTGGAAGGGGAGGGCGACCAGGCTGCCATGGACGGCACGGCCGCGGAGATCTTGCGCACGATAGCGGCAGCCAAGGGCAATCCGGACATTCCGTTCTCCGTGTTCAAGCCTTCGGGCCTTGTCCGCCACGACGTGCTGGAGAAAGTTTCCGCCGGTGCGGCGCTCACGCCGGACGAAGCCACGGCGTGGCAACAGGCCCGCAGCCGCGTGGAGCGCATCTGCCAGGCGGCCTTTGAAGCCCAGGTGCCCTTGCTGATCGATGCCGAGGAAAGTTGGACCCAGCCTGCGGTGGACGTGCTGGCCACCGAAATGATGGAGCGCTTCAACAAGGAGCGTGCACTGGTCTACAGCACCGTTCAGATGTACCGGCACGACCGCCTGGAGTTCCTGCGCAAGGAGCTGGAACTGGCGGCGGCCAAGGGTTTCCACGTGGGCATGAAGTTGGTGCGCGGGGCCTACATGGAAATGGAACGCGAGCGGGCGGCGGAGAAAGGCTACCGGGATCCCATCGGGGCCAACAAGGCCGCGGTGGACGCGGACTACAACGCTGCACTGCGCTTCTGCATGGAGCACATCGGCCGGATGGGCGTATTGAACGGCACCCACAATGAAGAGAGCACGCTGCTGCTGGCCCGGATGATGCAGGACGCGGGCATCGCCAAGAACGACCCGCGCATCCACTTCGGCCAGTTGCTGGGCATGAGCGACAACATCAGCTTCAACATGGCCGCCGCAGGCTACAACGTGGTGAAGTATGTGCCCTACGGCCCGGTGCGCAAAGTGTTGCCCTACCTGATCCGCCGCGCGCAGGAAAACACCAGTGCACGCGGGCAGACCGGCCGCGAGCTTTCGCTGATCATCGCGGAACGCAAGCGCAGGGCGAAGGCCTGATCGCTCTAACGCGCGATGAGGAGCCGCGCGGTTTGCACCGTGGCCCCGGTGGTTTGGACCATGTACAGCCCTTCGGGCAAAGCGGACACGTCCAACGAGGTGGTGCCTTTTGGCATTGCCCGCTCCAGCACGGTCCGGCCTTGTGCATCCAAGATCTGCACGCGGGCAGGGGCATCCAATGCAAGGTGCATGACATCCGTGGCGGGTACCGGCCACAGCTTGAGCGGATCGGTGGCCGATGCGGCTTCGGCAACGCCTGCGGTGGCATCGCTGCAGGCCAGCGTCTGGTTGCACACCTCATTGGCCAGGAACTGGTACACAAAAGCCAGCGAGTTCACCGGGTCGTAGTCCAAGTAGCCCACATGGCCCGTGCCTGGATATTCCAGGTAGCAGTGCGGCAAGCCGATATGGTCCATGCGCAGGCTGATGTCGTGATCGCCGGAAACCACGATGCCCGTGGGGAAGCCGAGGGCATACGCTTGTTCGGTGTAGCAGGGCACAATGCCGTCGCCGGTTTCATGGATCCCCGCATAGTGCTGGTCGCCGGGGTGGATCCAGGTGGTGTCCATCAAGGCGCCGCTCAGGCTTACGCAGGCCATGGGCACGCTGGAATAGCCGGGGTTTCCGCTGTTGCCTTCCATGCCGCCAAGCGCGGCACTGTCGGCCACCAAGGGTGCGGGCAGTTCCGCAGGGTCGTTCATGTACGTAAGGTGCAGCGCACCAATGGCCCCGGCGCTTACGCCGCTGATGATAATCCGGTCCGGATCGATGTGGTAGGGATTGCCTTCCTCGGCCACGGATTTGCGCAGGAAGCGGATGGCCGCCCTGAGGTCGTGCACGCAGCGCTGCACGGCGTGCATGGTGGTGCTGGTGTTGGGGAAGAAGAGGCCCACGCGGTAGTCGGGCGCCACGGCCACATAGCCCATGCGGGCAAGCTGTGAGCACAGCGGGGCCACATCGCCGCGGTCGCCCTGCACGAACGATCCCCCGAAGGCCACCACCACCACCGGTCGGTCGGTCAGGATGTCGTTTGCGGGCGCGTAGATGTCCATGCGCAAGGTTTGCGTGGTGCCGTCCACCGCGGTGTTGCTCCCGAACACCACGGCAGGGATGCTGTCGATCACCGGAAAAACATTGGGCATGAC
>JAFDZG010000023.1 GCA_018267065.1 Bacteroidota bacterium
GGCCGCTTCAGCATCAGCCCCGGCGTGTACTTCGGCGATCGCTTCATCCTCTCCGCCGGGCCGGTGCTGAACACGCTCGTCAGCGACCTGCGCGATCGCGACACCGGTGCCTACACCAGCACCCTGCCCCCGGGCGATGCGCTCTTTACCGGCCGCATGGATGTGGCCCGCATCAACGGCTGGATCGGCTGGAAAGCGGGGGTGGGGGTGAGGTTTTGAGGGATAGTTCAACGTACGTTGTTCGTAGTTCGTAGGCGTGGCTCACTAGGCCCTACACCCTGCGAACTACTCCCTACAAACAACACCAATAAAAAACTTATCCCCCCAATAGGGGTATCCCGCCCCCGCATTGTCATAGCGGAAACAATCCCGCAACAATGCCCTTCAGGAACCTCTTCGTACTGCTCCTCCTCGCTCTCGCCGCCACACCGAACTTCGCACAGGACACCACCGATGCCCCCATGCGCACGCTGCTGGGCGATGGCCGCAAGCAGCACAACGGCGGCTGGGGCGCGCCCACTGCGCATTACACCCGCATCCTCGATCACGATGCGCTTCTGGTGGGTGCGCGCGGCGGTTGGCTCATCGACCACCGCGTCACCATCGGCTTTGCCGGGCACGGCTTGGTGACCAACGTGCCCAACACGGCCTACGACCAGCACCTTATCGACCAAGGCGTGCAACTGCGCCGCAGGAGCAGCCTGTACATGGGCTATGGCGGCCTGTTCATCGAGCCGATCGTCGCTTACCGATCGCCCGTACACATCGCGTTGCCCATCCTCATCGGTGCCGGTGGCGTCACCTACGGCTACAACCACGGCTACGATCCCGCCGACCAAACCGGTACACCGCAGCGCATGGACGACCGCGACTGGGATGCACAAGCCTTCTTCGTGGTGGAGCCGGGCATCGAGCTGGAGCTGAACGTGATCCGCTTGGTACGCCTCGGCATCGGTGCCAGTTACCGCTACACCAGCGACCTGGACCTGCCAGAAACGCCCAAGGACGCGCTGCACGGCATCAATGCGGGGGTAAGCATCAAGGTGGGCTGTTTCTGAAAGCCTGTCCCATAGCATTTGCTGGACGGCCTCTTTAGCCGGCTTCGGTGCAGCGCCCTTGCCGTACACTATTGCTTTTGCCCATACCCGTGGTGTACGTACACATCCCCGCTGGTCTGGTACACCAAGTGCGTACCGCTGAAGGTGCCGTTGCCGCTCATGTTGTACGGGCCGCTCACGTTCTGCGAGGGGAAGGAGAAGAAGTTGTTGGAAAGGATGGCGTAGTAGCCCGTTCCGTCATTCCACAGGTTGTTGAAGTAGAGGGTATCCGCCGTGGTGCCCCCGGTGGAGATGGTGAGCACGTAGGTCTCCGGCTGGTTCATGTACAGTTGGCCATCTAACCAAAGCGAATCCGAAACCAGCCAAGTGCCGGTATAGGCCGCGCGGGGATCGGTGGGCGTACTGGTTTGGCCTCCGGAAGGAGTGGACGGTTCATCGTCGTCCTTCTTGCAGGCGGTGAAGGCGACGGCCAGCCCGAGGGCGGCGAGAAGAACGATGCGTGTGAACGGGTTTTTCATGGTTTGGGGGTGTTTCTTGGAAGGTGAGCTTCTGATCTTGATGGCCAGTTTGGTGGCCTGAATAAGGCTACAGGCTATGAGATGCTTGGTGACCGGCGAGTAACGTTTCTTGTGCGCCATAGGATCCAAAGTGCGGAGAGTGTAACGAATGCACTTATGAAGAGCTGCCCATTACGAAGCCTGTATGGTTCCCAAAGCTTACCGACCCATGTCCCTGTGGCCATTAGTACAAGTGCCAATATGGGCGGCAGTATAATGATGCCAACAATCCTGCGCCAACTCAAGCGCCAACTGAATATTCGGTCAACTATTGCCTGCATCCAGATGAAAGAACACACCGCAGGAAGTAACAATATCCATGCAAAATAGCCTCCTGGTATCGGCAATAATATGAGTACAGGTAGTATTAGACCGTGAACCAACAGTCGAATAAATAATTCGCCATTCCATTTGCCATGCCTGTACATCAAGATCAATGCAGGGACAGCCAGAGAAGACAAGGCAATCATTGTGCATTCATTCATTTCAACAAATGCCATTGCTACAAACTCAGCTGTCATGCCACCAAACACCAGCCGTTTTGTCCACCGTTTCATTCAGGTTGTGGGGGTCTTTGCCACTCCTGATCCGGAAATACGCTATTCCCATTGTGATACTCATCCTCCTTTGTTCCTATTCGGCTTAAAGGAGTCAATCGGTACTTTTCAGGATCATGCGCGAAGTACAAGCCATGGATGAAAACCATGCCTTTCCTTGTTGCATTGGCGGTGCCCAACCGTACTTGAATAGGCATCCACAATTCCAAGGGTGCGCCATCCTTGATGAAATCCGGCATAGGTCGGATGGCGGTTAATTGCGCGAAAAAATCCCGGTCAAGTTCATTTATTGTACCCCGCTCCACCACAATGACTGAGATGTCCTGCCTGGGAATCCGCGGGTCCAACAGGGGGCCGCCGATATAGGTGCCAATGAACTGTTTCTCCCCCAGTTCTGTACCGGGAAACACATTCAATACGGGTGCAGGTTCTTGCGCCACCTTTCCCCAGCGCCAATGCAAATGGGCCGCATGGAAAGCTCCAGGCGCGCTGATCTGGTGCAGTTGCTCGTAGTCTCCCCACCAATGCAAATTGTCCCAAGTGGTGGGCAGCATCTCTTCAGTGTTGGCGCCAGGTACAGGGTCCCCGGGAAAACCGTTCTTCAGCCCATCA
>JAFDZG010000240.1 GCA_018267065.1 Bacteroidota bacterium
ACGCCCCATTTCACGGCGTTCATGGGCCTGCCTTTAACGCGGTCCGGGGTGAAATCGAAGGCAGCCGTCCAGAGCTTTGCACCGGTTTTGTAATCGAACACCTGCATGCCGTTCAGGCGGAGGTATACGCGGTCCTGGTCGATGTCCAGCGAATAGAGGTATTCCCCGGTGAGCACCTTGCGCTCCGGCTTTCCGATGTACTGGGCATCCCAGGTAAGGGAGCCGTCGGCCATGTTGATCTTGGCGATCTGGGCCTTGAATCCGGCGAACAGCCCGGCCAGGCCGTCCGGCAGGATGTTCATCGCTATGATGTTGCCGTCATCGGTGGCCACATAGCGCCCAATGGACCCCTTGAATGCGACGGTCGTCCAGGTCTCTTCGCCGGTGCGGGCCTTCACGAAGTGCATGCCCTCCTTGTTGCAGATGGCGAAGCTGTCGCGTTCCTTCACGTAGCACACGTTGGCCTCGCCCACGTTCTGGTACGCGTCGGTGGTCCACAAGCTTTGGCCTGTCTTCAGGTCGATCACCGCGATCTGGTCCTTGCCCATTTTACGGTCGAAGAGGAAAACGCAATCACTTTCCCAAAAGGGGATGAGCTCGTCGATCTTGCGCAGCTTGGGGGCGATGTCCTTGTAGGCCTTGGTCCAGACCACCTTGCCGGTGGCATTGTCCAGCACGGACATTTCCTTGTCGCTGGCGGCGTAGCTCAATCCCCCGGCATCACCGGTGCCGCTGTACTGGATCTTGTGGTCCAGGCGGGTGGTCCACACGGTGGGCATATCTTCCTGTGCAAGGGCAGGCACACAGATCAATGCTGCCAAGAATACGGAGTTGCGGAGCGTCATGGTGGTTGGTGTTGCTGAAGCGGTGTCGGTGATTCTCTTATTAAGGGAATACCAGCGTTTGCCGGGTTTTGAAGCGTTTCCCCTTGGGCACTTTGAAGTCGAAACGGATGCCCATGAGGCAGGATTTGAGGCGGTTTCGCAGCGGGATGTCGTCCGTGCCCCATTCCACGGGGAAAACGGTTACTACCGTTCCCTTGTCACCCACGGTGATGTCGAAAATGAACGAACCACGCAGGCCTGGTTCCGAGGCGAGCTCCGCCAGCTTTCCCCGGACCTTTTCCGCAGCGAGCGCGTTGCCCACTTGCTCATCCACGGCGGCCTGCGTGTTCAGTTCTGCCTTGCGCTGCCCCGTGGCGGGAACAGCGAGCGCAAGGCCCCATGCCAACATGATCGGTGCTGCTGTCTTCATCATGGCTTGAAGCAACCAATGGACGGTCCTTGGGCCACGAGCAGGCGCCCGTCCGGAAGCCAGGCATAGCCCAGCCGGGCATCGTGCAGTTCACCTTCCGCCTTGTCATAGCGGCGTTTCTGTTCCAGGTCGATCATCAGGCGGGTGTCGCCCGTTGCCATGTCATAGAGCGTGAGCTTGCGCTTGTTGCGCCCTTCCACGCTGCTGAGCGCCAACGTGGCCCCGTCCGGTGAGAGGGCCAGGGGGGGCCTCACGGTCCACGTCATGAAACTTGCGCGCAACGGGCCCCACGTGCCTGCGTCCACTTGGTCTATGTGGCCGCCTGCCGCGATGCCGGAACGGATATCGGGCACGCTGTACACCAGCAGCCGTCCCGTTGCGGTGAATCGAAGGCCCTGCACCAGGTCATACACTTCGGGCACGATGCACAGCCGTGATCCATCCAAAACAGCATGGATGGCCACCAATTGGCGGAACTTCAAGGCGGCCTTCATGGCTTTTTTGTCGTTGCGCATGCCGGGCACCTGCTCCATGGATGCCGCATCCGGCCGGATGGAGACCGCAACATGCTTTGCCTGCGGGTCCATTGCCAGTGCAAAGGCCGCTGCCGGAACCGTGAAGCTGCGCGGGGCACCCTCAAACGGCCAGATCGTGACCGTTTCACCGCTCAATGTGGCCAAGCCATCCGGCATCAGGCAAGCATCCATGGCGGAAGGGATGTCCGTCACCACCGCACCGGTGGCGGCATCCAATACGGCCATGTGCATTTCCTTCGGCCTGCCGGGGTCTCCTGCGGGCGGCGGCTCTTTCAGCAGCACGTGGCGGCCGTCGGCGGAAGCGGTCAATTCAGCGCCACGCCCGAATCCTTGCAACGGAATGTTGCGCAGCACCGCCCAACCAGCGGTGTCCAATACTGCGATATGGCCGCCATCCTTGGTCAAGGCCCACACCGTGTGCCCGTTCGGCAGACATTCCAAGGCAACCAATGGTGCATCATTGCCCTGCAAGGCAATTTTGCGCAAGTCGTCCTCATTCACCACCTGTGCCTCGGCCTGCAGCACGGCCAAGCTGAGCAAGGCCAACAGGAGGGCACATAGGAGGATGCGTGAATCGTTCTTCATGGCTGCGGATGCCAGTGGTAGGACGCGTTGCAAAACTTGGGCTTCCAACGGTGTGCGCGATCCCGTGAAACACCTGATTTTGCTACGGTAAATGCCGTAATTGCAATGCACACGGATCGACCATGGCCCCGCGTTCCGGGAAAAAGGCACCGCCACCTTCCCGCCTACCTTTGGCCACATGCACCGAATTCGCCCATACCACCCCTGCTTTCCATTTCCATTGGTTCTTGCCATTGCCTTTTCAGCCCTGGTCCACGGCTCCACGGCAGCACAGGCCGTGGCGCCCTATGTGGACCATTGGGACAGCCTGAAGACCGTGAAGAAAAGCGAGGGGCTGATGGTGAACGGGCGCGAATGGGGCGAATGGAAATTCTGGGACCGCGATGGCAAGCTGACCGAAAAGAGCGACTTCAAAAGCGGCCAGCGCGACGGGCACGTGGTGATCTACTACGACAATGGCCAGGTGCAGCATGACGGATGGATCCACAACGGCGCGCAGGACAGCACCATGCACAGTTACTACCGCAACGGCCAGTTGATGGAGGAAGGCCCGTACGCAAAGGGCGCCAAGCAGGGAACATGGAATTACTACTATTCCAACGGGAAGAAGATGCTCACCGAACAGTGCGACAAGGGCATTTGCCTGAGCATGGATGCCTGGGACCGGGACAGCACCCAAACGCTGAAGAAGGGAGAGGGCTTCATACGGACCTACTACCCCACGGGCGACACGGCGGAAGTGAGCCGTTACCACCTGGGCGTGCGCAGCGGGGAGCAACGGGAATATTGGCCCGCAGGCAACTTGAAGGCCAAAGGCTCCTGGCTGGGCGGGGTGAAGCACGGCCATTGGGACCTCTGGTATTCGGACAGCAAGCCCGAGCGGAGCGAGAACTGGAGCAAGGGCAAACTGGACGGGTCCTTCACGGCATGGTTCACCAACGGAAACGAGAACGTTGCCGGCTTTTACCGCGAAGGCAAGAAAGACAGCACCTGGACATGGCTCACCACCACCGGCGGCAAGGACATGCTGGGGCACTTCAAGAACGACTTGCAGGACGGACTGTGGAAGTACTGGTACCCGAACGGACAGCTCAGTTCAACGGGCTTGTACCGCAACGGAAAGCAGGAAGGCGAATGGCTGTACTACTACAACGGCGGCCAAAACTGGAAGCGGGGCAGCTTCAAGGCCGGCGAAAAGGATGGCCAGTGGACCACTTGGTTCGAGAGCGGCCGCAAACTTCAAGAAGGCAATTATGTGAACGGCAAGGAAGAAGGCCCATGGAACAGTTGGTTTGAGAACGGCCAGCAGAAAGACAAAGGGTCTTACCTGCATGGGCAAATGGACGGTATCTGGCAGGGATGGCTGCCGGACGGCACGCAGAGCTATATGGCCACTTGGAAAAACAACATGAAGAACGGCCCTTGGAAAAGCTGGTATGACAACGGGAAGCCGAATGAAGAGGGCAGCTTTGCCGATGGACTGAAGAGCGGCCGCTGGGTGGTATACAATGAGCGGGGCGCCATTGCCAGCGAGGGCATGTACGCCAAAGGCACGCCCACCGGGCCATGGACCTATTACGATGATGCCGGCGTGAAACAGCGTGAGCAATCCTTCCTGAACGGCGCGCCGGACGGCAAATGCCTGGTGTACGACAGGCGGGGCCGCATCACCCAGGAGATGAGCTACAAGGCCGGGCGGCTGGACGGCCCGATGATCACGTATGACGGCGCAGGCAAGGTGGTTTCACGCGTGGAATATGAAAATGGAGCGGTAAAGCGCCCACCGCCGCCCTTGCGAAGCCCCGCCAAAGGCCGCCGGTAGGCAACCTGTTGCGGGCCCTGCGGGAAGTGCTGCTCAACGCACCAAGGTCACGCTGCCGTAGCGGTCTGCCGTCCTTCCGGCAGAACCGAGATACCGGAACAAATAGGGATACACGCCTGGCACCGGCTTTTTCCCGTCAATGGTGCCATCCCAGCCTATGGCCGGGTCTTCCGTTTCAAACACCATGCGGCCCCAGCGGTCGAAGATGCGCAACCGGAACTTTTGGATGCCCGTTCCGGACACGGCGAAAACATCATTTATTCCATCGCCATCCGGCGTAAAGGCGGAGGGCAGGTAGAGGTTGAACTCCGGGGAGACCACGAGGGTTTTCACCAACGTGTCCACGCATCCCAGCGTGTCCATAATGGCCAAGCGCACCGGGAAGTTGCCGGGGTCCGGAAAGGTGACCACCGGGTTGATGTCCGTACTGGTAAGGCCGGCCGTGCCAAAATCCCAGGACCAAGCAATGGCGCCCTGGCTCATGTCCCTGAAGAAGATCGGGAAGTTGTTCTCCCAGAGGTCGCCATCAACGGTAAAATCGGCGATGGGGTGCTCCACCTCCACCGTTGCATACGTTGAATCCGCGATGTTGCACTGATCGGTGGCCCGCACCCAGTAATGTGTAAACCGGTCGGGATGGACGCGGACACTGTCCGCACCGGCCCCGGAAAACCATTGCAAAATGACGGCACCGTAACCAGCGGATGGAAAAGCCCGCAAAGTGACGGTGTCCCCGAAACAGATCAGCGTGTCCGGCCCGGCTTCAACATGGATGGTATCGTAATCCACCGTAACGGTGGATGTACCCGTGACCAAGTTGCCGCACCGGTCCTGCACCTGCAAGGTGTACGTTCGGGTAACCGCAGGCGCCACCGCATACTGCGGACCGCCCGGTCCCCCGGTCCATGCGTACGTATAAGGCAGGGTACCTCCGGAAGCCGAACCGAACAAGTGCGCGGTGGTTTCGGGGCAGTGCACCAGTGTGTCCGGGTGCATGGCCAACACGAACGTGTCCGGCTGGAATATGGTAAGCGTCATCGAGTCGGATGGATTGAGCACTCCGCAACCATCCGAGACTGAAAGGATGTACTGCGTGGTTTGCGGCGGACGCAGCCACGCCAAGGTATCCCCATCGGCAATGCCCGTGTTCCAATTCAGTTGCAGCGCTCCGTACCCGCCGGAGACATGGGCGATCATCAGGGTGCTGTCCTGGCAGGTCAGCGTGGTGTCCTGGTTGATCGAGACCAGTATCGGCGGGGGATCGGCGATGTAGAAATGCAGCACGGTGGTATCACTGCCGCAATCGCCGTTCCACACGGCCATCAGGTCGATCAATTCCGGCGGCTCCGGCACGCCGTCCGCCAATGCGTTCACGGTGATGGAGATGGTGTCCGCCCCCGGTGAAAAGATCAATTGCGGCGGGAGGTTGTTGTAGTCCACACCTGCCGTCGCCGTGCCCGAGGTAACTAGATGCACGGTATCAGTTAGGGACAGGTCGCCTGCGCGGACAATGTGGAAGGTGGCATTCCCGCAGCCTTCAAACAAGGTGCTGTCCATGCCGCCGCTGTTGATCTGCGCGGAGAGTTCCACGGTGTTGCTGCGGAAGCTTCCGGCCTCCAGGAACACGCCCGAATCCACGATCCAATCGGAGATGTCGCAGATCGCGATCTTGATGTGGTAGGTTTCGCCGCAGATCACGTTGGCGTTCGCCGTGAGCACGGTGGTGAGCCCGTCAAACTGGATGTACCGTGCGTCGCCGTTGTACGGGGCGTTGGAGCCATCGCCGTTGTTGATGTAATAGCTGGAATTGGAAACGTCGTTCACGTTGTTGATGGTGACGGGAATGGAAGTTCCGGGCAAGAGGGCGATGTTGGCCGCGTTGTTGCTGTATGGCCCGGATATCCCGGGGCCGCTCAGAAAGAACCCGAAAACATCGTTGATCCCACCGCCCAAATACTCCAGGTATTCGTCACTGGCAAATACGAAGCGGAAGGACAGTGAATCGCCGGTGGGAACGAAATCAAACTGGAGGACGGCAGCGTCATACGAAAGCGCGAGCCCGGAGCCGGAGGCCATCCATAGGTCATTGTCGCCCGGGCCGTTGAAATTCGTGGTGATCCCGGATTGGTTGTTGGGCCCCAAGGCATTTGTTACGGCACCGGTGGTCATCACCATGCCCGAATCCAGCCCCAGGAAGCAACTGGTGCCGATGAAAGTGCCGAGCTGCGCAGGATTCCCGGTGAACGTGATGTTGCTTGCGGTGACGCCCGGCCCAAGCAGCACGTTCTGCACCACGGAGACGGCTGGTACATTGCTTGTGACCTGAAGCTGGCATTCCGCTTTTGTCAGCCATGTGCAACCGGCCAAAACGGCCAACGCACGGAACATCATCAGGCGCATCATGCGCCAAATTAAGCCGCCGGTTTGCCTCGATAAATACGGCACCGCTCCGGGCCGGTCATCAATTTCAAGGCACTCTTGGCCGCCCAATCCAAGGGTCATTTGCCATCTTGACGTGAGAAAGCCCCGGCGCGTTGCCGGGGCCTTGCCACCTGTCCGTTTAGAGCCCCGTCAAGTGGGCTTGCGAAGGACTGTGTTCAACGGTAGCCGTTCATGTAAGCGTTGGCGATCAATTCGCTTTCCCTTACCAGCCCCTGCACGATCTCACGGATCAGCTCATCGAGCTCATTGTCCGTGTACC
>JAFDZG010000241.1 GCA_018267065.1 Bacteroidota bacterium
ACCACATAGTCCGCGCCCCCTTCGGTATAGTGCACGCCGACCACCTCATCGCCTTCCGCATCGCGCCAGTTGGTCTCTTCCCCGCTTCGCACCTTGTCCAGCAGGGCCTTGGAGTAATGGATGGGCTCGTCGTCCAGGCTGCTGTACAAAAGCTCATCGCGTTTGCCGAACACCAGCACCTTTTCGTCGTAGATCCGGTGGATGCTGTTGCGGTCCAGCAGGCGCAGCAAGTCACGGTCGGTGGCTTTTACCTCGCCCAGCAGGCGCGCGGTGCGCAGGCATTGGGTGCGCAGCCGGTCAAAGAATTCACTTTGGCGCGACCGGGAATGGGAGTAGTAGATGGTTCCCAATGCGCCCAGCAGCAGCGCCATGGAAAACGCGGCGAAGAGCAGGGAGAGCCGCACGCGTGTGGTCATGGCTGCCGGTCGTCCAGGGTGTATCCGAAGCCGTGCTTCGTGTGGATCAACTGCAACGCGTGCCCTTTGTCCACCTTGCTCCGCAAAAAGCTGATGTACACTTCGATGGTGTTTGGGGAAACACCGTAGGCATCATCCCAAACCTGCTGGGCAAGTTGGTCCTTGCTCAGTACACGTCCTTTGTTCCGCGCCATGCACACCAGCAGGTTGAATTCCTTCGGGGTCAGGTCCACGGACTTCCCGCCGCGCACCACGGTCTTGGTGCCCAGGTCAATGGCCAAGTCCGCCACTGTGATGTGTTCCACGGCCAAAGGGTTGGACTCGGCCCGCTTCAGGAATACATTGACCTTTGCCAGCAGTTCCTGGAAGTGCACGGGCTTCACCAAGTAATCGTCGGCACCGAGCTTGAAGGCGTTGAGCTTGCTGTCGATGTCGCCAAAGGCGGTGAGCACGATCACCGGCGTGTTACGGTCCTTCATGCGGATCTGCCGGCACAGGTCGAACCCGTTCACCCCGGGCAGGCTTAGGTCCAGCAGCACCAAGTCAAAGCCTCCGTGGTCCATGGCGCGTTGCGCCATCTTGCCATCGAATACCGGCAACGTGCCAAACGCTTCCGCTTCCAATTGCTCACAAAGCGAACGCGAGAGGCGTGGATCATCCTCCACCACAAGTATCGTCCGCGATCCGCTTTGCTCCATTGCCTTTCAAGTCTTCCTATGCCATGAGCCCGGTGTTGGTTGCCAATTGCATGTGAACTGCCATAAGCCCGCTGCCACGGCCCGCTTCACCTTGCAACCTGCCATCCCCTTCACACCGCCACATTGTATTCCCGCAACACTTCGTTCAAGCTCGTCTTCCGGTCCGTGCTCTCCTTGCGCTGCCCGATGATCAACGCACAGGGCACGCCGTATTCCCCCGCCGGGAAGCGCTTGGGCACGGTGCCCGGGATCACCACGCTTCGCGGCGGCACGTATCCCTTCATTTCTTTCGGTTCCGGCCCGGTTACATCGATGATGCGCGTGCTGGCCGTGAGCACCACATTGGCGCCCAGCACGGCCTCGCGGCCCACATGCACGCCTTCCACCACAATGGCGCGGCTGCCGATGAAGGCCCCGTCCTCAATGATCACCGGCGCGGCCTGTACCGGCTCCAGCACGCCGCCGATGCCCACGCCGCCGCTCAGGTGCACGTGCTTGCCGACCTGTGCGCAACTGCCCACGGTGGCCCAAGTGTCCACCATGCTGCCCTCATCAACATAGGCGCCGATGTTCACGTAGCCGGGCATCAGGATCACCCCGGGAGCGATGTAGCTGCCGTGCCGCGCGATGGCATGCGGCACCACGCGCACCCCCAGCCGCGCGTAGTTGCGCTTCAACGGGATCTTGTCGTGGAATTCCAGCGGCCCGCACTCCATCGTCACCATTTTGCGGATGGGGAAGTAGAGCAGCACGGCCTTCTTCACCCATTCGTTCACTTTCCACGCACCGTCATTCCGGGCTTGACCCGGAATGACGGCTGTTGGCTCCGCCACGCGCAGCTCCCCGCGGTCCAGTTGCTCCACCACGCCCTCAATGGCCTGCACCACTTCAGGGTCGGCCAGCAGGCTGCGGTCGTTCCAAGCTTTCTCGATCAGTTCGTGCATGGGCCAAAGATCGCCCGATTCCGGTCCGCGGCACTGATGGCTGAAACATGGGATTGCTCCCTCCGGATCTCCGATCAGGGACCTTGGAGCTATGCGAAGCACCGAGTTGATCCGCCCAACCCCACCTTTGCCCCATGCGCGTCCTCGCCATCGACTTCGGCCTCAAGCGCACCGGCCTGGCGGTTACGGACCCCGCGCGCATCATCGCTTCGGCCCTTGCAACGGTGGATTCCCGCGAGCTGATGGACTACCTGAAGCGCTACACGGCCAAGGAGGCGGTGGAGGGCTTTGTGGTGGGCCTGCCGGTGAACCTGGACGGCACGCCCACGGACATCACGGCAAACACCCGGCTCTTCATCGCCGAGCTCAAGCGCCAATTTCCCAAGCACTGGGTGGAAACCGCCGACGAGCGCTTCACCAGCGTTTTGGCCCAGCGGGCCATGGTGCACAGCGGCATCGGCAAAAAGGCCCGGCGTGAAAAAGGCGCGGTGGACCGCATCAGCGCAGTGATCTTGCTGCAAGGCTGGATGGAGCGGAGAGGGGTGTAGCGCGTTCGTAGTTGGGGCGGCCCCTACATCCTACGCCCTACACCCTACGAACCAAGCCCTACGAACCAAGCCTTACGAACCAGGCCCTGCGAACCAAGCCCTATCCCGTAAATTCGCACCCCGATGATCCTCCCCATCCGCGCCTATGGCGACCCGGTGCTGAAGAAAGTAGCCCAGGACATCCAACCGGGCCATCCCGGCCTGAAGCAGCTCATCGCCGACATGTACGAGACCATGTACGCCGCCAGCGGCGTGGGCCTGGCCGCTCCGCAGATCGGTGAGAGCATCCGCCTGTTCATCGTGGACTGTTCGCCCTTCGCGGAGGATGAGAACGGCAACCCCACGGAGGATGCGCACCTCAAGGATTTCAAGAAGGTCTTCATCAATCCCTATATCGTGGAGGAAGAAGGCGAGGAGTGGGCATTTGAAGAAGGTTGCCTCAGCATCCCCGGCATCCGCGAGGACGTGGAGCGCCAGCCGAAAATCGTGATGCGCTATATGGACGAGGATTTCAAGCAGCACGAGGAGGAATTTGAAGGTTACGCCGCGCGGGTGCTGCAGCATGAGCACGACCACCTGGACGGCATCCTCTTCACCGAGCTGCTGCCCCCGCTGCGCAAGCGCATGCTGCAAGGCAAGCTGCGGGACATCAGCCGCGGCAAAACCGACGCGAAGTACAAAATGCGATTCACGCCCGTGAAATGAAGACAACCTGTGGAACACTGATCGCCGCTGTGGGCCTGGCCCTGCTCAGCGCCTGCGGCGGAGGCAATGGCAAAGGACAAGGCACCGGTGCCGATACGCTTGCCGCCGGGCGCATCCATGCCATGGAAGATTCGCTGTACGCCAATCCGGGCTTCGACCGGAAAGGCGCACAGGCGCTGCTGGACGTGTACTTGGCCTATGCCAAGCTGCACCCGCTGGATTCGCTCACGCCGGAATACCTCTTCCGGGGCGCGAACCTCAAGAGCAGCATGGGCGATCCGCAGGGCAGCATCGGCCTCTACGACCGCATCATCCGGGATTTCCCGCACTGGAAGAAGATCCCCGACAGCTACTACCTGAAAGCCTTCACCATTGACAACGGACTGGGGCAGAAAGGAGAGGCTGAGCAAGCCTACCAGGTGGTGATCGGAAAATTTCCCGATAACCGTTTCGCGAAGGATGCCGCCCAAATGATCGAGAACCTGAAGTACACCGACGAAGAATTGATGGCGAAGTTCAAGGAAATGAACCCTGACAGCACGCAAGCTGTTGTGGGGAAGTGATGGCTGCAACTGCAAGTACAGCACCGGCCCCTGAGCTCCTGGCCGCAATGGCACAGGCAATGACCGCCGATGCCTACCGGGCGCTGTTCGACCGTGCAGTGGCGGAGCACCGCACCACCGGCCCCGACCAAAGTTCCGAGATGCTGGCCTACACCAAGCTGAACCTGGCCCGTACCGTGCGCAACGAGAAGACAGTGAAGCTGCTGCCGGAAGTGGCGGAAGCCCTGAAGCACGCCCCGGCCATGAACTGGCTGGTGCTCACCGAGCCATGGTGCGGCGACAGCTCGCAAGTGGCGCCGGTGCTGCACCTGATGGCGGATGCCGCGCCCAACGTGCGCTACGGCCTGTTGCTGCGCGATGAGCATTTGGACCTGATGGAACACTTCCTCACCAACGGCACCCGGAGCATCCCCAAGCTGATCGCCTTCAACCTGCAAGGGAAGGAGCTCTTTTCCTGGGGGCCAAGGCCACGGGAGGCACAGTCCGTGGTGCTTGCCAACAAGGCACTGCCGCCGGAAAAGCAACTGCCCAAGGAGGAACTCTACGCAAAGGTCCACGCGTGGTACGCAGCGGACCGCGGCGTGCATGTGCAGCAGGAACTGCTGGCCTTGCTGCGCAACGTGGGATAAAAAGGATGCGGGGCGCGGATCACATCCGCACCAGCGAAAGCAGCGTGGAAACCAAGTTCGGCATGTGCACCTCCGGCATCAGGGAGGCGGATGCATCGCTCTTTTCCTTGGCGGGCCCCTTGTCGGCGGAAGGGCTGCCCAGCACCTGCTTCACCACGGCAATGGCCTCCACCTTGTACTGGCCGTCGGCCAAGGCCTGCACGGTTTTCACCAGTTCGGCATCGTTCACTTTCGCAGGGTCATAGGTCACGCTGGCGTGGCCGAGGGCATCGCCGTCGTGGAAGGCCACGTCGGCCTTCTCCACGCCGGGCACCTTCACCAGCGCGCCCTTGATCATGCTGCCGCACATCATCTCGCAGGTCATCCCGCTGATGCTGAGGTCGGCCGTGGCCACAGGCGTGCCTTGGCTGATGCCCACCACATTCTCCGTGCGGTTGGCCACGATGCCGGTATCGGTGGAAACAGGACCGGAGCAGGCCACTGCCAGCGCGGTGGCGGCTGC